>AP024676.1:2178685-2489925 GCA_025998955.1 Candidatus Roseilinea sp.
GCAAGCCCTGTAAGACACGCAACGTCAGGGCCAGCGCGCCATCGGCCATCACGCATAGCTCAGGCAGATAGGCCCACTCTATGTGGTTGACGGTCCAATCGCGCTCGTGCTCTTGGATCAGTCCATCGAGCGCCGTGCGTGCGCGATCGAAGCACAGCCGGGCCAGCGCCGCGATTGCTTCACACAGCATCGGATTGCGCTTGTGCGGCATGGTGCTGCTGCCGACTTTGCCTTCCTCCCAGGGCTCCTCCAACTCCATGACTTCGCTTTTCTGCAACGCGATTACTTCGCTGGCGATCTTGCCGCAGGTTCCGGCCATCATCGCGACGACGGCAGCAAACTCGGCGAAGCGATCATGAGCGACGTGCCAGCTAATCGTCGGCACGCCCAGGCCGAGGTGTGCCATCATGCGGCGGCGAATCTCGAAGCCGTGCTCACTCACGCCGGCCAGCGTGCCCACCGCACCGCCGAATTGGCCGACGAGCAAGCGTGGCTTGCATTCGCTCAGGCGGGCCGCGTGTCGGCGAAACTCATCCAGCCAGATCGCGACCTTGAAGCCGAAGGTGATGGGAAGCGCGTGCTGGCCATGCGTGCGGCCGGGCATGATCGTCTCGCGATGGCGTCGCGCCAGTTCGATCAGCGTCGCTTCCAGATCGCGCAGGCGCCGCTCGAAGAGCGCAGTCGCGTCTTTGAGCTGGAGCACGAGGGCGGTATCTATGATGTCCTGCGTGGTCGCGCCCCAGTGAATGTATTCGCCGGCATCGCCATCGCAGATTGACTTGAGCGCGCGGATGAGCGGCACAATGGGATGGAGCGTGTGGTCAATCTCACGCTTCATCCACGCCGTGTCAATCAGCGCTGCCTTGGCCTTGCGCGCAATTTCCTCCGCAGCCCATCGTGGGATCACGCCGATCTCCGCTTCGGCCTGCGCTAAGGCGGCCTCTACATCGAGCCAACGTTGCAGTAGCGACTCATCGTTGAAGATCGCGCGCATCTCGTCCGTGCCATACAGGTCTTTCAGGAAGATGGAGTCGGTGATGTGGGATGGCATGCGGCGCAGAGCTAGCAATTAGAGATTAGAGATTGGGGATTAGAGATTGGAGGTTGAATCCTACTTCACCGCGCCAAAGGTCAGGCCACGCACCAGGTTGCGCTGTACGACGAACACGAAGGCGATGGCGGGGATCATCATGACCGTTGCCATCGCGGCCATGCCACGCCAGTCAATGGTGAACTGGCCGGTGAAGTCGAACAGGCCGACCGGCGCCGTTTTGGAGTTGACGGTGCGCGTGAGCACACTGGCGATCTGAAATTCGTTCCATGCGGCCAGGAAGGCGAAGATGGCGCTGGCGGCCAGGCCCGGCAACGCCAGCGGCAGATTAATGAGGGTGAACGTCTGCCATTCGCTGCAACCGTCGAGTTGCGCCGCTTCGCTCAGTTCGGCGGGAATCTCGCGGAAGAAGCCATCCATCAACCACACCGTGAACGGCACGTTGACCGCGACATAGACGATGATGAGGCCGAGCTGGGTATCAATCAGCTTGAGCGGCCCGGCCTGGCTGATGCGCGCGAACAACAGGAATAGCGGCAAACTGAGGGCGATGCCCGGCACGGCGCGCGAGAGCATGATGCCCAGGAAGACTATATTCTTCCCCCTGAATCGGTAGCGCGCGAACACATAGCCGGCCATGGTGCCGAGGGCGACCGCGATCACCGTGCTCACCAAGGCGACCACGGTTGAATTCAAAAAGTAGCGGTCGAACGGAATTACCCCTGTCATCTCGGTGGCCTGGCCGAAGAGCGGCTTGAAGCCATCCAGCGTCAACTCGCGCGGAATCCACACCGGCGGCTTAGCGTTGACCTCCACCGGGTTGCGCACCGACGTGAACACCAGCCACAAGGCCGGCACGAGCATGACGATCAAGATGAGCCAGACCAAGACATCGAGCAGCGCGCTCGACCAACGGCGGCGAGATGAATGGCGCATCAGAGAATCCTCGACTTCAACAATTGGCGGAACAAGTATAGGGTGAACACAACGGTGACGATGATCGTCACAAACGACATCGCCGCGCCCGAGCCGAACCGGGCTTCTTGGATCGCCACCCGGGGCACATACGTCCACAGTAGTTCGGTGCGATGCGCCGGCCCGCCGCCGGTCATGATCGAGACAATGTCGAACCCGCGGGCGACATCCAGCGAGAGTATCGTAAGCGCGATGGTGATGAACGGCCCAAGCAATGGGTAGGTGATCGCGCGGAACTTCTGCCAACTGTTCGCGCCGTCCACGTCAGCCGCCTCATATAACTCGGGCGAGATAGAAAGCGTGCCGGCCAACAGGATGATGGCCACCACCGGCGTATTCATCCACACGGTCGCCACGCCGATAGAAAACATCGCCAGCCAACGGTCCACCAGCCAGGGGATCGAGCCGTTGAGCAGCCCCAGCGACGTGAGGATATTATTCACCAGTCCCACCTGATCGTTGAAGAACCAGCGGAACTGAAAGCCCACCATCACCGGCGCGAACATCATCGGCACCATCAGCAAGGTGCGCAGCAAGGACTGGCCGCGGATCGTGCGCGCGATGGCCTGCGAGAGAAACAACCCCATCAGAAAAGCGGCATTGACCGTGACGAACATGAACAAGAGCGTGTTGATGAAGGCCTGGCCAAAGATGGGGTCTTGTAGCAAGCGCCGGTAGTTCGCGAAATCGTTCCAAGCCGGGATCGGCCGGAGCAGCGTGTATGAGGTGAATGAAAGATAGAACGAATAGACCAGCGGGAAGGCGACGACGAAGGCGATGATCACCAGCGACGGCACCAACATGGCGACGATGAACCCGGATGCGCCGGAACGTCGCGCCGACGTGAAACGCCTCTCCAAGGCCGATGCCTGTGTGAGTTGCGCCATAGCTCGGATGGCCCTCAGCTCCGAGGTCGGCAAAGCGCCTCGGAGCTGAGGATTATCCCTGAGATCAACCGTCGTCTACCTGTTGTAGTAACCGGCTTCAGCCAGCATCTTCTCGACCTCAGCGGCTGCCTCGTCCAGGCCCTGCTTAGCGTCAAGGTCGCCGAGCATGATCGCCTGCAGCTTGGGGGTCAGGATGTTGGTCAACGGAATCCATTCTGCGATTAGCGGAGGTGCAAAGAAGTCGTTGGCGATCGCAGTCTGGGCGATCTCTAGTCGCTTCTTGTCCAGCGGGTTGTCGCTCTTGGCGGCGTCGGCGATGAGGCGCGCCCACACGCTATCGCGCACCGGCAGGAAGCCGAGCTTCGCCTCCTCATACATGATCTTCTCCGAGGTCAGGAACTTGATCAGCGCCGCCGCGGCTTCCTTGTTCTTGCTGCTGGCCGGGATGCTGAAGGCGTGCGCGCCGGCCCAGCCGCTGCGAATGCCACCTTCACCCACCGGTTGGCGAATCAGATCGAACTTGCCGGCCACCTTGCAGTTCTTCGGATCCTGGAAGTAGGAATACCAGCCGAACCATTCGTTGTGCACGGCGATGTTGCCTTGGCAGAAGTTGTTGGCCACGCCATCCCACAACAGGCTGGTCATGTCCGCCGGCACCAGCTTGCGCGCATAGAGTTCGCGGAAGAATTGGGCCGTCTTCACGCCGGCTTCGCTGTTGAAGGCCGGCTTGAAGTTTTCATCGAGCATCTTGCCACCGTTGGCCACCAGGATTTCGTAGAAGCGGCCGCTGAGCGCCTCTTCCTTACCGGCGAAATTCGTGCCGAGCAGGCCGGGCTCCTTACCCGTGAAGAACTCGGCATGATCGAAGAATTGCTTCCATGTCTCGGGCGGCGCGAGGTCGTAGCCATATTTAGCCTTGAACTCGGCTTTGTATTGCTCGTTGCCGTATAGGTCGGTGCGGTAGTGGACGACGCTAATATCGGCGTGGCGAGGGATTAACCAAAGGTGACCATCGCGCGTGGCGCTCTTCAGAATGGCCTGCGAGAAGTCCTTCAGCTCCTCCTGAGTGAAGTAGTTCTCCAGCGGCTCCAGGAAGGGGATGTATTGTGAGAAGAACGAGGTGTGATCCCAGACCACATCGTAATCGCCGGTGCCGGCAGCGAAGTCGGTCTTGAGTTTCTTGTCAATCTCGAAGCCATCGCCCTTGTACACGATCTCCACCTTCGCGCCGGTGGCGGCCTCCCAGTCTTTGATGGACTCGTACATCTTCTCGTATTGGCCACCGCCGATGAACGCGGCACGCAGTGTGACGCCGTCGAATCGGCGATCTACGCCGGCCACCTTGGGCTCATCGCCGGACGGCTGGGCGGGCGCTGCCGGCGCGGCCTGGGTAGGCTCGGCGGCCGGCGGCTGAGGCGCTTGAGGTGCGGGCGACGGCGGTGCTGCGCATGCCGCAAGGACTGCACCGACGGCGAAAAGCGAGGCGAATAACTTGTGTTTGGACATATCTGGAAACCTCCTGGTCTTTACGAGATGCGAAATGATCCTGCGCGCAAGGGTGAATCCTCGCGCGCCGCAATCCAACCCAAACAGCACCGGTCAATCGGTATGGAACACCTCTTCCATCGTGTGCCAGTGCTCACCCGGCTTGCGGCCCTCGACCGGCACTTGCATCGGCATGCAGATGGCCCACCATTCCTGTGTCATGGGGTCGGCAGCCATCTTCGCCATGTCGGCCTCAAAGTCATCGCCTACATACTCAAAATAGGCGAACAACAGGTTGTCGTATAGATAGATCGAGTAGTTGCGGATGTTGCACTCTTTGATCTTGTTGAGCACTGCCGGCCATACCGCCGCGTGCAACTGTTTGTAAACCTCAATCCGATCCGGCTTGATGCCGATCACCTGTCCAAAGCGTTTCATGGGACTCCTTTACGAATTGGTGTCGGTTTCGTCTAGCTGGTGTTGGTGGTGTTGCCGGTGTCGTTGGTGTCGAGCGACACTGGTGACACGACCGACGCTACGACACTAGCGACACTACTCGACGCGATAGACCTTTTGCGCCGTGCCGCCCAGCACCGCGTCAATTTCGGCTTGGCTGCGCCCTTTGAGCGCCTCGTTTGTCTCACGCCACACCTTCGCGTAGTCGCCGGCCAGGATAGCGACCGGCCAATCGCTGCCGAACATGCAGCGATCCACGCCGAACAACTCGATCGCAGCGTCAATGTAGGGCTTCAAGTCGGCGGCCGACCAGTTCTGCCAATCTGCGGCGGTGTTCAGACCGGAGATCTTCGCGTAGACGTTGGGGTACTGCGCACAACGCGCCATGGCCGCGCGCCACTCGTCTATCTTCTTCTCCTTGATGGGAGGCTTGGCGAGGTGGTCAATGATGATCTTCAGCTTGGGAGCGTGCTCGGCCAGGGTAGGCACATGGCCGATGTGCTTAGGGAAGATGGCGACCACGTCAAACGTCATGTCGCGCTCCTCCAGCAGCTTCAAGCCTTGCAACACATCCGGGCGCACCAGCCAATCCGGATCTGGCTCTTCGTGATTGAGATGGCGCACGCCACGCCATTTTGGATGCTTGCCATACCGGTCGAGTAGCTTAGCCGCCTCGTGATGATCGTAGAGTGGCACCCAGCCCACTACCGCGCCGATCCACTCGTAGCATTCGGCTTGGGTGAGCATCGAGACGGTGTCCTCGTTGTTGTTGGCGCTCTGCACGAGCACCGTGCGGTCAATGCCGGCGGCCTTCAGTTGCGGCTCCAGGTCCTGCGGGGCGAAGTTGGCGTAAATCGGCCCATAGGCCGGCACCAGCCATGTGTATTCAACCTTGGCCAGATTCCAGAAGTGTTGGTGTGTGTCTATCCTCATCGCGGTCATGCTGCCTCCGTTCATTGGGTAATTGATGATGGGGGGTCATCCTCTTTCTGGTTTAACAAGTCCGGTGCGTGGGTAGTGATAGGCGCGTGTCTGGCGCTCATCCTTATAGACATACCAGACACACGGCGCTTGATGATCCAGGGTGTGGTCGAGCGGACGCAGCGGATGGCCGCGTCGACGCCCAGGCAGCCATTCCATCGCGATGGCGCAGTGGCTGCAGTACCAATGCACACCGACCTTGCCCCACGTCCAGTCATGGGCTTCACGGTTGACTCCGTCGGTGCGATAGGCTGGACGGCCGGTTTCCGGATCACCGCGCCGCAACACGCCGCCTGTGCCGCATGGGTCAAACGCGATGACGAAGCGATCTTCCTCTTCGCGCACGATCACGTCGCCTTTGCGCGAGGCGCCGCTCAGATGGCCGCGCATGCCCTCTACCGTCAGCGCCACTTTCTCCCACGGCGTCATCTGATCCCACGTCGCGTAGCGGTCGCCCCAGATGCTCTGGTGCGTCTCCAGGATCGAGTCCAGCACGTGCTGCTCGGTGGTCTTGGACAAGTAATTCAGCATCTCATTGATCCAGGCCACGAGCACGTCATGCGGGATCTTGAACTCCAGCCACAGGCGTTCCAGCGCAGCCGAAGCGCGCGCATGGTCGCCGTCACGGATGGCGGCTTGCAATCGCCGCAACGGGGCGACGCCGAACTCGAAGTCGCGCCAGGCCTTACAGATGGCGGCGGAAAGCGCCTGCGCCACCGGCTGCGCAGCGGCGGCGTCGCGCGCGATCATGAAGCGGATGATGTCCTGCGCCCAGGTCATTAGAATGTCGTGCATGATGCGCAGCTCTTTCAAGTAGTAATCGGACAGCGCCAGCGCCTCTTCGGTGCGCCCGGTAGTGAACGCCTCCTCCAGCATGGCATAGGTCGAGCGGCCGATGGTGTCAATGTCGTCCATGCGGATGGTGCGACCGAGCTTGGCGTTGTATTCGAGCTTCAACATCGCTTTTAATCGTGAAGGGCAGCGCTCTGCGGAGCTTTGTAATTCAGCCCATCAACTCCTTTCGCACAATCGCTGCGCCTTTGACCATTGCTTTCATCTTTTCGACGGCCAGCCAGCGCGCCGTCTGGCTGAAGCCACAGTCGGACGAGACCCAGAGCTTCTCCGGCTTGACGTAGCGCAGCAGCAGCCGGATGCGCTCGGCCACCAGCTCCGGTGTCTCCAACGAGCGGCCCTTCACGTCAATCACGCCGGCGCACAGGATCTTTTCGCCGCCATACTTTGCCCACAGCTCGGCCTCCCACATGCAGCGGTTGGCGAACTCCATGTGCACCACGTCCACGTTCATCTGCTCGAGGTAAGGGGCGATGTGTTTGTAGGTGCGGTCAGAGGTGGCCGGGCGTCCGCGGAAGTTGCCGAAGCACAAGTGCACGCCGATGGTGGCGTTCACGCCTTCCACACAGGCGTTGTACATCTTCACAAACTCCGGCATGCCACCGGGCATCGTCCAGAACGCCGGCTCGTCGAACTGGATGTGGCGCGCGCCGGCGGCCACGGCGTCTTTCAACTCCTTATTGATGAACGGCACCAATGCCCAGGCCACCTCGCCCTTGTCCTTGTACACCTTGCCGGGGTCAATGCGAAAGGCTTGCGTGAGTGGGCTTTGCAGCGCCGTGATGAACGGCTTGTGGGTGCGCGTCTTGATGTAGCGCACTTCGTCCACCAGGCCGTAGCCGTTCGGCACGGTGAGCGGTTCGACGGCGCGAAAGGCGTCCAACTGGTCCGGGCCGGGGTATCCGAGCCGCCGCTCGAAAGGAATTTTCTCCAGACCGGCGATGCGCTCGTGGAAGTTCCATGTGAAATCGGCCCGAAAGAACTCGCCGTCGGAGATGATGTCCACACCCGCCTCGGTCGCATCTTGGATGGCGATATTCACGGCGTCCATCAACGTCTCGCGGATGTCCTCTGGCCCAACTTTGCCCTCCGCTATCGCGTCGCGGAAGACCCAGATCCAGCTTGGCACGCCGGCGCTGCCGACGAGCTGCGTAGGAAGCAGGGGAAGATCAGTGTAGGTAAGCATGGCGTTGTTGTCTTGCGTCCTGCGTCTTGCGTCCTGCGTCCGACGTAAGACGTAAGAAGCAACTCTCAGTCGGCTAATCCATCTCTAACCCTCCATCCACGTTGAGCGCCTGGCCGGTGATGTAGTCCGCATCGGGCGAGCACAGAAAAGCCACGGCGGCAGCGATATCCTCCGGCTGGGCAGCGCGTTTGAGCGGCACGGTTTCGATGGAGCGGCGAATCCACTCGCCGGGTTCCAGCCCGCGCATCACCTGGTTGGCCTGGTCTATCTCTTGCCACATCGCAGTGAGCACGATGCCGGGACAGACGGCGTTGACGTTGATGTTGTAACGCGCCAGCGCCAGCGCCGCCGAGCGCGTGATGCTGATCACAGCAGCTTTCGTCGCAGCGTAATGGGTGGAGTTAGGCCGGCCACTGCGGCCGGCGACCGATGAAAAGTTGACGATCTTGCCGAAGCTGTGCGGCGCGCGATCGCGGTTGCGGATGTCTTCGGGAATTTGCGCGATCATCTGCCGTGCCACGGCCTGCAAGCAGAAGAACAGCCCGCGCTGGTTAACGCTGGCGATGCGATCCCAGTCCGCCTCGGTCAGATCGAGCATCGGCTTGGTCTGCACGCGGCCGGCGTTGTTGACCAGGATGTCTATGCGGCCGAAGGCGCGCACCACCGCATCCACCATCGGCTGGATCTGAGACACATCGGACAGATCAATTGGATACGGCAGGGCAGAAACACCGAGCGCACACACTTCCTGCGCGGTTTGCTGTGCGGCGTCGGCGTCGTATTCCGCGATGACGACGTGTGCCCCTTCGCCCGCCAGCCGCAACGCTACGCCCTTGCCGATGCCCCGTCCGGCGCCGGTGACGATGGCGATTTTGTCCTTCAGTCGCTGTTCCATCTCGTTGTCGCACGCAGAGAAACAAAGGCGGTTTGTTTTGCCCTCTGCACCTCGACGCTCAAATTTCCGTTGGCCTTACGGAGCGGTTCTCCGCTGCCGAACGGTATGCCGCCTCGACGATGCGCAAGGTGTTCAGGTTGTCTGCGGCGTCCGTGGCCGGCATGCCATCGGTCTGGATCGCCTCCATGAGGGAGGCCATCGGACCGATGAACGCATCGGGAATCCACATCCCTGCCAAGGGAATCACATGCCAATCTTCGGGCTTGTCGGTGTGAAGATGAACCTCGAAGGTATCGGGGCGACCGTGCGGGTAGTTGTACATCAGGCCGATGGTGCCTTTGATGATGCCCTCCGTGCCGAGGAAGCGGAAAGTGGCGTAGCCATCCGGGCTTTCGTCATGATGGTTGACGGCGACCATCGCCTGCAAGCCATCGGCGTAGTCCAGAATCGTGATAGTTTTGGTCTCGGCCTTGGCACCCTGTTTGGGATATTTCGCATGTCGGCTGGTGACCCAGGCCGGCTCACCGAACAGGAAGCGCATCGCATCAAGATAGTGGATGCTGTGATAGAGCACTTCGAGCCGGGGCGATTCGGCCAGCCAGGGCCACATGTGCCAGGGGGTATTTGTGCTCACCTGAATCTGGGCGTCGGTGGGCCGGCCGATCACGCCTTTGGCAATCAGATCCTGTGCGGCAGCAATGCCGGCATCCCAGCGCATCTGCTGATTGACCGCGACCTTTCGGCCGGCGCGCCGGCCGGCTTCGACAATTGCAACGGCGTCGCCGAAGGTGTCCGAGAGCGGCTTTTGACAAAGCAGATGTTTGCCGGCTGCCAGCGCGCGCTCCGCGATGGCGCGTTGATGCCACGGCTGCACGGCGATATCTACGATCTCGACGGCGGGATCGGCGAGTAGGTCATCCAGGTTCTGATACACCTTCGGGATGCCGTGCGCCTCAGCGGTTTTCTGGGCGGCTTCTGGGTTCGCGTCGTGGCAAGCAACCACCCTCAAGCCGTTGTTCTTGTAGGCGACCAAGTGAGCGTAGTTGACGATGCCCCCGCAACCGACAATGCCAATGCCGTAGTCTATCTTTGGCGGTAACTTGGGTTTGTAATTCGGGGTGAGAGTTCGCGTCATAGCGCCTCCATGCTTGAGTTGCGATGGCTAGGTTGAGTGCTTCGTCTCGGCAAGCCTGGCGCGCAGCACCGGCACCAGGCCTTTCACCGTCTGTCTAACGTTGTGCCGGACGGCACGAGCGGCGACCTCGGCATCGCCGGAGACGCACAAGCGGTAGATGCGCTTGTGCTCCCGCAACGCGCGCGGCGCGCGGTCGGGCAGATAAGTGTAAAGATGCCGGTAGCGGCTGGAGCGATCCCACAGGCCACGAATCAGCTCGACTAGCAGGCGATTGTCGCCGGCCTCGTAGATGATGAAATGGAAATCACGGTTGAGTTCGAGCAGTTGGGCGTAATCGCCGGACGCCGTCGCCCGTTCCATCTGTTCGAGGCGCTGGCGCAACCGGGTTTTATCCTCTGCCGAGAGCCTCGGTACGGCCAGCCGCGTCGCTGCTTCCTCGAGCAGCTCACGCACGAAATAGATCTCTTTGATCTCCGCAAGCGACAGTTCGGCGACGTAAGCACCTTTGTGCGGATACAAGCGGACGAATCCCTGCGCTTCGAGCTGGCGCAGGCTCTCGCGTACCGGAATCAGACTGGCGCCGAATTCTTCGACCAACATGTGCTGGTCGAGCTTTGTCCCCGGCGGATAGGCGCCGCTCAGAATCCGCTCGCGAATGCTGCGCGTGACGTAGTCGGTCACGGTCACCGGTCCGTTCGCCTTGGCGTCCATTAAATCAGATCGTAATAGTTTAATAATCTATAAGAATCAACCGGAATGATAGTAAAGCCGGTGCAAAAGTCAAATCGAAAGCGCGGCGAGAGCACATGACAAGCGCGACCACCTATCGCACAATAGCGGTCTATGAAAGTGCTCTTCATCGGCGGCACCGGCATCATCAGTTCTGCATGTGCCCAGTGCTGCATCGAACGTGGTCACGAGTTGTTTCTCCTCACCCGCGGCCAATCGCACAAATATGAAGCGCCGTCCGGCGCCATTGCGCTACGCGGCGACATTCGCACAGACCCCGACGGCGTTGCGCGCGCCATCGCCGGCCATCACTTCGACGCTGTAGTGGACTGGGTGGCGTTCACGCCAGATCACATCGAGCAGGACATTCGCTTGTTCAGCGGGCGAACGCGCCAGTTCGTGTTCATCAGTTCGGCCAGCGCCTACCAGAAGCCGCCTGCCCACTATCGCATCACTGAAGATACACCGCTGGCCAATCCTCATTGGCAATACTCACGCGACAAGATCGCGTGCGAAGAGCGCTTGATGCGCGAGTTCCGCGAGCGCAGCTTCCCCGTCACCATCGTGCGCCCGTCCCTGACCTACGGGCCGTCGAACATCCCCTTGGTGCTAGGCAGTTGGCGGCATCCGTGGACGATGATGGATCGCATGCTGCGCGGTCTGCCGGTGATCGTGCCCGGCGACGGCACATCGCTGTGGACGGTCACCTGGAACGGCGACTTCGCTAAAGGATTGGTGGGGCTGCTTGGGCGCGAGCAACTGGCTGGCCACGCCTTCCACATTACCAGCGACGAGACGCTCACGTGGGACCAGATTTACCGCGAGGCCGCACACGCCGTCGGCATCGAGCCGAAGATCGTTCACATCGCCTCAGATTGGATCATCGCCAGGCGGCCCGAATTCGAGGGAACCCTGTTAGGCGACAAGGCGCATAGCGTCGTGTTCGACAACAGCAAGATCAAGCGCTTCGTGCCGGATTTCGTTTGCACGGTGCCGTGGGCCGAGGGCGTACGGCGCAGCATCGCCTGGTTCATGGCTGATCCGGCCCGGCGCACGGTGGACGAAGCGCATAACCAGGTACTGGATGAGCTGATTCAGGCTTACGTCGCCGGCTGATCGCACGACGCATCACATAGCGCGAATCATAGGCTTCGAGATGCAGAGCGCCTTAGACGCCGATCAAGTTCGGACATTTCTTGTCCGTCACCTCGACTCTGACGTGACCGACGTCGAACCCATCGGCGCCGGCGCATGGTCACGGTGCTTCGGCTTTCGTCGAAACGGCCAGGCCCTGGTCGTGCGTTTCGGCAAATACGCCGAAGACTTTCAAAAAGATCAACGCGCGCACACATTCGCTACACCCGATCTGCCCATCCCCCAAGTGCTGGCCATTGGGTCTGCTTTCGACGGCTACTATTGCATCTCGACGCGAGCGTTCGGCATCCCGCTCGAGCAGGTGAGCGCGCACCAATGGCGCGCTCTGATTCCGTCCCTGGCAGCCGCTCTAGAAGCATTACGGCGAGCTGACGTCTCCGACACGTCGGGATTCGGCGGTTGGCGTAGCGACGGCGCGGCACCGCATCCCAGTTGGTCGAGCTTTCTACTGAGCGTCGGCGATGACTCACCCGACCGACGCACGTACGGCTGGCGCAGGCGACTCGCTGCAACGCCCGAGGGCGAAGCGGCTTTCAACTGGGGATTCGACTTGCTGCAACGCTTGGCAAGCGACGCCGTCCCGCGCAGCCTCGTCCACTGCGACCTGATCAACCGCAACGTTCTGGTCGAAGGAAGGCGCATCACCGGCGTCTTCGATTGGGGCTGCGCGCTTTACGGCGACCACCTATACGACCTGGCATGGTTCGAGTTTTGGGCGCCGTGGCACCCGAACCTCGACGTTGGGTTGCTGCGATCGGAACTGGAGCGACGATGGCGGGCGGCGGGCTACGTCCCAGAAGATCTCGACGCCCGCCTACGCGCGTGCTATCTGCACATCGGCCTAGATCACGTTGCTTACAACGCGTACCTGGGCGACTGGCCCACGTTACAAGCGACTGCTGAGCGCATGCAGGCATTGGTGGAAGGCAGATGACATCCCTTCTCTAGCCCTCGTCCCACTTCATCCGACGCTGCCGTTATCTGAGAGATTCGGCGCCGAAGCGGCCTACGCTAATGCCACAGCCAGCACTCATCGCCGCATCCCACACAAGCCCCGGTCATATGACTGTGAGATGACTTTTGGCACTCCAGATGGTGCGCGCGCCTCGTTAACCTCTTTGGCAGAAGGGAACGCTGAGAGATGAGCAACGAGATGGAAACGATCCTGGAGGCGCGAGACCTAGCTAAGCACTACGGCGACGTCGTCGCCGTCAAGGGCGTATCGTTCGAGATCAAGCGCGGCGAGATCTTCAGCCTGCTCGGGCCGAACGGCGCGGGCAAGACCACGACGATCTTGATGCTCGCCACGCTCTACACGCCCACGCGCGGCGATGCGACCATCGCCGGCCACTCCGTGACGCGCGAGCCGATGGCGGTGCGCCGGATCATCGGCGTCGTGCCCCAAGAACTGGCGCTCTACGAAGACCTCACCGCGCGCGAGAACCTGGCTTTCTGGGGACAAATGTATGGCTTATCGGGACGCGCCCTGAGCCGGCGAATAGACGAGGTGCTGGAGCAGGTCGGGCTGACCGAACGCGCCAAAGATCGCGTCAAGACCTACTCCGGCGGCATGAAGCGCCGCCTCAACATCGGGATCGGCTTGATCCACAAGCCGCAGTTGCTGTTCATGGACGAGCCCGCCGTCGGCATTGACCCCCAATCGCGCCGCGCCATCCTCGACTCGATCAAGGCGCTGAACCGTCAGGGGATGACCGTCCTCTACACCACCCATTACATGGAGGAGGCGCAGGAACTTTCGCATCGCGTCGGCATCATGGATCACGGCGAATTGATCGCGCTGGGCACGCAGGCCGAACTCACCCGGCAAGTCGGCGAGTGTGAGACCTTGGTCGTGCACCTCGGCGCGCACGAGGACGCCGAAGCCGTCGCCCAGGCGCTGCGCCACATCCCCGGCGTCCTCCAGGCGAGCGCCGGCGATCATCAGGTTGCGCTGACCACGCGGCAGGCGAAGGCCATCCTCGCGCCGCTCGTGGCGCAAACCGACGCGCGCGGGATCAAGGTCTACTCGATTGACATTCGCGAGCCGAATCTCGAAGCCGTCTTTCTTCACCTGACCGGTCGCGCGCTGCGCGATTGACAGTCGAAGGAGCAACGAGGGCAACCATGAAGAAGCTCATCGCTATTGGCTGGAAAGACCTGACCGTGATCTCGCGCGATCGCGCGGCGCTCATCTTCACGCTACTGGCACCTTTCCTGCTCATCGTGGGCTTGGGCTTCGTCACCGGCCGGGTCACCGGCAACAGCGGGATCGAAGCGATTCCCGTCGCAATCGTGAATCAGGACGATGGACGACTGGGCGAAGCCCTGATCGAGACTTTTCGATCGGACGAGCTGGCCGAACTGGTCAGACCCATGTTTATCACCGACGCGGTTGCCGCGCGGCGCGACGTAGATGCCGACCGGGTTGCCGCGGCGGTCATCGTTCCGTCCGGCTTCACCGACAGCATCATTCCACGCGCCGGCCAGCCGCCGCCAGATCGCGTGGTCAAGATCGTGCTTTACAAAAATCCCGCGCGACCGGTGAGTGCAGGAGTGATCCAGGCGATCGTGGAAGGCTTCCTCAGCCGGGTCGAGACCGGGCGCGTCTCCGGCGAGGTAATCGTCAGGCTGGCGTTGAACGCCGGATTGATCGCGCCGGATCAGATCGAGACGTTCGCCGCGGCTATGGGCGAGCGCCTCAGCGCGACGGTCATGGAAGAGCCGGCCATCCGACTGCGCACGCCTGTGGCAGAGGCGGGAACGGCGGCGACCTTCGATCCGATGGCCTACATGGCGCCGGGCGTGGCGCTGCTGTTCCTAATGTTCACCGTCAGCAACGGCGGCCGTTCGCTGTTGGTCGAAAGATCGCAAGGCACGCTTGCGCGGTTGCTCATCTCGCCGACGACCGGCGCGCAGGTGCTGGTCGGCAAACTGATTGGCACTTACCTCACCGGCGTGCTGCAAATGGCGATTTTGATCGCAGTCAGCTCGCTGCTGTTCGGCCTGCATTGGGGTGACCTCCTTGGCGTCGTAGTGCTCATCCTGGCAGTTGTGTTCGGCGCAATCGGCTGGGGGATGCTCATCACGGCGCTGGCGCGCACGCCCAACCAGGTCGGTGTGGTCGGCTCGGCAGTGATGCTGATCTTCGGCATCCTGGGCGGCAGCTTCGTCCAGCTCAACATGGCGCCGGAGTGGCTGCAGTGGATGAGCAGACTGACGCCCAACGCCTGGGGACTGGACGGCTTCACCATCTTAAGCCTGGGCGGGACGTTAGCCGACCTGGGACGCCCGTTGCTCGGACTGACCGCGATGGGGCTCGTCGTGGGCGGCATAGCCATCGCCTTGTTCAACCGCCGACCGCTGCTAGGGGGATGAACGCACAGGAGCGAGCATGATGAAAATCTTGAGCATCATCTGGAAAGACACACTGGTGCGCTTCGCCAGCGCGTCCGAGCTGATTTTCTTCTTGGCGTTGCCCATCGCCTTTACCCTGATCCTTGCCGGTATCACCGGCGCGCCGAGCGACGTCCGCATTCGCCTGCTGGTGGCCGATGAAGCGCGCTCGGACCTCTCACGACAGATCATCGCCGAGCTGGACAAGTCCGAATCACTGCAAACGGAGGCGACGACGCGCGCCGCAGGCGAGGCGGCGCTGAAAGAGCGCAGCGCCTCGGCTTTGTTGGTAATCCCGGCCAACTGCGATTTCGACGCGCTGGCGAGCGGAGAGATCACCCTCGATCTCGTTCAGTCGCCCAACAGCCTTGACGCACAAGCGGCCGCGCATGCCATCGAGGCGGTGCTTTATCGGTTGGGCAGCAGCGCGCAGATCGCGCGCCGGGCGGTCAGCGAAATCAGCGGGATTCAACCCTTCGCCGACGAAGCGGCGCGACAAGCCTCCTTCAAGGCGGCGCTGGCTTCGGCGCAGGCGCTCATGATCGAGGCGCCGAATCGGCTGGAAACCGTCCTCGGCAACACGGCAGATGCGTATGAGCCGGCCGCTAACGCCTCGGCCGGGCAATTGATCACCTGGGTCTTCATCCCGCTGTTCGGCATTTCGGCAGCCTTCGCCGAGGAGCGTCAAAACGGCACGCTGCGGCGGCTGTTGATCACACCCACCGGCCGCGGGACGTATCTGCTCGGGACGATCCTGGGTAACGTCTTTTGGGCGCTGGTGCAGATGTCGCTGCTCGTCACGTTCGGCAGCATCGTCCTCAAGGCGCGCTGGGCCGATCACCCGGCCGCAACGGCAGCCATGCTGGTCTCCTCGGCGCTGGCCGCGGCCGCCTTCGGCGTCATGCTGGGCGCATTCGTCGAGACCGCCGGCCAGGCGAACGGCTTGAGCATCATGCTGGGCATGGTGATGGCGCTGCTCGGCGGCTGCTGGTATCCCGGCGAGCTATTCCCAGAGGCGGTGCGCACGGCCGTTCAAGTGCTGCCGACGACCTGGGCGATGCAGGGCATGACCGACGTGCTGCTGCGCGGACAAGGACTGGCCGGCGTGCTGCCGGAGGCAGGCGTGCTTTTAGGCTTCGCAGCCATCTTCTTTGCCGTCGGGGTGTGGCGATTCCGCTATGAATAGAGTGGCTTGAGCATGATTTATGATTCCAGAGGCAGTCGGCGGGCGAAACAGAGCGTCACGCTCGGCCTGCACCAGCGTCTGAATCCGGTTTGATCCCTGGGCGAGCCATGGCAGGCGAGAGCCGTTACCCCCGCATCTACCGCAAATTGTTCCGCGAGCCGACGATCCGCTCTGCATCGGCGCTGGCCGGCCATCTGCTGACGGTCAGCGCGCTCGTGCCGCTGGGTGTCTTCGTCATCGGCAGCATCAGGATGGTAAGCGACCCCACGCAGCTTGCCATCACGCTTGTGCTCACGGCTGCATTCACGGCACTCTTCCTCATCTTCGTGTATCGCAGCGATGCCCGTGGACAGTTGATCGTCTTGGCGCTCCAAACGGCCATCGCGCTGGCTATGTGTGTCGTGCCCGGCGCGCGTTACAGCTTCATGCTGATCATCTTCGCCATCTTGGGCGCGCAGATCGGCATCACGTTATGGGTGCGCGTCGCCGTGCTGTGGTGGCTGGTGCTGTTCGTCGCTTTGATGGTCAGCCATATAGCCGTGTTTGGGCTGCTCGAAGGGCTAATCGCCGGGGGCGCCAACGCAGCCGGCTTCTTCTTCTTCACGCTGGTGGGTGGCCTGATGCGCCAGGCGCAAATCGCGCGCGAGCGCAGCGAACAACTGTCGGCGGAGCTGCAAGCGGCCAACGACCGATTACAGGCGATGTCGCTCCAACTTCAGCAGCTCGCCGTAGCCGAAGAGCGCAACCGCATCGCGCGCGAACTGCACGACTCACTCGGCCACCGCCTCACTGCGGCGATTGTGCAACTAGAAGGCGCACAGCGGCTCATCACGACCGACCCCGAGCGCGCCGCGCGCGTGGTCGGCGCGATGCGCGATCAGATGAAAGAAGGGCTGAGCGATCTACGACGCAGTGTCGCACTGCTGCGCGAGCCGCTCGACGCGAACGTTTCACTTGAGACGGCGCTGCAACGCTTGGCACAGAGCTTCCAAAGCAGCACCGGGCTGCAGGTGCATGTGATCACGCCGCCGCAATTGCCGGCACTGCCGGCCGCCCACAGCCTGGCGCTCTTCCGCGCAGCGCAAGAAGCGCTGACCAACGTGCAGCGCCACGCTCAAGCGCGCCGCGCCTGGCTGACCTTGAGTTTCGACGAAGCAAGCGTGACGCTGAGCACTGAGGATGACGGGATCGGCCTGGCGCACGACAGCCCGACGAAGGGCTTCGGACTACGCGGCCTTCGAGAGCGCGCCGCGCAGCTCGGCGGTCGCCTAGAGCTGGGCCGGAGCGAGCACGGCGGCGCGCGTCTCACGATGACGTTGCCGCGAGGGACATCTGCCAACGACGTCGGTGAGCCAACCGGGCCGTTAGGATTCGCAAGCGATGGACCGCATTCGCATTCTCATCGTGGATGATCAGCGGCTGATGCGCGAAGGGCTGCGCATGCTGCTCGAAATGGAAGAGGACTTCGAGGTGGTCGGCGAAGCTGCGGATGGCCAGGCCGCCCTGGACGCCTGCGCGCAACTTGCGCCCGACATCGTATTGATGGACATCCGAATGCCGGGCATGGACGGCGTCGAAGCGACCCGCCGTCTGCTGCAGCGCAATCCGTCGGCGCGCGTGATCATCTTGACCACCTTCGACGACGATCAATACGTGTTCGAGGGGTTGCGCGCCGGCGCGCTCGGGTATTTGCTCAAGGATCTCTCCGGCGAAGAGCTGGCGCGCGCGATCCGCACCGTGGCACATGGTGGCGCCTTGATCGAGCCATCCATCGCGCGCAAGGTGTTTGCCGAGTTCGCGCGGCTGGCTCCGGCTGCGCGCGACGTGAACCAGGGCTTGGCGGAACCGCTCAGCGAACGCGAAATCGAAGTGCTCAAGCTCATCGCCGCCGGCCTGAGCAACCGCGAGATTGCCCAGCGGCTCTTTCTGGCCGAAGGCACGGTCAAGAACTACGTCACCAGCGTGCTCGGCAAGATCGGCGCGCACGATCGAACACAGGCGGCGCTGCGAGGCAGAGAGCTGGGACTAATCTGAATTCGCTCAGCAGCACTCGGCGCGCACCATTGCAGCCGGCGTATGCCCGCGCGCGATCAACGCCTGCTGGTCTTCGGTCAGCTCGATCCACGGCATCGTCGGGCCATCGGGCGTGCGCGCCATCGGCTGCCCGTTCACGATCGTAAGCGTGTTACACAGCAATTGCCGGCCCTTGCGCGCGTTCATGAACACGTCGTAGAACGTGTAATCGCCCTCGCACAGCCTGAACAGCGCCACGTCGGCGTACGCGCCGGGTTTGAGCGTGCCGACTTCGTCCTGCAGCCCCAACACCTGTGCCGGCCGGATCGTCGCCGCACGGACTACTTCCTCCAACGACATGCCCAGCGCCAGGAACTTGCTCATACACGTCGGCATGTCGAACAGCGGACCGTGCACGCTCATCTGGTGGATGTCGGTCGAGATCACGTCCGGCGGGTAACCCTGGCTCAGCAGCGCTTCGGCGGTCTCGAACGAAAATGAGCCGGCCCCGTGGCCGATATCCATGACCACGCCGCGCTCCCAGGCGCGGCGCGCGTCGTCCAACAGACGACCATCTGCGCCGATGATGCGCATGGTATGGCCGGTGAAGCAGTGGGTCAGGATGTCGCCGGGCTTCAGGTGCGCCAACACATCGCCGATGCTCGGTCCGGCAATGCCGATGTGCACCATCAGCGGCATGCCAACGCGATCGGCAGCCTCGCGCGCCCGGCGCAGCGGCTCTAATCCGTTCTCGCCGACCGTGTTGGCATCAATGCGCGCTTTGACGCCCAACACGAAGTCCCGATGGGCATCAATTAGCTTACAGCACAGGTCTACGTCACAGTAATTCAGGTTGGCCAGCTCATACGTCATCGCCGTTAGGCCGATGGATGAAATGTTGAGCAAGGCGTAGATGCGGACACGCGACGAGCGCGCCACGTAGTCGCGCAGGCCGATCAGGTTGAACGCCCCGGCAGAGCCGACGTCGAGCCACGTCGTCACGCCGCTGCGCGCCGCCACCGGATCGGCTTGGATGCCCCAGAAGGTGACGCCGTAATACACGTGCGTGTGCAGATCCACCAAGCCGGGGGTGACGATCTGACCGGCGGCGTCAATGACGCGCGCGGCGCTATCGGCAGGAATGTCGCGATCCACCGCCGCGACGCGATTGCGCTTGATGGCGACATCGCGCGGCGCATTGATGTTTTGCCCAGGATCAATCAGCAGGCCGTTCTTGATCAGGAGGTCGAATCGCATAGATGGAGTGAAGCACGGCAGACAGTAGAAGTCAACTTGGCGGAGCGCGCAGCAGATTCATCGTGCGAAGCGATCCGGATCGAGCAACGTCGTATCTATCGCCGGCTGCTCCCCCGACAGCACCTGCGCCATCAGCTTGCCGGTGATCGGCCCCAGACTCAAGCCCACCATGGCGTGACCGGTCGCGACGCTCAGGTTGTCGTAGCAGCGCAGCCGTCCTACGTAGGGCAGCCCATCCGGCGACACCGGTCGCAAACCGCGCCACACGGGCGCATCGCGAAAATCCTCCGGCGAGAAGGCAGGCAGGTATTTCGGCACGGCGTTGACGATACCGCGCACGCGCGCCGGATTGATAGACTCGTCCAAACCGGCGATCTCCATCGTCCCCCCGAAGCGCAGCGCGCCGTCGAGCGACATCGGCGTCACTGCCACGCGCGCTTCGACAAGGATGGCACAAATCTCCGGCATTTGTTTCGGCTGCTTGAGGGTGATGCTGTAGCCTTTGCCGGCCTGCATTGGCAAATGCGCGCGAAGCCCGTGCGCGATGCGCGGCGACCACGCGCCGCCGGCGATCACATACTCATCCGCTTGCAGTTCGCCCGTACTCGTGCACACGCCCTCGATTCGCCGACCGCTGACACGCCATCCGATCACTTCGGTGCACCAGCGAAACTGTGCACCGCCGGCCATCAGCCGGCGGGTCAATTCGGCCACGAAGCGCTGCGGCGCTAGATGACAATCTTCGGGAAAGTAAACCGCGCCGGCGATGTCCATCGTCAAGTTCGGCTCGAGCCGCGCCGTTTCTTCGGGCGTCAACACTTGCGCCGGGATGCCGAGCCGATGGGCGCGTTCCGCGGTCATCGCCTCTTCATGCAGCGCGGCCTCGGTCTTGCATAGCATTAGCAGGCCTTTTTGTGCTAGGCCGAACGCGTTGCCCCACGCATCGGCCAGTTCGACGAAGCACTGTCGGCTAGCCAGGCTGAGGTCGCGCAGCAGCGGCGCAGCGCGATCCACCCATTCGGCGGTGGCCGCGCGCATGAACTTCCATCCCCATTCCAACAAATCGCGGCTCAAGCGGGGGCGAATGTAGAACGGGCTCTCCGGATTCCACATGGCGCGCAGACCGTAGATCACCATGCCCGGCGCTGCCAGAGGGACGAAGTGGCTGGGCACAATCATGCCGGCGTTGCCCAGCGAGCACGAGTCGTGATCCGGCGCGCCGCGTTCGACGACGACGACGCAGTGGCCGGCGCGCATCACGTAGTAAGCGATGCTTAGCCCAATGACACCGCCACCAACGATCAGGATGGTCTTCGCAGCCATGCGCGCTCAGTTCCCGGTGGAACTGAAGCAGAATTGTATGTGCGATGGGACTGCACTGGAAGCCGAGCAGGCGTAGAATCCAAGTCGCGTATGCGACCGACCAGCATTACTGCCGACAGGACGAAAGCCATCCTGACGATCACCTGGGACGACGGCGAGACGTCCGAGCTGCCCTTCAAGCTGCTGAGCGACATGTGCCCATGCGCCACGTGCAACGAAGAGCGCAACAATCCCGACCCGCTCAAGATCATCCGCCCGCGATCGTATGAGCTGGAGGCGATCAATCCGGTTGGCAACTACGCCATCAGCATCATGTGGAGAGGCGGATGCCGGTTTGGTATTTATTCGTGGGAGTATTTGCGAGAGATGGCTGATCTCCTGCGGGGTAACGCGTCCGGTGATGGATGATCACCAACCCATCATTGGCCGACTGTTTTCTTGAACGTCACCTGATGCCAGCTTGGAGCTCTTTTCGAATCCGACCTCTCCATGGTCTCTAGCTTCGCCGGTATCCGACCCATAGTGCATTTACTGACCGGACGATGACCGTTGAATGAAGCGTGTCGTCGCTCACCAATGTTCGCATTCAGTGACTTGATACCGTTCATCTCAACCCTCATCGTGTGTTAAACGCGTCCCCATTACTCCTCGCCCTGTGAGTTTGAGCAGAATGCGTTGAGATTACGCTAAAAGACCGTGGGCCGACCAGCAATCAGATACAACTAGGCAATTTCAAAGTCCATCGTCGCTTCTACAAGCAGCCGGTGTACATACGCTTGTCGTCGTTGGTTCCAAGTTGCGCAAGTGAGTAAAAATAAGCGCCGGCCGTTGCGATGGTAAATGGCCTTCACGTCACTGGGCCGCAACAAACGGTGCCCAAGCACACGATAGTGCCACAAGCGGTCATCTTGCGTTCGCACCACCACGCGCGCATTCGATCGTAAGGTCGCCAGCCCATAGAAAGGACCGCGTATGCCTCCCTCGAGCGTGACATGGGCAGCCAGCACCATCGCCAGCGCGTCTCCCGGCCATCGCCCCGTAGTCTGCAATAACCCCACTTCGTGCGAACCAAGTCGCGCTTCGTCCCACACACCATTGATGATCGGCAGCGGCACGACGGGCGCATCGCGCAGGTTGAGTGCAGGGATATTCAGGGAGAGGGGCGGAGCAGGCGACATCGCCCGACGCGGGAGCATACATGCAGCCGCCATCACACCCAAAAACCGTCTTCTGCTGAGCGGGGTCATCGGCGTCCCGTTTCGGGCAAGCTTTTCGGCACGATCAACGTGTTGGTCGTGTTCGACTGCGTCACGCCTTGACTGCTAGTCAGCACTGCAGTGTTGAGCAGCGAATTGGGGGGTTGAGCGCGTGCGTTCACCCGTGTGGTGATGGTGAGCGTGATGCGCTCATTCGGCGCCATCGTTCCCAAAAACAGCGTCCAAGTGTGCGTGGCAGGGTCGAAGCTGAAGTCCCCGCGTGGGACACTCGCACTCAGGTAATCCACCAGCGAGGAGAGCGCATCACTCACCACGACATCGCCGATCGCGACCGGATTAGGATTGATGATCTCGATGGTAAAAATCACGATGTCGCCCACCTGCGCGCGCTCCAGATTGACTTGCTTGACGATAGACGGATCGCCCAGCACCGGCGTGGGTGCATCGGTTGGCGGCAAAGGAGGCGGCGCTGGCGTGTCTTGAGAGGTCGGAGGCGCCGTGGGCGTTTCAGTCGGAGGCGGAGTCGGTGTTGGCGTGACGGTCGGTGTATGAGTCGGGGAAGGAATGGGCGTCGGCGTTTCAGTCGGAGGTGCGGTGGGCGTCGGTGTATCTGTAGCCGTGGCCGTGGGCGTCTCGGTGAAACCGATCGGCGACTGCGGCCCAGGCGACCAGCGCGGGGTCGCCAGCATGCCCGTTGCAGCGGCGACAACCAAAACGATAAGTGAGAGCGCGGATGCCAACCTGTTCATGTTTCTGCGCAGAACTTGTGCTGATTTCGTCGCGTTCAACCTAAAAAGCCTCAGGCAGGAGTAACGACCCAGTCAACCCAAGTTTGGCTACCACCCAGCCGCAGTGCTCAACTGCCGTCGAATTTGCTATTGCGGCCCGGTTGCTCCACTGCGCTCCCTAGAGCTATCGTTGGATCACCGGCAAGTATATCGCCTGCGTCGCCCAGCGACGATTGGGTAGCAACGATGGATCGCCAAGCAAGATGTAGGTGTCTAGCAGGTCCAGGTACAAGCCGCCGGCAGACAACCGGAGTTTGCCGGCCAGGGCCGCCTCACCCAAGCGTCCACCGGCGAGCCAGGTAGCGATGAACCCTCGTCCCAGCGGATCATGCCCACTGGCGATAGTCAACCCCGTCGCCCCCCATGTCGCTACAGCGCCGCGCCCCGGCGCGCGCAACAGCGCTTCATCGAGCGTGTTCTGTAGCTCTTGGAAGCGGCCGGTGTAGCACGTCAGACCAATGACGATAGGCAGGGCATCGGCCGGTGACAGCGACGGCGTATCGTCCAAATGGAAGAGCCGTTCGGCAGCCCATTGTCGCGGCGAAGCGTGGCCGACGAACGCAACCAGCCGCGAGGCAGACCACTGGTCGAGCAACATCGTTCGCGTTGTCGTGAGCACGAGCGGCGCAGTCATCAACGCCGTGACGGTGATATGCGTCGTTGGCACAGCGCCGGCAAGCGAAATCGCCTTGGCCGGGAAGTTGCCGGCCGCATCCGCATCGTCGGCGACGAACAACACGCGCCGCTCGCCAGGCATCAACAACGCATCCTCATAGGACAACGTTTTGCTCACCAGCAACTGCGTTTCGGTGAACGTGTTGGTCGGCCAACGACCGAGGGCGATGTCGGGCAGTGCATCATTGCCATCCACGGTGACGAAGCGGTTCTCCGCGGCCGTTTCCCCTAGGAAGGGATCAACTTCGACGAGGAATGCCGGCAGCAACGTCGCCGGAGAGGCGGCCTGGTAGCGCTTGGGATCGAACGTTCCATCTCCGACGAGCAGAGCGTACGCCGGGCGAGGCGAATCGCTGCGATATCGTGCGGCGAAGTAGGCGCGAATCGCAGCCGGATCCATGCGCCCATCGCCGTAGTGGTCATATAACGCCTGCGTCGTCTGCACGACGACCTCAAACCCCTGGGATCGGCGACGGGCAATGAGCTGGGCCAGCGCAGGCAACAAGTCGGCGTGCGCGACGATGTGTAGATTGCCCTGAGCTGGATCCAGCACTGCCGGTGCGCGCACCTGCAGCGGCGCAGTCGCTTCGGTAAAAGCGACATAGGTGCGCGGCAAGCCCTCGACAGGATCGGCAAAACGCGCACCGCCGTTATCTGCTTGCCATTGGATCAAGCGTACTGGTCGCGTCGGCGTCGTTACATCTAGCAGATAGTTCGGCATGAACCCCAGACGATACGCATGTGGCAGGCCCTCGCCATACATGGGCTGACCTTCCAATCCGACGCCGTCTGTCTCCGCCCTCACCGACAGCGCATCCACCCACATACCTTCCACGTTCACCTCGGGTAAGCCGGGCAACACGACCGTGAGCGCATTACCTGAAGGAGCGAGCGTAATCGCGAACGTTGCCGTGATCGCCCGACGACCATCCCAAGTCGCCTCACCGGCCAACGTACCGTTCAACCACACTTGCGCGCGGTGATCCGGCGATTGCGGCGCATCGGTGTAACCGACGAACCACAGCGTTAACGTGGCCGGGCCAGAGACGGGCGTAGTCAGCGCAAGCGCCTGAGTCCAGCTCTGACCACGCTGCAGGCTCGTCCAGACCCAACGGTCGCCATCACGGTTGAGCGGCGGGCGGCAACCACAGTTCGGCGTGTAAAGTTGGTTTTGCTCGAAGAGAAAGTCGGCGCGCAGCGCCCCATTCGGCAAATCGCCCGGCGTCGCAGTGCGCGTCACCATGCGCGGCGTCGGGATGCCGACATCTTCCAGAATCCACGTGTCATGGCTGACATAGCGGCTGAAGCGCGGCTGTGCATAGAACAGCAAACGCTCGTCTGCCTCGAACTCATCGTCATCGTCGCCTTCCCACCCCATTGCCACTTCATCGTCGCCTCGGCGCAGGCGCAGCGTGTGAGGCGATCTTACGGTGAAGCCAGCCGATGCCAACATCGCGCGCGTCAAGAACACGAGGCCGGGTTGTGCAACATCCACGAGCAAGAACGGATAGCCGGCAGTTCGCGACTCTACGGCTCCCGATGGAGACGAGGCGGAGCCAACCGCTGATGGGTTGACGACCTGCGCGGCGATGACGCGTAGCAACGGATCAGACAGTGCGAGCTGCGTCGAAGGTGGGCGATCGTGAGGCGTCGGCCAGTGCACACGCGCACGCAGCGCCGTTGCAAGTTGCCAGCCATTCGGATCCGGCCGCGCCGGAAAGAACAGCACACGCGCCAGAGGCACACCACGCATAACGCCGGCAAACTCAACATGCAACGGCCAATTCATCGGTAGCGGTAAGGACACAGCGATCTCGTCGCCGCGCGGCAGTTCGAGCGATGCACGATGAGCAGTCTCTAGCTGCGCCACATCCACCTGCACCGCCGTTGCATCACTGCCCGGCGGCAGCGCGATGAGCCAGGCAGCGTAGGGCAACGAGACGCCATCGGCCATCCGCCAACGCAAAGGCAGCGCCATCAGTTGCTCATCGCGCGTCAACATCCAGCCTAGCGTCATGCTGTCTGGCGCCAGTGTGACCTGAAGCGCAGAAGATGCTTCTCCTCCCGCTTGTCCTCCCTGCTGCGCAACGGCAACAGAGCGACCGAATTGGGGCAGCAGAGTGTGCACCAGCAACAGCACTGCGAGCGAGATGAATCCAACATGCCGGCGCATCGTTCACTCCATGCGCATCACGACAGGCAGCCACAGGCGATACGCCGCTGCAGCACCATCTGGCACAGGCCCCGCATCTGCGCGCACAGGAGAAGCATGCACCGTCTCTCGGCCGCTGGTATCCACGTCGGCCAACCAGTACCACCACGCGCCATCGCTCGGCACAACATCGTCGAATGTGTAGCTCGCACCACTTGCGCCGCCCATCATCGCCGGCACGACGCCGACCAGCGAAGCCTGCGTAAAGTCGTTGACCGGGGCGCGATAGATGTGGAATGTGAAGCTGTTTTGTTCCGTCTCGGTCTCCCAGGCGAGCCGCACGGTGCGATCTGACACCGCGACGACGTAGAACGCGCGCAGCGTCACGGCCGTCGGCACGTTAATGACCTCGGCATCATCCTCCGGCAGATTGGTTGGATTGCCGTGTTCGTCCTCCGTGCCTTCGGCAATGGAAACGATGTTCGTTGTGTTGACGACATCGGTAATGACGAGCAAGACGACTGTGATGACGTAGCTCTGGCCGGGCGGCAGAGGTGTGCCGTAGCCGTATGGTGGCGCACCGGTGAGATCGTCCCACATCAGCTGACCAGGTGACACCGCGTCCGGCTCAGGCATCGCCGTCGTGTAAGTGAGCACGTTCGAATCGAACCGATCCTCAATTCGGAGCCTACTGATCGCACTTGGGCCGGTATTCGTGACCCGGATGGTAAACGTGACGTAGTTAGGCGTAACCAAGTCGAGGTCGGCGCCGATGAGATCTTTCTGGATCGCCACTTGCGGCTGAATAGGCGTAACCGGAATCTCGGCGTTGTTGTTCGTTGGATCGTCGCCCGGCGTATCTGTCGTCGCTGTTGCAGTGTTGGTGAAGGGCTGATTCAGCGTTACCAGCGGCGACACACGCACGACGACCGTGAGCATCATGCTCTGACCGACATCCAGGTCGCCTAACGCCCACGTAAGCGTGCCGGCGCTGATCGTTACTGGCGACGGTGCTGCATCCTGATAGGTCACCTCCGCGGGTAGCATATCCGTCACCAGCACGTTGCGGGCGATGCTCGGCCCCAGATTGGTGACCACAAGCGTGTAGGTGAGCGACGCACCCGGCGCGACGAGCGCGACATTGCTTCGCTTACTCAGGGCGATCTCTGCCGTCGTGGTGATCGGCGTCGTCACACTGTCGGCGTTATCCAACGGATCATCGCCTGCCGTGCTCGTTGTGACACCGGCGGTGTTGGTGATCTGTGCATCGCTTGCCAGCGCAGCGCTCACCTGAACGGTCACAGTCAACCAGGTCGTTTGCCCTGGCAGCAACGCGCCTAGCGTCCAGGTCAGCACATTGCCGCTCACGCTCGCAGGCATGGGCGATGCGCCGATGTAGCTCACCTCCGCCGGCAATACATCGGTCACAGTGACATCCAGCGCCAGGCTGGGGCCGTCGTTCGTCACTACCACCGTGTAGGTTAACCACCCCCCGGCGCTTGCCGGCGACGGCTCGGCATACTTTTGCAAGCGCAAATTGGCGACAGCCTCCACCGGCGTAACAACCTCGTCCGTATCGGTGAGGCCGCCGCTATCACCAATGACAGCGCTGTTCAACAGCAACGTGCCACTCGGCACATCCGATCCCACCAACGCGACTAGCTGCACTTGCGCGCTGGTCACCGGATTCAAAGTCCCCAACGACCAGGTGATGACGCTGAAGCCGACGCCGCATGCCGGTGTACAACTCTGGAAGGTCACACCCGACGGCAACACGTCCGTGATGACGACATTGAATGCCGGTTCGTTGCCCGCGACGGTGTAGGTCAGCGTATAGGTGATGCGCTGGCCGGCCACTACTACCGACGGCTGCGCCTCCTTTGTCAGCGCGAGCGTATGGCTGCTCGTCACCGTGGTCGTGGTCATATCCGTATCGGTCAATCCCGAGGTGTCGGTGAGCAGCGCTGTGTTCGCGACGAGCGTTCCGCTGACCAATGGGCTGGTCACCTGAACCACGAGGGTGACGACGCCGCTGACGAAGGTAGTCTGGCTGCCGGCAGGCAGCAAATCGCCTAGCAACCATATGACTGCTCCGGCGTTACCCGTGCCAGGATCAACGCTGGCCGGTGGCGTCGCCGCATAGAACGTCGTGTTCGCCGGCGTCGTGTCACTCAGCGTCACCCCATAGGCCGGAGCGTCACCGGTGACCGTGTAGGCGATGGTGTAGGTCAGCAAATCACCCGCCTCCACTGGTTCGGGTTGGGCTGACTTGGTCACTCGCAACGTGAGTGAAGAGACGATAGTGTTCGTGACCGTGCTGCTCGTCGGCGTCGGCGTCTGGCTACTCGTCACTACAGCCGTGTTGACCAAATTCAGGCCGTTGGTCAGCGGCCAGTTGACCGTCACGACGAACGTCAGCGTGACCGGTGTGTACGGCAGCAGTGCGTTGATCGTCCAGCTCAGCAACGGCAATCCTGAGTCGCTGCGGGTATCACCGCCAGCGATCGAGCCGGGCACGTAGAGGGCATCGGCCGGCACGGTATCGCTGATGACGACGCCGGTTGCCGTAGCATTGCCGGTGTTGAGCACGACCAGGGTGTAGGTGAGCGCGTCGCCCGGTTGCAAGGGCAGGCCATTGCCATCCTGACTGCTCTTAGTGAGATTGAGGATTGGCAGACTGCCAACGACCGTCGTCACTGTGTCAGTATCGGTGATGCCTTCCGCGCTGGTGATGTATCCGGTATTGACAATCAACGAGCCGTTCGGCAACGGGCTGGCGACCTGCACGATCAGTGTCACCACGCGAGATTGGCCGACATCCAGTGTGCCAAGCGTCCAACTCACCACGCTGCCGGCTTGGCCACAGGGCGTAGGGCTGCAGCTGGTGTAGCTTGTGTTGGCCGGGACGGCATCGGTGACCACCACGCCGGTCGCCGAGACGGCGCCTGCATTGGTGACGATCAGCGTGTAGGTGAGCGAACCGCCCGCCTGCACGACGGTTGGCGTAAACGTCTTGCGCAAATCGAGTATCGGGAAGCCAAGATGAACATTCGTGCTGCCGGTAATCGGTCCATAGTTGCGGTCACCAGGCGTCGCGCCGGGCAAACTCGACCAAATCGCCGATGCTGCATTGACCTGATCGAAGCCGGCCGGCGCGTCGGCGTCCACGGTCGCCGTGTAAGTGATCACCAGCTCCCCACCCGGCGGCAAGCTCACCGACGTCGTAAACGTGATCGAGAACAATCCACTGAGCCCGTCGTAGGCCGATGCATACTCCGACCCGCCCACCGGCGCGTCGTTCAGCGCGACGCCGACCAGCACCGGCACAGCATCGCGCATGTGCAGCGGCAACGTGTCGCTGAAGATCAGGTCGTGGGCTGGCGAGACGAACGCGCCCGTTGCATTCGTGATGCGCACGGTATAGGTCACGATTTGGCCGGCGCCCACAGTGCTGCTGGTCGGCGGATTGCTGGATTTGACGAGCGCCAGCGACGGCTCGGTAACGGTCAGCGTCGCTTGGTTGGAAGGTCGTGGGCCGCCATCCTGGTGGCGCAACGCTGCGATATTGGTCAACACATTGCCCGCCGCCGCGCCCAATAACGAGGACAGCACTGCCGTCACGGTAATCCATCGCTGCTCGCCGGCCGGGATGGATGGGTAAGTCACGGTGAAGGCGTTACCTGCCACGACCACGGTGCCATCCGGACCATCCGCCACCGTGTGGAGCTGCAGCTTGGGATGGAGTTGATCGGTGACGGTGACCGCGTAGAGCGTCGCCGTAATCGGCGTTGCCGGCACGATCAACGTGTAGGTGACCAAGCTGCCCAGCGTTGCAGTCGCGGGTGTGATCGCCTTGAGCAGCGCAGCATCGGGGGTGGCGTGAGTCACGCCATCGCTGCCATCGCTATATGTGCGCTCATCGGGTGTGTAAGGGCCCGGGCCATCGCCAGGCTGTGAATCGTAAGAGGTCACTGATGCCGTGTTGGTGAGTGTCAGGTTCGCGCCGATCACATCGGTCACGTTCGCGACCACGGTGATCACAGCCGCAGCCGGCTGATCGCCATTCCACTGCCTTCCCCACAAGGCGCTGAGATGCCAGGTGAGCAGACCGGTAGCGCCGACCGGCGGCTGGGCAAGCACGGTTGCCGTCGGTGGCGCGCCGATTCCCACCGTTGCGGTGACGAGCGTCAAGCCCGAAGGGAGCACATCGGCAACGATCACGTCGTGAGCTGGGCCGTAGCCGTCGTTGGTGATCGTCAAGATGTAGGTGATCGGGCTGCCTGCGCCAACGAACGAACCGGGAGGCGGCGTGCTGTGTTTGTCAATCGTCAAGCGTGGCTGAATGAGCATATTCACCACGGTGGCGCTGACGTGGTTCGGCCACGGATACTCGAGCTGGGTGTAGTTGGCCGGCCAGAATCGCTCGGTCTGTGTCATCCATACCGGCGCCAGCGTATCAATCCGCAAGCCTACGGCCTGGGCGCGTAAGGTCAGCGTCACGACCGTTGGCACATCCTGCGGGCTGGTGATGGGCGCGAAAGACCATCGTACGACTTGGTGGCCGGGCTGATCGGTGGTATTGCTGATGCGCTGCGTGATGGTCACGTTAATCGTGCTCGGCGTATGGGTCAGCGTCTCGGTATCGGTGATGTACCACACCCCCTGCGGCAACACATCCACCAGCACATCCCCAGGCGAGCCACCCCAGGCCATCCCAGCCGGGATGGTGAAGACGACTTGATAAGTGATGAGATCGCCGATGCGCAGCTCATAAGGTTGGCTGAACTTGGCGATGGCAGGCGCGCCGGTTCGAACCGTCGCCGTCGTCGTTGTGGTGTAGGGCCGTACACCGGGAATCGTGTCGGTTAGCGAGTGATAGAGTACGCCCACCGTGTTGGTGAGCAGGCTGCCCAACAACGCTTGTGAAATCCGCGCGGTGTAGGTAAGGACAACGACGTTGTCGGGCACAACATTGCTGATGGCGCCGACAAACCAAGTGATGACAGCAGGCCCGGCTGCCGGTGGACTCTGGCCATCGCCACCGAACAGCGCGGTGACGTTGATACCTGCCGGCAATGCGTCGGTGACATACACCGAATAAGCCGGGCTACTGCCCGTATTGGTCAGCCGGATCGTGTAAGTCAAATACGCTAAACCATCCAGCCCCGTCGTCAGGCCGGTGCTGCTTTGAACGGCTTTGGCCATAGCGAGATTCGGCTCACCAACTGTAGTGCTCACCACGTTGCTGGTGGTGATCGGCGCGGTGCTATGGCTCATGCGCCCGGTGTTGGTGATGACATCGCCAGCGTTCGCATCACCTGCGGGGCTGGGGAATTCGTGCGAGATGCGTGCGGTAATGGTAATCAGCGCTTGCGTCGAGGCCGAGATGGCATCGAACGTAGCGGTGACCTGTTGGCCGCTCCAGCTTGCTGCGCCGTTGACGCCACCCGCCCATGTGACGGCCTCAACGTACATCCGGCTATCCACCGCATCCGTCACCTCTACGTTGTAGAGCGTCGCGCTGACGGGCGATGCCGGCACAATCAGGGTGTAGGTCACCAGCGTGCCCAGGGTCGCCGTCGGCGGCGGCGCGAAGGTCACCGACTTGGTGATGCCACCGTTTGCCGTCTGCACGGCTGCCGAATGCGAACCACCGCTGTAGGGACGCACGATCGTCGAGATTGGCTGCGTATCCGTGATCCAGGCGTCATAGGCTAATGCCGCCTGGTTGGAGAGCACGGTATTCGCCGTGATCCACGGTGCGGCCTGCAGCACCACGGTCAACGTTAGCGCGGTGTGTTGCAAAGTGGTGAAAGGAATGGTGGGCGTGAGGTGATCCACGCGCCAGGTCAACACGCCGGTCGCTCCGGGAATCGGTGCAGGCTGCGCCACCACGGCTGGATTCGTCGGATCGTTGCTGGTGAGCGTGTAAGTGACCAGATTGGTGCCGTAGGGGATCACGTCGGTGATCAGCAAGTCGTGGCCCGGCCAACGAGACTGGTTGGAGATGGTCAGCGTGTAGGTGATCAGATCGCCCGCGCCGACGTAACAGCCTGCGCGACCGAAGCGCGTGACGAACGCATCGTCGAAGCGACAGGCATTCGCGCCACAGTTGTTGGCGTAGAAGCCCACCGAACCCGCCGGACGCGGCGACGTGTCGGTGACATCGAAGTAGAGCTGGCCATCCACGTAGGCGCGGATGCGCACGCTATTCGTGACGTTCTCCACCTGCACCTCGAGGTGATACCAGCGGTTCTCCTGAGGCGTGAACGTAGCACTCGCCAGCGTGCTAAACGATCCATTCATCTCTTGTAGCTCCAGCGCAGTGCCGCTATCGTTCTTGCGCATGCGCAGCAAGTAATAACTCGTCGCACTGGTGGAGCGAAAGATGATGCCCCGGCTAGAAGTGTTGTCGGTGGAAAGCACCATCGCGCTGTAGCTCAATTCGCTGGCGGTGAACCCGTTTCGCACCATGCGTGCATTGGATGTGCTGGCACTAGTTTGTTGAACGATTCCATCTATGTTGCTCCATGTTCCCGAACTAGACAACCATCCCGTGGGTGGCGAAGCGTTGGTGCGGTTGAAGTTGTCACTGAGCAACGCGCCATCGCAGGCGTACGACGTGCGATAGAACTTACCTAAATGCAGGATGGGCTCCAACACGTCCACGCGTGCGGTGTCGGTGAGCGTGCCGGCCTGGCCTTCGTCTATGAAGGTCAACCGCAGGGTATTGAGCAATTGCCCGCCATCATAGGCCGTGGCAACATCCTGGATCACCGCGGTGAGCACACCGCTGAATTGCACCGTCCCAGTGAGTGTGCTCAGGTTCCACACGACATTCCCCGACGCATAAGCTGCCGGAGTGCTGCTGGGCGGCACATCGGTAAAGGTGATCGGACCGCCCTGGCTACCGTCGGCGTCCACGGTGTAGGTGAGTGCAGCGGATACGTAGCCTAAACCGACCGGCAACACATCCGTAAGGATCACCTGGTCGAAGACGTTGTCCTCATCGCTCGTCGCACCGGTGAAGGTAAAGACGACCAGGCTGCCGATGGTGCCGGTCTGCACTTCTGGTCCTTTGCCGAACACATCACCCAGCGTGACAATGGCGCTATCCGTCGCCGTGCTCGTTACGCAGCCGCTATCGCAGGTGGAAGTCGCAGTGACGACGTTACGGTTGCTGCCCGTCGTCGTGATCATCGCTGTGACCAGCGCGGTGAACACGCCACCCGGCGACAGCGCCGGCAGCGACCACGTGATGGTATTGCCAGCGACGACGCCACCGTTCGTGGCAGTAGGATTGATGAACGTCGTGCCAACGACATCGGTGATCGCCACATTGAACGCCGTACCCGCACCACTGTTGGTCACGGTGATCGTCCAGGTCACCGTGCCACCCGCTTGTGCCGGTTGCCACGCCGGCGACTTATCCACTGCAAGGGTTGGTCCAACGGCGCCTATGTCAAGTTGAGCGGTCGTTGTATATGGCCCAGTGCCGGGACAGTCGGGAGTGTCGTCGTCATACATCAACAGGACGTCGAACGGTCCACCCGACGCGACGCACCCACCACTCGTGCTGGCGTTGCGCAGCGCCAACGTCACCGTCGTAGCGCCGGAGGGCAGCACATTCCACGCATAGATCACGTTCGCGCCCAGAACCAGCGTGCTGGAGGGTGGTGTGCTGGCGAACACGGTGCCACTGAAGACGTAACTGCTCGGCAGGGTGTTGGTCACCACCACGTTATAGGCCGGTGGTCCATCGTTGAACAGCGTGACGGTGACGACACCGCCGCACACGTTGAGGGACGACGGCGCAATCTCGGTCGTAATGCCCGGCGCGTCGAGCACCGGCCGCGTGCGCACGCGCACCTGCTGCGCCGGCAGCGTCAGCCGACATCCATCTGCGCAACCCCAGCTCACCTGCGCCGTGTTGAACGCATCAGTGATCGTACAGCCCAGCGGCTGGTTGATCGTGGCCGTCACCGTGAACACGGCGTTCTGGCCGGGGTTGAGCAACGGCAGCGACCAAGTGATCGTCCCGCCGAGTGGCCCTGGCGCCGGGCCGCTATAACCCGGCGTGGCGCTCTGAAAGACCAGGTTCGATGGCAGCGCATCGGTGATGACCAGCGATTGCGCCGGCGCGGCGTTGGCCGCGTTGGCGACGGTAATCGTGAACAACACCGTCTCGCCCGGTTCGCCGTAGAGATATGTATTCGAGGGCGACGCCCGATTCAGGTTCGCGCCAACTTTGCTCAGCGAGAGATCCGCTTGGCGCACCGATAAGTAATACGCAGAACTATCCGTCAGTTGAGGTGCACCGCAGACATCCTGGTAACCAGTCTGTATATGCAACGGGCCGCCCGCAAAACTACAACTGGCGCGAACCTGGAAGCGCAAATACACCGTCTCGCCGGGTCGGATGCGCGACAGGAGCGCATCGAGCGGCGCGCCACTGGCGCTGTTCCAGACCAGCGTCTGCCCGCTAATTGTTGGGTCGGGGCCTGACTGCCAGTTCACCGTATCCGTGCTGACCTCGGCGCTGCCGACGACGTAGAACAAGCCGCTTGGCAGCGTTTGAGTCACGGTGGCCGAGTACACGCTGAGTAAGCCGGCGTTGCGCACCGTCGCCGTGACCGTGCGGGTGTAGCAGGTGTCGATCGGCGAGAGGGTCTGGTTGGTGTTGAGCAGGATCGTCGGTGGCAATTCGACGACCGAACTCACCGGCCCACCCGACAGGCAGACTTGACCTAGGCAGCCATGTATGCCGTACAAGCGATTGGTGAGATCGCTACAGCCGACGATCTCGGCGCTGAATTTGATCGTCAACACTTCCTTCGGCTGGATGACCGGCACTTCCCAGGTGACCTGGTTCGTGGAGGTGATCATGACAATACCGGCCGGCGCGCCGAGCGATGAGGTGATCGTCGCCGTGACGAAGCTCAGGCCGCTGCCAAGCACATCGGTCAGCGTGACGTTGTATGCCGGCGCAGCGCCGGTGTTTTTGGCGATCAGTGTCCAGGTGACCACGTCACCGGTGGCATAGATCATCTCCGGGAACTTGGTGAGCAACGGCAGCGGGCTGAGATACGATGACGCTGCTACCGTTCCGCCAGCGCTGCAGCTCTCGCGATAATCACCATTGTTGCTGCACAGGCTTTCGTAGTAGATCGTTCCCTGGAACGGAGCCGGGCCGCTGCCGCAGCGCACCTGCGCACGTAATTGAATCGTTGATGTAACGGCGCTGGTGAACGCATCGCCGTAGAACCAGTGATAACCGTTCGCGTCGGTCTGCGTGAGCACCGGCGTCGCGCCGCCGAATCCCAGCACCTCCAGAATGGCATAAGTGGTGGTCGGCACATCAATCACCACATCGTAAGCGCCGACGCTGGAAGTGCGCTGCGCCGTCAATGTGACGGTATACGTGCCGCACGAAGTCACGTTGGCCGGCAAGCCAGACAGACTTAGCGTCATGCTCGGCGCCTGTGTTTGCACGAAGACGCCTTCTTCTAACACACTGTCATTCGCGCAAACGCCGTTGCCGGTTACGCCTAGATCGAGGTACGACCAGTCATACCACGTGAAGTCGCTGCAGGCTGCCGTCTCGCTGACCGCTGTCGTATACGAGATGATCAGCGTTGCACCGGGCAACGGCGGATCGCACGGCGGGTTGATGTCCGAGATCACCAGGTTGCTGCCAATGACACCTGCCGAGAACGCTGCCGCACAAGAAGTCGCACCGTTGCTCACGAACACAGAGGCCGTGCCGGACACATAGCTCTGATACGGCAGCGCCTCGGTGAAGATCAACCCGCTCCATGTCGGCGTGACGACGAAGCTGTTGGCGAACGTATAGACGTTGGTATAGGTGAAGGCCGGGCTGCTGCATACAGGCGCCGGCGCAGAGACCCACTTTTGACTGTCTACGAGCCCATCGGTGCACTGCACGTAAGTCGTCGCCTGAGCCGTCGCCGTTTGCTGGCAATTGCGACAATCCACCATCGTCGCCGTCACCACGTTGGTGAACGCTTGCCCGCAGGCAGGGCAACCTGCCGTCCCTGTCGGCACGGCGAACACCGGCGTCAGCACAGCGCTGCCGGTAATCACCCAGGTGATGTAGGTGTTGCCACCCAGCGTGGAAGTCAACCCTCCCGCAGAATTCAGCACGATCAACCCTGCCGGCACTTGATCGGTGACGACGATCGTGCCGGAGATGCCGTTCGCACTCACCGAGATCGTGGCAGGAATAGGCTGCTCGCGGTAGACCTCCCCCGGCATGCTCTTGCTCACGCTCAGCGCGCCAGGCGTATTCATCAATTGCCACGATGCAACGCGCGGCGCTTCTGCATAGAGGAAAGCGCAGGCATCGCGATAGTTCAAGTCGAACGTAAAGCTGCCGTTGATCGGCGTAGCGCACACGTTGGCCGGTGTGGTCAGCGTGAAGACCAGGTTGTAAGTTTGACCCGGTGGAATGTAGGGAATCTGGAAGGCGCCGCCGGAGTATGTGGCTGGAGGCGCAGCGCTGACGCTGAACGGGGTCAAACTCACCGGCAACGTCACCGAATAAGCCGTGCCATCGCCGGTATTGGTGATCGGGACGGTGAACACGGCGCTGCCGCTGCAGTAACCCACGTTGAAGCTAGGCAGCGCATAGTCGAGTTGTGGGAAGCGTGGGATCAGATCTATCGAGGCCTTGGCCGTTTGCGGCGTCTGGCAAGTTTGTCCGGCGCATCCCCATGTTGCAACGACCTGGTTATCCAGCCCGGCGCACGCCGTCACTTGCGCCGAAACAGTGAACGAAACCGTGTGTCCAACCGGAATCGAGAAGATCGAGGTGGTCGTCAATCCGCTGACATATTGCAGCCCTGGCCCTAGCGTGTCGGTGACAGCGACGTTATAGACCGTGCCATAGCCGGTGTTGTCCACATACACCGTCCACGTCACCACATCACCGATGGCCGCTTGCGTCACGGCGGGTGTTTTACGCACCGTGATCGCACCGGGGTTGACGACGAACTCAGCAAACTTGGTGATGGGCACGTAAGCATCCTGTGTGAGCGTGACGACTGCCTGGCCGGACACGGCGCTGCATGTCGCGGTGAAGACCGCTGTGCGCGTGATCACTTCATCTGGCGCGACGGTGCCGATGTTGAAAGCCTGTGCGTTATTCGCAAACCCACCTGGCAACGTCATCGTGAGCAACACTCCGGTCGTGGTGACGGAATCGTTGGCTGCGACCACGGTCACCGTCAACGGATCACACAGGTTGATCGTCTGCGGTGCAACGGTGACGGTGATTTGATTGGGATAGATCGTGTGGTGCGAATCACCACCAGCGAGAAGCGCAGAGCGTCCTCCCTCATCGTCGGTCTCCGGCGCATCGCCTGATGCAGATCCACTGGCCGTAAACCAGGCCGGGAGAGGATTCTGCGCCGCTGAGTTGAGAGGGAGATCGCCGTCCCCGGAGGCGAACCAGGTCGGCAATGAGGATTGCGCTGGCGCCTCATCCGTCTGCTGTTCTCCGTCGGACTCGCCATCGAATAAGAACCAATCCGGCAGCGCTGAGGGTTCCGCCGCCTGGGCGCGATCGAACCATGTGGGCAGCGTCCGGATCAGCGGCTCGTCTAGTGTGGACGGCGTCCGCGCGCGCAGCGCAGCACTTGTGCGCAGTGGCAACGAAATCACGCCTGGCGACGCACCCAAAAGGACGAACAACGTCACCATACGCACCGCTATGCGAAGCCCCAGCATCATGGTTGCATCCTCCGAAGATGGGTTCCGGCCATTTGGCCGGCGCGACGATCAGCAGCGCGATTGCTGTCAAGCAACGCATCAAGATATGCGGCTCAAAATATCTGACGGTGTGGGATAGTCGTTTGCGTCTCTACCGATATGCGACCAAATGATTCGTCCCCCCTCGTCTATGACGAACACAGCCGGCGCAGCCAACCCATCGCCCAACCGGTTGAACACGCCGAACGCCTCGCTCACGGCATGCGCTTCGTCTGCGAGGACCGGAAATTCGAGCTGGCCGAGTTCCCGCACTACGCTCGCCTGCGTGACGCCCTGAACAGCAATTGCTAGAACCTCGGCGTCGCGGGCACGAAAACGCGCATATTCCGCTTGCATGGCGCGAAGCTGCTGCTGGCATGAGCCGCAGCCGGCGCTGCGATAGAACAGCAACACGACGGATTGGCGACCGAGGTAGTCGCGCAGGGAGACCGGACGACCATCTTCGCGCGGCAGTGTGAAATCCGGAGCGATGCGCTGCACGACGGGGGATGACTCTGCCAACAGTGGGGCGACGTAGTCAGCGAGCTGCGTTGCGTTCAACACGCCGACATGCCGCCCACGGATACCACCGGCGGCGTCCACGATGATCGTCGTAGGGATGCCGACCACCTGATACATGCGACCGACAGAGCCGTCCACATCGAGCAACAGCGGATAGTCCATGCCATTCGCCTCGGCAAAGGCACGCACAACGGCGGCATCCTCGCGCATGTTCACTCCGACGACGATTACGCCGCGGTCGCGATATCGGCGGGCGAAGTCGCCAAAGTCGCGCGCTTCAGCCCGGCACGAAGGACACCACGACGCCCAAAAGTTCAATACAACGATGCGCCCACGAAACCGGCTAAGCGTCACCGGACGGCCATCGAGATCTGGCAAGGTGAAATCAAGCGCGGGGTTCTCAGGAAGCGCCGTGGGCGAAGGAACCGGAGCAGGAGCGGTAACGCGCTCATACACCGGTTGTGGCGAAGGGGTCGGAGTCAGATCGGTCGTGCGTTCGCTGACCGGCGCCAACACCAGGGGCGTCGAAGGCAGCTTAGGCGAGGCGGCCAGCACTGCCGGCGTCGGTGGGGCGCTGAAGCTGACGTAGAGCCCCACCCTCGCACGCTGGCGCCGTTCGGCCATCCACCGCTTGGCGTTATCCTCAGAGCCCCACCGGGCCAAATACGCCTCGACGACGAGCAGGCGACGGATCGCTGCCAATGCATCGGCGCGCGATAGATCGCGCTGAGACAAAGCGGCATCGAGCGCCCGCTCATCCTTGCGCCATCGGCGCAGCAGCATGTGTAAGCGCGTTGCAGCTTGGTCAGATGTGGCCGACAGACCGGCCGTGCGTGCTTCGCGCAGGGCCAGTCGTTCGTTGATCAACCGTTGCAGCGATTCTTCGGGCGCGGGCAGAGGCTGGCCGGCGAGCTCGCTCATCGCTCGGTCGAGCGCCAAGGCCCGCTGCCATTCTTCGCGCGTGATTGCTTCGCCGTCAACCTCGGCGACGATCACTCCGGGTGGCGGAGGTGTCCTGAGCGGCGCTATCGGGGCCGGCTCCGGCACCGCTGCCGGCGATGCGCACGACGCAAGCAGCACCGAGATCGCCACATTCAATGCATAGCGCACGCCATTGGAGACAACTTTTCTCCTGAACATCGCACACCGTCCGACCGGTTACCCCCTCGCACTTCCCTCACCTGGCGCTCGATATGCGACGCACAACAATCGCACTCTACTAGATGATCACACAGTAGCCAACGCTTGGCTATTGCATAGGGATTGCATCGAATCCACTTTGATCGTCATCGTGTCTAACAATTCATCCGGTATGTCTTCCACCACAGCGCGGCCATGCTCATCCGTCATCGCTTCTCGCCTCCAACTGCCTGCGCGCACCCTTACGACCGTTCCTGCCAGCTCTGGCCATCGCTCCGGTGACTGCACCTGCACGATGACTTGCCAAGCATTCTCCGATGCCGCACTCCGGCATACCTCTGCTTGCACATCCAATCCACCGGTCTGTTCCGGGTGCAACACGATCTGCCGGTATACGTTGAAGTCAGCGGCATCTTGCTCGCCTCGGACCGGCAGCGGTCGAAGCGACGGCGTCAAGGCCTCTTTCACCAGCCGGATTACAACTTGGCCAGCTTGCTCTCCTGCACGCACCAGCCGCCGCCATTCAAAACCCACATCGCTGATCCAATCAGAGAGGGTCGGGCGATCCACCAAGAAGGCATCCAGTCGCGCCAACTCCGCCTGACAATGCGGACAACGAGCGACATGCGCGCCCACACGCGCGTGCTCCGTGGGGCCGAGTAAGCCGAGTTGGTAGTCGCTCAGCATCATGGTATCCGGGCATGAACGGCGGAAAAGCCCTACGCGCAGCGTGCGCTCCAGCCGGCGTTCCTGGGCGCTTTGCTCAATGCGCCGCCGATCGAAATATGAATGATTGACCATATGTATCCCTTTTAGACTTTGCGTATCCACCCTCATAAACGAAACGGACAGGATTTTGAGCCTCACCCCAACAAAAAGATGTCTGCAAATCGGTGCCGCGAGAGCGATCGGCGAATTGAGGGCTGCACGCTTCGACGGGCTCAGAGTGCTTTGTAGAGTCAAAAGACATGGTTGAGCTTGCCGCAGTGCGCCGCAAAGCGATTCGCAATCACGGTAATCTGAAATGCGCGGGACAGCCTACAGGAAGGAATAGCGACGCCCAGGTGCACCCGGGCGTCTCGTAAAAGAGGTCTTCACGAGTGGTGCTGACGGACGATCAGCCGCGCAATCGCCTCATGCACGACTCGTCTCGCTGCCGACACGCCTTTCGCGCCGAAGGCTCATTCGTTACCGGACGATCCATTCTGTTGTTGGGTTTGGTCAGGCATCGGGCTCAGCTCAGGTGGTGCGGTAGCGCGGATAGACCCATCCGGCAACGGCGTCGCCGTCGCCTCCGGACTCTCCAGAGAAAAGATCGGCGCCGGTATCGGATTCATCGCCGTTGGCAGGATGGGCAATGACGGCGCAGCCGGTGTATCTATCGGCAAAGTAGGCGGTGCAATCGGCTCAATCGGCAGCAAGGGCGGCGCGGGCTTCACGGCCGTCGGCATTACCGGGATCGGCATCGGTGCAAGCGGTGTCGGCGTTGGTTGAGGCTTTGGCGTCGGCGGTGCCACCGTCGGCTGTGGCGTCGGCGCGATATACACCGGTGTCGGCGTCGGCTGCGGCGTCGGCGGTGCCGCCGTCGGCTGTGGCGTCGGTGCAACATGCACCGGTGTCGGCGTCGGCTGCGGCTGCGGCGTCGGCGGTGCCACCGTCGGCTGCGGCGTCGGTGCGACATACACCGGTGTCGGCGTCGGCGGTGCCACCGTCGGCTGTGGCGTCGGTGCAACATACACCGGTGTCGGCGTCAGTGGTGCCACCGTCGGCTGTGGCGTCGGTGCAACATGCACCGGTGTCGGCGTCGGCGGTGCCACCGTCGGCTGTGGCGTCGGTGCAACATGCACCGGTGTCGGCGACGGATTGACCGATATTGTCGGTACTACTGTAGGTAGCGCCGGCACGGTGACGGCGACCGCTGTCGGCATGCCTGCCTTGATCTCAACTGAGTCGCCTACTACCTGGATAGCGCCACGGGTAGTTTCATCCGGTGCGGCTGTCGGGCTTTCATCAACCGCCACGAACGGGGTCGCCGGCGCAGGTGAAACCGGTGTTAACCTCGGGCTGGGCGTGACTGCAGCTGCGTCTGTTGGTGATGACCGCGTTGTAACTGCAGTCGGCGCTTCAGACACGGCCCCAAAAACGCCAGGCGGCAGAGCCGTTTCAGCAGGTGTTCCCACGGGAACGATTGTCGGCGTTACGGGAAGCGGAACAGCGGGATGAACGAAACGATCAGACAAGAGGAACGGCGAGGGTGCAACAGCGGTAGCGCGGAGTCGCTCAAGCGCGCTCATGGTGGCGACATCATATGTGTCGGGGCCGGACTTGGCATTCAACAATCGCTGCGCTTCATCTATCTGCTCTTCGAGCCGGAGCATGAACCATGGAGCGGGCGATTCTCCCCGTTGATGTAACGCGTTGAGTTCCGACACCCGGCAATTGATGAATCTGATGAGCAACTTCAGCCGGCTTTCGGGTTCGACCGTGAGCGAGAGCTGCACATCCTCGCTCCACAGCTTCACCGGATATAGGGGCTGGTTAGGCAGGCTGTCCTGGGCGACGATGACGATCGTCATGCTGGCAAAAGTCGCCATGAGCCCTGGGGCAAGGGACGCAGACACTTGGCGTAGTGGCGTGTGAATCGGCGACGCAGTTGCATCTTTGTGCGACCGTCCAACGCCCAGACAACGCTTGATGAGCTCACTCAACCACCCCAAAATACCCCGCGCCGGCTTGTGCGCGATCTCGTCGCGCATGGCCGCAGCTTCGGCGAGGAACGCGGCGCGCCCTCTCGCCGCCGCTTCAGCGTTCCGCGGCGGCGTGTGATGCAGAGTATCAAGCAGCACACCGAGCGACTGCTCAGCTACCTGATCGGAAGATGTGTGCCTTTTCACCTCATCGGACAAACTACGCCGAGCCCGTCTCAACCCGTAACTCATCAAGTACTCCTGCTGGATCGTTTTGCACGTGCAAAATCCGCCGAAGCGCGGCTAGAGCACGCTGCTGCAACGCTTTCACTGCCCCGACCGGTTTATCTATGGCAGCGGCAACCTCGTCATTGGTCATTCCCTCATAGTATTTCAGCACGATCACTTGACGCTGTTCAGGCGTCAGCGACATGATCGCCGCCCGAATCCGCTCACTGGCTAACTTGCCCATCACGACTTGAAGAGGGCTCGGATTATGCTGATCCAGCGCCGGCAAGTCTTCTATCTCCTCGAGAGATACAGTCGCTGGGCGGGCCACGCGATAGTGGTCAGTTATCCAGTTATGCGCCACGCGATACAAATAAGCTCTCAGATGCCGACGCGGGCCGCTGTTGGATTTGAGCGCGCGCAAAAAACGGCTGAACGTCTCCGTCACGCATTCTTCGGCCAGATCCGCATCGTTCAACAACCGCACGGCATACCGATACAACGCTGGGCTGAATAAGTCGTATATCTCGGCCAAAGCCTGCAAATCGAATTCACGCGCGCGTTGCAGTAGCGTCTGCTGCAATGCCTGATCGCTCATTGAGACGCGGTTCCTCCCCTCGCGGCAATCATCCCTTCTAAATCAGATCAATTCCTCATCACCCTCCTCTTGACTAAGAAATCTAAAAGAAAATACTTAGAAAAGCATTTCAATCCGCTAGCGGATCAAATCGAATCATCGGCAACGCAGCCTGAACTCGCAGGGACATTAGATTCCTGCGTGGAATTTCTCTCCAGATCCACTTCGATCGTCATCAAGAGATCATCCAACGCATGCGGCACACCATCTACGACGGCCTGGCCGTATTCATCGGTGACGACCTCTCGACTCCATGTCCCTGCTTGCAATTTCACCGGCGTGCCCGAGAGATCCGGCCACCGATCCGGGACGAGCACTTTCACCATCACCTGCCATGCGCCGGGAACCGCTGCGCTCTGCCGCACTTCGGCTTGCACATCTAGGCCGCTTGTCTGCTCTAAATGAAGCACGATGCGCCGACACGCATCGGTCTCCGTCCCCTCACTCACTTCATCAAGCTGACCTCGAACCGGCAGTGGACGAAGCCCCGGCGTCAGTGCCTCTTTCATCAATCGGATCATCACCTTGCCGGCCTTGCTCCCTGCGCTTACCAGTCGCTGCCACTCGAAGCCTACATCTTTGACCCAACCGGGGGCAACGGAGCGATCTGCCAGGAAGGCATCCAGCCGCGTCAACTCGGCTTGGCAATGCGGGCAACGCGCGACATGGGCACGCACGCGCGCATGTTCCACTGAACCGAGCAAGCCGAGTTGATAGTCGCTCAGTGTCATGGTGTCCGGACACGCACGGCGGAACAAGGCCGCCCGCATCATGCGCGCCAACTTGCGCTCGTGCGCGTCCTGTCGGCTGCACGGCCGGTTCGAATGTAAAGGGCTATTCATTTGTTCGTTCCTGAATACCGATGAATCTTCGTCGTGTTCGAGACCTATTCTCGAAACAGATATTCCAATTCCTGTCGCAACTGGCCTACTTTGGCATCGTTGGTCAGCCTACGGTTCAACCGCCGAACGATATTACGCCGGATTTGGCTGACCTCATTTTCATCCGAGAAACGATCGGGGTGGCGTGCATAGATTTGACGCGGCGCCAGCCCATATTCCCACATCTCCTCGGCCACGATGCGTTCGCGCTCGCCCTCCAGGGTCTGCCGGAGCAACTCCCACAGGGCGCGCAAGATCACCTCGCTTTCAACGACGGCCTCGACAGAGACGCGATCGTGCAACGCCAGCGCTGCCTCATCAAACCCCATTACGTTATCGGATTCGTTGTCCTCTGTCGAATCGTTCACTTCTACTAGGTGCCATAGCGCGTCTTTCTGGCTGCGACGCAGCTCATCTTCGATGGCAGACCACGTACAGCGTTTCAGATATTGCATGTAATCGGCGACCGCGTTGAAATGCCCTGCACAGGCATGGCGCGAACCGTATTGCCATAGTCGCGAAAAGGCCTGGTTGGCGAAGTAGTCCGCGTCTTCCCCGGTGATACAGAAATGAGGATGAGTATGAACCCAACGCATCACTTGAGGGTAATGGATGTTGTAAACAGCCGCCCACGCCTCTTGGTTGTGTTCGATCAGTGCCAGCCGGAAGAGTTCCAGGCAGGGACGCTCATCACACGGGCGATTGTTGCGAAAGTCGCTCACCTGGGCACTACAAAGCTCGGCAAGCTGTTGAATCGTACTAGCCTCTTGTGTGGTTATAGCGATCTCCCTCAAATCCCCTGAACAAGCGTGCGAGATCGTCTCGTGCGCTGCGAACGGGCCGACGGATGAATCGCGATGGTTCCCCTCTTCGTTCATATTCATTACTCACCTTACGCGGTGGCGCGAGATTTATCTCGTGGTTTCAGGCGACATGAATGTCGCGGCACGAATGAACTGCGTAACGTCAGTTCATTAGTGCTCTTCACCATTTGTCGCAACGCGGTGGGAAGTGCACATCAGCTGCGCCGGTCAATTGCACAGTTAGCGGCATATGTATCCCGCCGGATACATATGCCCCCGACGCAGTGAGATCGGGCTGCGGCGCGTCGTCGCCGAGTGGCGAGCAGGGACAATGCGTTTTGGGTTGTGTAAAACCCCCGGGAAATCCAGGGGAAATGAACAGTCTGCAGAGGGAAATCCTCACGGGATCACCGAGCAAGCGCGGTTATATCCCGGCGAGGACAAGCTGGGTAACCCTTGAGGAAGGGTCAAGGGATACAAAAAGGGATACAGCAGGAATCTGCGCTCGTCCTGCCCAGCACAGGAAGTTACGCAGAGCGGATCTGCCCGGCGGCGGCTATCTCGCGAGCGATTCGGTGGGCATAGGCCAAGGCATGTTCGTGGGACATGTTGCCGGCGCGAACCTTCAACGCTTCGAAGCGATCTTGGCCAATCGTGCTTTGGGACTGCGCCAGGGCTTGATCGTAGCCTACACGGAACTGAGGCTCCAGAACCACACCATAAGTCGCACAAATGGACTCCACGACGCCTTGCAGCTCTGCAAACGCTTCTGCAGAACCATGCACACCGGCGACGCAAGCGATGCCGTCTATTGCATACGCCTTGGCATAGGCGCTGTTGGCTTGCTCCGCACAGCTGAGCGCTTCGTCGAACAGCACAACGGCTTGTGTCAAGTCTCCCTTCAACTGAACCGCACGCGCGATGTTCTCCAAGCACATGGACATCCCACCCACGAAATGGAGTTGCTTAGCCATCTCCAGCGCACGACTACAAAAATCAATTCCGCGATCCAACTGCCTGCCCAACCAACACGATATGCCCACCAAAGCCAGGGATTGCACTTTCTGCGCCGGATGGTCATTTTGCTCTGCCAGCGCCAGCAGCCTCTCGTGCAACTCGCGTCCTTTATCATGCTGCCCGCGGCGCGTATAGATCAGGAGCAGGCTGTGCATCAAGTTCCAGATGTCGTTTGTATCGCCACCGGCGTCGGCTCGTGCCAGCTGCTGAATCAACAAGCGCTCGATCTCGTCCAAAACTTCCGGCTGTGTGGAGACGAACGCCAGCTCGTAGCTCAACTCAGTGAGGATCGCGATGCGTTCGGCGGAAGTCACAACAGAAGGAGATGTATCCACCTGACGCAATATGCTGTATAGCCAATATCGAGCTTCGCTCCACAACCCGCGCGATATCCAGTAGTTGGACATCGCCTTCGCGAGCCGGGCGGCGAGTGGTATATCCTGTCGGGTGAAGGTCGCCCATTCCAATGCAGCGTGAACGTCGGCGCGATACCGATCCATGAGCCGCATGCGCTCCACGTAAGGCAATTCGACCGGACCGGTAGCCTGCCCAAGGCGATCCACGATCTCGAGCATATATCGCGCATGCCGTGCCATAAACAGGTCGTATTCGCCACCGGCACGTAGTTCGTCTAGTCCGAATTCACGCAGGACGCTGAGCATTCCGAAGCTGACGTCATCGTCCGACATGAACTGACGCAGCGCCAGTCCCTTCTCCACTAAAGTTTGCAGCAGCGTGGTCAGCAGCACGCCGCCCATGCGCAATGTGTTCGAAGTTTGCATCGCAACCGAAGTATCGCGCGCCGGGCGCCGCGCTCGCTCGACGTCGCTCGGCGCAGACTGTGACGAATCCGCGGGCGCGTTGGCCAGGATGGCAGCAATCGCGCTCACGTCGGTCCAATCTGCGAACACGCTGAGCGCTTTGAACACGAGCTGATGCTCGGGTGAAAGCTGGTTATAGCTCCAAGCGATCGTTTCTCTCAAACTATCGAATCGCTGCGCGCTATCGCGCTGGCCGTACTCCAGTTGATCGAGATGGGCACTCAGTTGTGCGCGGAGCTTGCGCACCGGAGTCATGCTGACTTGAGATGCCGCCATCTCGATCGCGAGAGGCAATCCGTCGAGCATGCTACAAATCTGCACAACATCACGCGCATTTTCCTTGCTCAATCGAAACGCCGGCGCAATCGCCATTGCGCGCTGCTCAAACAGCTCTACGGCCGGGAATTCGCGCAGCGTCTCGGGAGATGCGTCTGCGTGACTTGCCGGCGGATAGGCCAACGGTTGAACTTCAAATCGGCGCTCGCCGTATACGCGCAGCGGCTCGCGGCTGGTGATGAGCACTTTCAAGTTAGGCGCGGATTTCAGCAGATTGACCACCAGGGACGCAGCATCGAGCACATGCTCGAAATTATCCAGCACCAACAACAGTCTACGCGACTGGACCTGCGACACCAGTTCAGAGGGTATATCGTTGCCATCCGGCTGATTGGGGTGCGCAGGGGGCAGCTGCACGTTCAACGCGGAGCAAATCGCAGGCACGACTTGCTTGGGATGATGCAAGGGAGCGAGCGGCACAAACGCCACACCGTCAACAAACGGCGCAGATGGATCGCCTGCAGGCATGCAAGCGAGCGCCACCTCAAGCGCCAGCCGCGTTTTGCCCACACCGGGTGGGCCGATGAAGCTAACGAGTCGCGCCCCCGTCTGCTTGAGCAGTGCGATGGCCTCAGCCAGCTCCTTCTGGCGCCCAATCAGCGGGGTGAGCGGGGCAGGAGGCGGGCTGAGCGACTGAAGCATCGCTGATGCCGACTGAGCCGTGCTATTCCCCTGAAGCGCCAGATCCCACGATAGATCCGCATCGTATAGGCCGCTTCGCGCAAACCTGACAAAGGCATCTACCTTATTAGGCGGCACATCCAGGGCTTTGGCCAGCATCAAGGACATAGTCTCAGAGGGACGGCGCTCATCGGACTCAACCTTCTTGATGGCTACCGGAGAATAGTTAACGCGCCGTGCCAAGGTTTCGCGCGTCAAGCCCAGCCTGCGTCGCCTTTCCTTGAGCCAACTACCGAAAGTTAAGTCTGCCTCTCTAGACATAATCTATAGATATGAGTATCGGTGGCCTCCTCGCACGTAAATCTATTGAACAACTTTCAAGTATATCCTAAGTTAAGCGCGACCGGACGAAGGCGTGTATTCGTGCATAAGGGCAAAATTCGCAGGTAGGGCGCAGACTCCGTTCCGCGCCGGTAGGCATTAGGATAGGGCACGCTGCAGACTTTTGTGCCCCAAAACGAGGCGGAGCGCGCCCTAGCCAATAGGTTTTGCCCCCGTTGGCGAATGCACCCGGCAAAGGCGTATTCAGCCCCAAAAGTTTTCAAAATCTTCGGGTCCACCGCCAGCGATCTGTGCAAATTCTGTGCATCAAGCCCACTAAGCCATCCTCTGCGAAGCGCATCTGACTTAGCGCCTGCCGTCATCACTCACACCGGCATCCACAAGCGATAGATGCGCCACCCTCGCCATCCTCGCGCTGTCGGGTGGTCTGCAGAACGATCGGTCGAACAGCTTCAGGCAATCACGCTCGAGGCAAATCTCCAATCTCTAGTCTCTGCCTACTTAGTAGACGGATAACCTCCTCGGCGGAAACGGGTGCGCGGTGGTCCAGTTCGGTACGTTCGTCTGTGACTCTGAGTATCCAATCCTGTATCTGGCTAAGATGACGGGATCGTCGCGCCGCGTTGTTCATTCCAGCAACAGACAACGCACAACGCTCGATGTCGCGAGGGTGAGAGCGTTGTTCGTCGTAAGGAGGGACACAGACACTCATGGTGCGAAACCCCAACGGTTCAACGATCGAACTTCATCGGCCGTTGCGCGAAGGGCAACGCCACATGCAGCCACCACCGCGGTTCTGGCACTGCGATCAATGCGGCGAGGCGTGGAGCAGCAAAACTACGACCTGCCCCGTTTGTGGATGCGGATCTGTCCACGAGGCGCGCATCAACCGCAGCGGGGTGACGGAGGATTATCTGGATGCACTTCTCGCCGATCAGGACGCGTTGCTCGGATTTGCTTTCGCGTAGAGCAACCCGTCATCATCGTTGTTGGGCATATCCGGAGGCGTCTCACAAAGCGCTGACACGGTCGAACGAGTTTTAACGTCTCCGATATGTGTTTTGCCGCCCCCGCTCCATGCATCCCCCCATGGAGCGGGGGCAGCGCAACCTGATAAGCGGAGTGGAGTGATGGTTCACACAGCAGTACGACGTTCTCATACCAACGTTCGAAATTCGAGTCCCACCGGTTCACCTACCCACCCGGCGCTCACTTCGCGCTGGACTGCACAGGATCAGCGAGACGAAACCGTGCCGTGGAGCCTGTTAGAGAGTGACGTTCACCGAGTCGACGGTCTGGGCTGGCAGGAACTGATGCATGAAATCGGCTACCTCTGGCCGCCACACTTTCAAGGTCAACGCGAACGCGTGCGCTATTCGGCCGAACGCGCCCTAGTGGCAAGCGTTGGATACACCGCACGCAGCCGACGATGGGAAGACACCTACGTCGAGCGCTGCCTGGGCGAGTCAGGTAAGAACGCAACCACCCTTGACGAAACACGCCGGAGCCGAGTTATGCGATTCTTGCTGGATCACATGGCATCAGTTCCATCTTGAAGCGAAACCTGCAAGACAAACGAGGCAATCCTTATGTTTGACACCTACTCCTTTCACCTGCTCATGCGACGCCGGATTCGCCTGGCCGTCGTGGCACTGACCTTGATGTTGTCCGTATTCGCCGGTATGATGGCTACCTATCAGAGTCAGTTCGACTTGCCCTCTGCCTCAGACGGCGTCGAGTTGAGTATCGCCGTGCAGCTACGCGGACACGTTGGGCAGTCCGGCGAATGACCACACCACGACAGTGGCTAATAGCCACAATCTGTGATTAGGCATTGATCCGAAGCCGAGATTAGCCCGCCGATTCTTCTGAAAGCATAGCCAGCGACGACGCCCCGGAGACCCGCAGCATGACGTCATGGGACGATCATAACTGCGGGTCTCCGTTATTTCCGCAAAACTCAAGCCAGACGTATGATCTGCACTTACGTGCGGCATCTCGTGCTCGGCTGAATGTTCGGCTGCACGTAAGCATGCCGGACTACGAACGTCATCTTCAACGCTCATTCAGCGCGCTTGTCTTGAATTTTCATAAAACCGATCCTATTTCAGAAACAATAATTGCAATTTATTTAAAATTAGCAATTTATATCTAAAATTATAAATAAAATTATTTAATTTATAGCTTAAGATTTATGCCAAGCAATCTAATGAGTGAATTCGGGAAGATTATTACCTTCAGATAGACCGAAAAGCAATATTACTGCGTTCATTCAACGTAGACAGATGGCCGGCAAGACCTTAGCAGCCAAACGTCATAAAGACTTAGGAGGAAGAAATGACACACAAGATTTTTGAGCATCGAAAGAGGCTCGTCGCCATCGTATTGACGATCGTTTTCGGTCTGTCTTTCGTGGCGCCGGCCGCAAGCGCCCATGCGGCAAGCAAGGGAAAGGGATTTAGCACCAACTGTTGCTACGCGCGCCCACCGGGACCGGACTAAACCAGAATTCAGCATAACGATCCCGCGCGCTGCCAATTGAATAAGGCAGCATATTACGATGGCGCAACGGTGTTCCCCCTCACCGTTGCGCCATTTTATGATGACCTACCCGGCAACCTGAAGAAACGCTTATCCCGCAAAGGGTCGAACCGCGCAAATCCCGCCGTGCAACTCAAAGGTCATCTGCAACCCAGAGTGAAGCTGCTTCTACAAAACTGATGCGCCTAGCCATCGAAGGGCGACTTCGGCTTTGCTGAGAGCAACTTTAATTTGCCGCATAAGGCACGAGTATCACGTTCAATCGCGACGAAAAAGCTTATTCAATGCGTTGAACTTCTTGTGGCAAAGCGGTTGTCCAACCGCGGCTGCTGCCTACCGGCTGGATCAGGCGAATGTGTAGCGTTGTAACACCTGCCCAAAGCGCGACTAGATCCAAGCTGTAGTACGAAAACATTACACAATCTATGCACATATATACTTGAGATACAAAGGAACTTATGGAACTCACGTTACGCAGCCAGTGTGACGGGCTGCAGCTGGCGCAGGGCGTCAAAAGCTGATTGAACGGCGTGCAGATACAAATGCGATTTCAAGGCAAAATGATTCAACTTGGATTTACGCTTGAGCATCTCGAGCTTGATGAACGCACACAAACTGGCAAAGATGTGATTGGTCTGCGTCGTGACCGTGTGGGCAGGCGAGCGTTCGAGCGCGGCATTCTGCTTGAGCGACTTGTGGAAGGGTTCGATCGTCCATCGTTTTTGATAGAGCGAGGTGATCCCATCGTAGGTGAGCGTGGTGTCGCTGGTGACCAGAAACAATACGCCGGTAGAGCCATCTTTGTTTGTAAAGACTTGCTTGGCCAAAAGCAGCGGGAAGCTCACATCTTCCAGATACACTGGCCGCACCGTGTTTGGTTCGATCACGACTTCATCCACACGCACGTAGATGCCGTGCCGCTTGTCGTCCGCGCTGAGTGCCACCTTGCGATTGGCCTTGAGCGGCATGACAAACTCCTTCTTCAGCTTGTGTTTGACGAAATTCATGTTGTCGGCCGCGGCAAACCACACATCGTTGAGCACGTATTTGAAGGGAATCTGGTTGATCACCGCTTGTTGCAGCATCATGCGGTAATACTCATTCTTGGTGATCGGACTTCGGCGCTTGGTCTTGCCACTCTTCTTGTCCACATACTGCTCGGTCTTGGCGATCAAGCGAAACTCCACTGGCAACGACAGCCCCCGACTGGGCACGTGATACAGCGCCGTCATCAGGTTGATGCCTTTGAGCACCTCGCCGCTGGTGTGATCATAGTGCCAGCACACGATGTCGTTCTCGTCGCTGTAGAGTTTCTCGCTGATCGTGTCGTCCACGATCAGCACCCCATCCTCACTTTGAATCTGCCGCACAAATCGCTTCGTCACCTGCCACAACGCCGCCCCGCCGCGCTGTTGGCCGCTCAGCGAGCGCGTGATTTGGTCATGGCTGACGCTCCCTTCGACCACTTGACCCAACCCGGTTGCCGTGGCCTGTCCAAACGTGCACAACAGATAATCGCTATACAGGTCAAGCAAGTCTTGTGTCATGTCGCCATTCTATGGTCGCGCAGTCAGTTCGCGACTGCGTAACGTGAGTTATGGAAGATACACGACTCCATGAAGCGACTTCAGCGAATGACGCGTGTCTTCCAACGCATCTCCAGAGCACATCGGGGGCACGAGCTCGGCATTTTGGAGACATGGACTCGGAGAGCATACGCAGCTATCTGAGTGAATCGCTTGGCAAAGAACATGTTGCCTTTCATCGCATACTGGCGAACGCCCAAGCGACGCGCGATTTTGCGCTGATACGGCGACTCTTGGCTGCTGCGGAGCCGATGCTGGCTGATCATCCCATCCTCCAGCAGTGGTACACGCACGCGCTGGGATACTTGGCGCTGGAAGCAGACAACCAGATCGCACGCGCAGTCAGTTATCAAGAGTCGTTGTTAGCAGAACACGCTGCGCTTGATCCCGAACTGCGTGGCCGAGTGCTGATCGAGTTGGGAGCCATCTACGAGCGGCTGGATCGCTGGGACAAAGCGCTTCGTTGCTACGAGGACTGTCTGCTGCTCTACGAAGCACAGGGCAATCACGCCGCGCTCGCCGTCACCCTGTGTAACATGGCCATCCTTCATTACAAGGCTCAAAACTACACATCAGCAGTCGAATGTGCTCAACGCAGCATCGCCCTGTTGGAACGTAGCCCGGACAGCCCGTCGAAGTCGCAAGCGCTATGCGCTGTGTGGAGCCAACTCGGCGAAACTTACCTGCGCCAAGGTAAGCTGACCGAAGCCGAAGAAGCGCTTCAACACTCTGTATCAGTCTGCCAGCGATCCAACCGTCACTTTTGCCAAGGAGTGCCCTACGACAACCTGGGTCACGTATACCGACTGATGGGCCAGGATGAGAAGGCCGAGGCGTACTACCAACTTGCGCGACAAATCTCCGAAGAACTGGGCAACGTTCGTGATGCTGCCGAAGCGACATTTGGATTGGGCTTGCTTCGAATGCAATTCAGCGAGGAACCAGAAGAAGCGCTTGCGCTCTTCAACCAGGCGCTGGAGATGGCCGATCAGAGCAACAATTACGAGCTATCCACTCAAATTCGCCTACGGCGGGCCGATGTGTATGAGCGCACAGGGAACATGGACGCCGCGTTGAGCGAGACTGAACGTGCCGTGGCGATGATCGAGTCCATCCGCGCCAGCATCGTCCTCCCCGACGATCGCGTCCGTATGACTGCCGCGCGGGTAGAAGCGTATGAGCAAGCGGTCAGCCGATCGTATAGGGCGTATCAAGCATCTCCGACACACCGTGGCCAGGCTTTGGAAATCGCGCGTGCCTTCCGTTATGCTGAGATGTCTAAATCCCGCGCGTTTATCGAGATGCTGGCCGGCCGGCCGGTGCGTGCTCCGGAGAATGTGCCTCAGGCTTGGCTCGATAAACAGGCCGAGCTTCGGCGAACGTTGCATGTGCTGTATCAGGATCGGCGAGCCAACGCCGACCAAATCGGGGAACTGGAAACTCAACTCATTCGCTTGCGCGAACGCATTCGCCTGCGTGCCACCGAATTCGAGTCATTCGACGCTGTCCACCCGCTCAGTTTAGAAGAAATCCAGGCGCGCATCCCAGATGAGGCGGCTTTGCTGGAGTACTTCACGGTAGGCGACGATTTGCTCGCATTCGTCATCACGGCGCGCGACGCACGCATGATAACCATCCCACTCAAGGGACGCGAGCTGCAGCGCGCTTTCGTACAGGTCAATGGTCGCTTCGGCGCCGTGCACGGCATCATGCCGGATCCGTATCGCCGCTTGAGTCAACCGTGGATCCTGAACAAGCTATATCAGCGCTTGATCGAACCACTCGGACAGGCCGTTACTTCGGCGCAAACACTGCTCATCGCGCCACACGGCCTGTTGCATCACATCCCATTTCACGCGCTGTACCAGCAATCCCACCCCGCGGCTCCGGCTCACTTCCTCGCCTTCCATCCTGGCGGCGAACCACGCACCATCGTTTACACACCCAGCGCAACTGCACTTTTGGATTACTGCCAACGTAAACCGATCTCGGCTCAAAAAGAATGCCTGGCACTGGGCTACAACGGCACAACCCTCATCCATGCGGAGACGGAGGCGCGATCGGTGGCAAACGTCACCCGCGGCGCGTGCAAGCTAGGCGCACAAGCCACGCGCGATGCACTCTTGAAGGACGGCGCCCACTATCGCTATGTGCATATCGCTTGTCATGGGTGGTTCAATGCCACCTGGCCGATAGCCTCGGCACTCGCCATGGCAGATGGTGAACTCGACGTCGCCGACGTGCTTGAACATCTACGACTCGATGCTGAGTTGGTCAGTCTAAGCGCATGCGAAACCGGCCGCAGCCAAGTCATACGGGGCGATGAACTGATCGGTTTGACGCGGGCTTTCCTATACGCCGGCACACCTTCAGTGGCGGTTAGCCAGTGGTTGCTGAACGATCTGTCGTCGCGAATCCTGATAACCCATTTCTATCAGTTGCTGATGCGAAATGGAGACCGGTGGAAAGCAAAGGTGCTGGGGGAAGCACAGCGCTTCATCAGAAATCTGAGCCTGGACGATGTGCGCGAGATTCTGCGGGAGCAGGGGGTCGAACCGACCGACGTCGAGTGGCAATCGAAGGCCCTCGTCCACGCAGCCGGCCACGACATCAGCCGGCTGCGCGGGAACGAGCGTTTGCTTGAGCATCCCTATTACTGGGCTGCCCTCTTTCTCATCGGTGATCGTTTCTAAAAAGGAGGTCTGAGGTTCTATGGACGCGGCAAGTGTCATCCTACTCATCGCTATCGTTCTCGTCGTGGCGCTCATCAGCTACGTGGTATGGCGCAATCCGAAAGTAAAAACATCGGTTGGCCTAGGACCGATCAGGATCAACCTCGACACAGAGCGCACGACCGAGCAAACGACACCCCAACAAGCCACAGCGGTGCACACAGCTTCGCAGCATGGGCGGCCCACGGCGCAATTGTCGGTGGGGAATGTGCGCACGTCCCACGTGATCAACGAAGGCGCAGGCGGTCGCGCAGAAATGAAGGCGGGCGACATCGTGGGCTCAACCATCACCAACACCGCCGGTGTCGCCAAGACGACGCATAGCGCCAAGACACCAGATACGTAATCGGTCTGCGGCCAACGGATACGACGACGTTGGCGGCGGACCCCGAGTGACGATACCGATGCTTAATGGAGTGCTTTTCTCTCGCTGGCGTAAAGCGCGCACCGAGCCCTCCTCTTTGCCGCAACCCATCGCCCCGCGCCCCAGTTCGTCGCAGTTTAGCGCAGACGCAATCCTGAGTTCGAACATTCGCAACGTCGCCGGCGACTACACGGAGATCGAGGTCAGGAACTTTTATTCTGCCCGGGCGACGCCGCAGCTCAATCCGGTCAATCGAGTCACCCTGCCGCTGCGCAGGCAATTCGTGGGACGAGAAGATCTGCTTGCGCGGCTGGAAGAACGCCTACAACGAACACATGGCGCCAACGTTATCTGCCTGACCGGCGCTGCAGGCGTTGGCAAGAGCGCTCTAGCACTCGAGGCCGCTTATCGGTTCGGCGCGCATTTCCCGGATGGTTGCTATTGGGTAGACCTGCGCAACAACGATGCCGTGAAAGCCCTACGCGACCTGTTGAGCGCAATGGGGATGGTCAACGTCGAGCAGTTGGGCGATGACGTGTTCGCCCTCGCCGAAATCGCGCGCGGACAATTAGCGGGCAAACGCGCGCTGTTGATTCTGGATAACGCCGAGGGCGTCGTCCGGCGTCACCGGCAGCAGGTCCTTGCTATGTGCCCTTCGGCACCGGCGATGACCATCATCACTAGCCGAATCATGATAGACACAGACGACTTACGTGTAGACGTGCTGAACGACGACGATGCACTCGAGCTGCTTACGGCAAAAGGCATCTCTGCTGCTACTCAACGCGACGACGCGCTCAAGCTCGTCCGGCGACTGGGCAATCTTGCACTTGCCATCGAAATCGTCGCGCGCCGCATGTGTATTACCAAACCAGCACAATCGTGCGCCGAAAGTTTGTGTGAGATAGAAGAAAGCGCCAGCCTGATGGACACCCTCAAACTCCCTCTGAGCAATCTGCCCGCTGATAGCGTAGCAGCAGCATTTGCGTTGTCGTACGACCTGCTCGACGATCAGCTGAGGACAGCCTTCCACGCCCTAGGCCTGTGTGCGCCTTCTGGAGCACCTGTTCAGGGCATCGCGCGCATGTGTGACGTTGCAGAACCGGTTGCGCGCGATCTGTTGCGGGCATTGGCCATGCTCTCGTTGGCGGATTTCGACGGTGAACGTGCGCAGCTCCATCCTCTGCTGCGGGACTATGCACGTCTCCGTGTGCACGCCCATCCCGCCGAGCGCAGTGCCTTGATCGTGCGACATGTAGCGTATTTCGGCGGCGAAATCGGCAGCCGTTATCAACAGGCGCTCAACGACGAGCAAGATTCGCTTCCCGCTCTCATGCAGATCGACGCCGAATCGGCTAACGTGCGGCTTGCTCAGGAACGCGCGCTGCTTCCAGACTTCCCGGCGCCGGAATTGGCCGTGGAGATCACCGACTACCTCGCGCTATATTGGCGTCAGCGTCACATCAATCCCCAGCAGCGCCTCAACTGGATTAAGCAAGCCTGCAGGCTGGCCGAACAAACCAAGCAACAGAACAACCTGGCTAACTTGCTGCAAGCTGCCGGCGACGTGCACGCGTTCTGCGACCGGCACGACGAGGCGTTGCAATCATACGAGCGGGCCCTGGAACTGTTTACGACAATCGGCGACCGGCTGGGACAAGCCAACGCGCTCAAAGCCATCGGCGATGTTCAGGCGTTCCACAAGGAGAACGGCACGGCGCTGCAGTCATACGAGCAGGCCTTGGAATTGTTTACGACTATCGGCGACCGGCTGGGACAAGCCAACGCGCTCAAAGCCATCGGCGACGTTCAGGCGTTCCGCAAGGAGAACGACGCGGCACTGCAGTCATACGAGCGGGCGCTGGAATTGTTTACGACTATCGGCGACCGGCTGGGACGAGCCAACGCGCTCAAAGCCATCGGCGATGTACTGGCATTTCGCGACCAGCGAGACGAGGCGATGCAGTCATACGAGCGGGCCCTGGAATTGTTTACGACTATCGGCGACCGGCTGGGACAAGCCAACGCGCTCAAAGCCATCGGCGATGTGCTGACATTTCGCGACCAGCGAGACGAGGCGATGCAGTCATACGAGCGCGCCCTCGACCTGTTTACAGTCATCGGCGACCGGCTGGGACAAGCGGACGTTCTCAAAGCCATCGGCGATGTGCTGGCATTTCGTAAGGAGAACGACGCTGCCCTACAGTCGTACGACCAGGTGTTGAAGCTATTCACTGCAGTTGGATCGAAACTTGGGCAGGCCAACGTGCTCAAAGCCATCGGTGACGTGCAAGCGTTTCGTGATCAACGAGACGAGGCGCTGCGGTCTTATGAACGCGCCCTCGAACTTTTCATAGCCGCAGAATCGAAGCTGGGACAAGCCAATGCACTCAAGGCCATCGGGGACATCGCAGCGTTCTGCAAGGACAGTGAGGCAGCGATAGAGCAGTATGAGCGTGCATTCGAATTGTTCACCGCAGTGGGCGACCGGCTTGGACAGGCCAACACGCTTAAGGCCATCGGCGATGTGCATGTGTCCTGCGGGGAAGACGACGCCGCATTGCACTCATATGAACGGGCGCTGGAGCTCTATACTGTAGCGGGGTCGAAGCTCGGACAAGCCCATACGCTGCAAGCTATCGGAGATATACGGGTGCTCCGCAATGAGCACGACCAAGCGCTGAAGCTATACGAGCAAGCCTTGACACTCTTCACCCTGGTCGGATCCATACTCGGGCAGGCTAACGCATACGTATCTCTAGGACACATCAGCGGCAAACACTCCTGCTTCGACAGAGCGATCAACCTATATGCCAGCATCCACGACGCCTATAGCCTCGCCCGAGGGAAGTTTTACTATGCGCTCAGCGTGTGGGACCAAAACAGCACAGTCGCCAGAGACCTGCTCATGGACGCTCGAGCGACCTGGAGCCAGATTAACTTCAAAGACGGCATGGACGCCGTTGATGATCTACTAAACCAAATGACGGGTGAATAAGGCAGCGCCCCTAGAGTCAGCACGAAACACTAAACGGCAACGCTCGGAGAAGACTGGGCATTTCACAATCACTCCGCAATGACGGAACAGGCCACCTTTGTCAAGGTGGCCTGTTCCTCGTCACAACTCAGTCGCACCAATCACACACCACGGAACGAGATGCGCCCGCCAACATCGGCCAAGGCACTTTGATAGCCGATCGAATAGGACGCTTTGCGTGCAGGTTCCGACCGCGTAGCAGGTGACCGGAAGATGAAGAAGCCAAAGGCGATTTGGAGACAAACAGCGACGGCGACTCCCAGCACTACGACGCGACGAAATCTCGATGGCGTGTTCGGTTGCAGGCTCGACGAATCGTGATGAACGGTAGACAGCTTAGACATCTTGATCCTCCTTGGTTGAATTAATGAGATAGGTTTACCCAAACTCCGCACTTCCCTTCACCGCCTGTGATAGCTGCTCGAACATGCGCCGAAGGGTTCCTGCCTTGCTCTGAGTGCCCGTTTGCCGGCCCGATTCCGCTAAGTTCCTCTCAATGCCGTTATCGCCCTTCGGTAAGAGATTGCCCCTTGGAACGCGAAAGCTTCCTTTGCGTAACCGATTGTTCTTAAAGCTTCCCTTCTGCGAGAATCCTTGTTCCAAGCAATGCTCCTTTCCGCGTCCCACTTGATCGTCTGCTCAGCTTTCAACCGAATCGCCCGAGTCGGACGCCGACATTGCGCGGCTTGGCCGACCCATTTGGACTGCGGGCGGAAAGAACCTTTCTCCGGTTCTCTATTCCACTTGGCGCTACGGCTCACAAATCCTGCTTCCCCTCACAAGCATTCTGATTCAGATGAGTTCACATCTTTCTACCTAATGAGACGGAAACCCATGCGATAGGAAACGGGCTATCGCTCGATCAACTCAATCCCAGCCTGGGATCGCGATCGGCGCGCCCAAGCACGGTGTTTGACCACGTCGCCTGTTTTCGCTAGACTTGCGGGCCAGTGGAAGTCGCACTTTCGCCTGCACGACCAGCTCGCCGCATCCCACCCGCCCTCGCCGTCGTCCTGGTCATCGCGGCGCTGGCCGTCGCCTGGGAACTGGTCAAGCTGATCTTCAACCTCGACAAGCGCACGCTGCCACATTTGTGGGAAATCGCCGATGCGTTCGCGCAGCCTTCGCGCCGCAACGGCCCGCCGCTGATCAGCGTGCTGCTCGAGGCAGCGCTCTACACGCTGCGCGGCGCGCTGCTGGGGTTCTTCATCGGCGCAGCGCTCGGGTTCGTGCTGGGCACAGTCTTCGCCCACTCGCCGTTGCTCGAGCGCAGCCTGGTGCCCTACGTCGTCGCATCGCAGACTGTGCCGATTCTGGCCATTGCCCCGATGGTGGTGATCTGGTTGCGTGGATCGTGGTGGTCGGTGCCGGTCATCGCCGCTTACTTGACCTTCTTCCCGGTCACCATCAACACCCTGCGCGGCATGCGCTCGCCCGACCCGCGCGCCGTCGAGTTGATGCGCTCGTATGCTGCCTCGACCTGGCAAACGCTTTGGAAGTTGCGCTTCCCCTCGGCGCTGCCGGCGATCTTCACTGCGCTCAAGATCGCGGCGACGGCCAGCGTGGTAGGCGCGATCATCGCCGAGCTGCCCTCCGGCATCCAGCAGGGCCTGGGCGGCGCGATTTTGAACTTCAACCAGTACTACATCACCGGCCCGGAGCGCTTATGGGCGGCGATTTTCATGGCCGCACTCGTCGGCATCTTGCTCTTCGTGACCGTGTCAGTCGTGGAACGCATCGTGCTGAGGAACATCGTGCGCAGCGCGTAGCGCTGGGTAGTTGCTGCAATGCAATCGGTAGTCTCGCTCAAGAACGTCAACAAAATCTTCGGCCCGGTAGAGCGGCCGACCACCATCGCGCTGAAGGACATCAACCTGGAGATCGGCCCGCGCGAGTTCGTCTCGCTCATCGGCCCTTCTGGCTGCGGCAAATCTACGCTGCTGCGCACCATCGGCGACCTGATCGAAGCCTCCAGCGGCGAGGTGACGGTGAACGGCAAGCCGGCGCGCCAGGCGCGCGTCAACCGCGAATACGGGATGGTCTTCCAGGCGCCGGTGCTGTTCGAGTGGCGCACCGTGCTGAAAAACGTCGAGTTGCCGCTGGAGATCATGGGCGTGCCCAAGGCCGAGCGGACGCGACGCGGGCGAGAGATGCTCAAACTGGTCGAGCTGCAAAACTTCGAGCGCCACTACCCGTGGCAGCTGTCCGGTGGGATGCAGCAACGCGTGGCCATCGCCCGCGCGCTCGCCTTCCGGCCGGAGCTGCTGCTGATGGACGAGCCGTTCGGCGCGCTAGACGAGATCACCCGCGAGCGCATGAATGCGGAGCTGCTGCGCATCTGGCACGAGACGCAGACCACGGTGGTGTTCGTCACCCACTCGATCCCCGAGGCGGTTTTCCTGTCCACCCGCGTCGTGGTGATGAGCGCACGCCCCGGCCGCATCAGCGACATCATCCCGATTGACCTGCCCTACCCGCGCAATGTCGAGACGCGCGAGGACCCGCACTTCTTCGAGCTGGTCACGACCGTGCGCGAAGCATTGCGCAAAGGCGAGGAGATGAGAGAGACGTGATGGCAAGCCCGTCGCGATTCCAGCGCTACGTCCCTCCCCTCATCGTCTTCTTCGCCGTCATTGCGTTGTGGGAAGTGCTGGTGGACCTGCTGAACGTGCAGCGCTTTCTGTTGCCGGCGCCGAGCGTGATCCTGGAAGCGTTCTTTCGCACGTTCTCGACCATCATGAGCAGCGCCGCTTACACCATCCGCAGCGCCGTGATCGGCTTCCTGATAGGCGCGGGCGCCGGCATCCTCGTCGCGCTGGCGACGGCGCGCTGGACGACCATGCGCGAAGGGCTGATGCCGTTCGCCATCGCGCTGAATTCGGTGCCGATCATCGCCTTTGCGCCGATCATGAACAACTGGTTTGGAAGCATCAACCCCATGTCGAAGATCATGATCGTGGCGATCATCACGTTCTTCCCGATGATGATCAACATGGTGCGCGGGTTGACGCTGGTCGAGCCGGCCAAGATCGAGCTGATGCGCTCATACGCCACCACCCCGTTCGAGGTATTGACGAAGGTGCGCCTCCCAAACTCGCTGCCCTACCTGTTCAATGCGCTGAAGGTATGCAGCACCCTGGCGCTGATCGGCGCGATCGTGGGCGAATACTTCGGCGGCCCGCGCGAATCGCTGGGGGTGTATATCCTTCAGGAGGCGCAGTTGTTCCGTTTTGACAATGCGTGGGCGGCGATTATCATCAGTGCTCTACTGGGCATCGCGTTCTACCTCGTCATCCTCGCTGCTGAAAGGGTCGCGATTCCCTGGCACGCCTCGGTAGATAAGCGATGAATTTCAAGAGGAGAAAAGGACTATGAAACCGACGATCAAAGCATTCTCGTTCGCGACACTCGCCACACTCATGCTAGCAGCATGCGCCGTGCCGGCTGCCCCCGCTGCGCCAGCCGCGCCCGCCGCGCCGGCGGCCACCGAAGCCCCCGCGCCGGCAGCGACCGAAGCCCCTGCGCCGGCAGCGCTCACGCCCGTGCGCGTCGTCCTGCAGTGGGTGCCGCAATCGCAATTCGCCGGCTACTACGCTGCCAAGGACAAAGGGTTCTATGCCGAAGAGGGGCTGGACGTGACCATCATCCCCGGTGGCCCGGATATCGCGCCGGCCCAAGTCGTCGCGTCCGATGGCGCAGAATTCGGCGTGGCCTGGCTGCCCGGCCGCATGCTCGCTGCGCGCGAAGCCGGCGCCGACCTGGTCAACATCGCCCAGATCTTCCAGCGCAGCGGCACGCTGATGGTCTCCTTCAAGGAGAAGAACATTACCAAGGTCGAGGACTTCAAAGGAAAGAACGTCGGCTCGTGGCTGTTGGGCAACGAGCCGGAGCTATTCGCCGCCATGCGCAAAGCCGGCCTGGACCCAGAGAAGGACGCCAAGATCATCAAGCAGAACTTCGACATGAGCCAACTGCTCAACGGCGAGGTGGACGTGGCGCAGGCGATGATTTACAACGAGTATGCGCAGGTGCTGGAGACCAAGAACCCGGCCACCGGCGAGCTCTATAAGCCCGAAGACCTGAACGTGATCAACTTCAATGACGTGGGCACCGCGATGTTGCAAGACGGCGTGATGGCGCGTGAATCGTGGCTGAAGCAGCCGGGCAACGAGGACATTGCCGTCAGATTCTTGCGCGCGACCTTCAAGGGCTGGATTTTCTGCCGCGACAACTTCGACGAGTGCGTGCAGATCGTGTTGAACAACGGCACGGCCCTGGGCGAGAGCCACATGCGCTGGCAGCTCAACGAGATCAACGCGCTGATCTGGCCGTCGCCCAACGGCATCGGCCAGATGGACGAAGCGCTCTACAAGCAGACGGTGGAGATCGCCAAGACCTACGGCATCCTGAAGCAAGATCCGGATGCCGGCGCCTACCGCACCGACCTGGCCAAGAAAGCCCTGGAGGGACTGGAAGGCGACATCAAAGGCGAAGGGTTCACCAAGATCACCGTCGAGTTGAAGGAAGGCGGCAACTAGCCAAGCGTCAGGGATCAGGGCGTCAGGGGCCAGCGATCAGCGCGCCGCCCCTGACCCCCGATCCTTGATGCTCGACACCTGACCCCTGACACCATGGCTAAGATGGATTTCGGCATCACCTTCAAGAGCGACTTGGACGTTCGCCGCGAGGTGAAGATCGCGATGCAAGCCGAAGCTGCCGGCTTCGGCTACGTGTGGAGCTTCGACAGCCACGTGTTGTGGCAGTCGGTCTTCCCGCGCTTCGCCTTGTGGGCATGGAACACCAAGAAGGTGCATATCGGCACGCTGGTCACCAATCCGGTCGTGCGCGACGTGACCGTGTGCGCCAGCGACTTTGCCACGCTCCAGCGCATCAGCAAGGGGCGCATGGAGATGGGCATCGGGCGCGGCGATAGCTCTCGCCGCCGGCTGGGCAAGAAGCCCACCACGATGGCCAACCTGGAAGAGTTTGTGGATCAGTTCCGCAAACTCACCGCCGGCGAACACATTGACTACGACGGCGTGGACACCTATCTCAGTTGGGCCGACGGCGGGGTGCCGCCGGTATGGGTGGCCGGCTACGGGCCGATCGCCCTGCGCTCGGCCGGCCGCATCGCCGACGGCGTCATCCTGCAATTTGCCGACCCTTATCTCATCAAGTGGTGCTTACAGTTCGTGAAAGAGGGCGCAGAACAAGCCGGGCGCGATTACTCGCAGATCAAGATCATGGCGTGTGCGCCGGTGTGGATTTCGAGCGACCTAGAGGTGGCGCGCGAGCATGTGCGCTGGTTCCCGGCGCTCGTGTCCAACCACGTGGTGGACCTGCTCAAGCGCTATCCCAAGGAAGAACTGCCCAAAGAGCTGTACGCCTACGTCGAAGGTCGCCCCGGCTACGACTACCTGCACCATGCCGAGGTAGGCAGCAGCAACGCCCAATTCGTCAGCGACGAGATCACCGACCGCTACTGCATTGTTGGCTCAATCAAAGATCACATCGCCAAGCTGGAGGAACTGCAATCGCTCGGCGTGCACCAGTTCAACATCTACTTGATGTGCGGCGACGAAGAGAAGCAAGTCGCTGCCTACGGGCGCAGCGTCATCCCACACTTCAACGGTAAGAAGCGCGCCGTCGCCGTCAAAGCTGTGGCGAACGGCAGGGCGCGCAAGGCGAAGAAGCGATAGCATCATCAGCAACGCAACGCGCCCGATCGCGCCGTAAAAACGCGCCACGCGCTGAGTTTTTAGTTTTAGACCACAGCTCTGTGAAGGAACCGAGTATGGCCTTACTCATCAAAAACGGCACCATCGTCACGGCCGGCGAACAGATGCAGGCCGACATCTACTGCGAAGGCGAGCAAATCAGCCGCATTGGTAAGGGACTCGATGCGCCGCCGGACGCAACGGTGATTGACGCGACCGGCAAATACGTCTTCCCTGGCTTCATTGACCCGCACGTCCACGTCTACCTGCCCTTCATGGGCACGTTCGCCAAGGACGACTACGTCAGCGCCAGTAAGGCCGCGCTCATCGGTGGCACTACCACGCTGATCGAGATGGTCTGTCAGGCGCGCAACGGCCGACCGCTGGCCGACGGCTTCGAATTCTGGATGGGCCAGGCCGCCGGCAAGAGCGCCTGCGACTTCACCTTTCACCAATCGGTGACCCGGTACGACGCTCAGGTGGAGGCCGAGCTGACGGAGATCGTGAAAGCCGGCGTTTCCAGCTTCAAAGTCTTCCTGGCCTACAAAGGCGCTTTCGGCATCACCGACGAGGAGCTGTATCACACGCTCCGGCTGGCCAAGAAGCTCGGCGTGATCGTGACGGCCCACTGCGAAAACGCCGACCTGGTGCTGGAGCTCCAGAAGCAACTGCTCAGCGAAGGCAAGACCGGGCCGGAGTATCACTACTGGAGCCGGCCGCCGCGCGTAGAAGCCGAGGGAGTCCACCACCTGCTCTCGTTCGCAGAGATGACCGGCGCGCATACCTACATCGTGCATACCAGTTGCGAAGAGGCGCTTCGCGAGGCGATGGCCGGCAAGGATCGCGGCTTGAACGTTTGGGTAGAGACGTTGATCCAGTATCTGGTGCTGGACAAGAGCTACGCCGAGTTGCCGAACTTCGAGGGTGCCAAATACGTCATGTCGCCGCCGCTGCGCGATAAGAAGAACCAGGACGTGTTCTGGAATGCCCTCCGGCAGCGCTTCGTCTCGACCGTGGCGACCGATCATGCCCCCTTCGACTTCAAAGGCCAAAAGGAGATGGGGCGGGACGACTTCACGAAGATCCCCAACGGCATCCCTTCGCTGGAAGACCGCGTCAACCTGCTCTATACCTATGGCGTGACGACCGGCCGCCTGGATTTGAACACATTCGTGGACTGCGCCAGCACACAGGCGGCTAAGCTATTCGGCCTCTTCCCCCGCAAAGGCACGATTGCCGTCGGCAGTGACGCCGACCTGGTGGTCTACGACCCGAACTACCGCGGCGTGATCTCGGCCAAGACGCACCACATCAACTTGGACTACAGCGCATTCGAGGGGTGGGAGATCAAGGGCCGGCCCAGCGTGGTCACCGTGCGCGGCGAGGTGGCCGTGCGCGACGGCGAATTCGTCGGCACGATCGGGCGCGGGCAATTCCTGAAGCGCGAACCGACGCACTTCTGATCGAGGGAGGCGATGGCAATGCCATCGCCTCCCCCCGGTTATATCATTCGCGTATGGCCGTGCACGTCACCTTGCGTCCGATCAGCGTGAGCGAATACGCGCGCATGCGCGAAGCCGGCATCCTCGCCGAGGACGACCGCGTCGAACTCATTGCCGGGGAGATACGCCGGATGAGTCCCATCGGCCCACTACACGCAGCAATCGTCAAGAAGCTCAACGAGCTTCTTCTACTCTTGTTGGCGCAATCGGCTATCGTCAGCGTCCAAGATCCCATACAACTTGACGATTTATCGGAACCGCAACCAGACCTCGCCGTTCTCAAGAGGCGCGATGACTTCTACCGCCAGGGCATCCCCACTGCAGAGGACACGCTCATCGTCATCGAGGTGGCCGACGCCTCGGCGGACTACGACCGCAAGGAGAAGATTCCGCGCTACGCGAGCGCTGGCATCCCCGAAGCCTGGCTGATAGACGTCACCAACCAGGTGATCGAGCAATACACGCTGCCCGGCAAATCGCGCTACCAGAACGTGCGCATCCACGAATGGGATGACACGCTGACTGCACAGGTCATCCCCGGCTTGCAGATCAAGGTCGAGCAAGTGTTCGGCCTGTAGCCACCGCCGCGCTTGCCCGCTCCCCAAACGGCGCTATAGTGCCGAGCATGATTCAGACACCGGATATCGTTCGTCCCCCCAAAGAACTCATCGAAGGACTGCGCCACATCGGCTGTGCGACGGCCGTCGGCGAGCTGTATCGGCTAGGCATCCGCGACGCACACATTCGCGGCCCGGTCTCGTGGAACAAGGGCAAGCACGTGGTCGGCCCGGCCCTTACGCTCCAAATGATGCCGAAGCGCGAAGACCTGTATGGCGAGAGCGAATACAGCAACGTCGAAGCGCAGCTCCACCGTCATGTGCTGTATCACACCCAGCCGGGCGACATCGTCGTAGTGGACGCGCGCGGCGACATGAGCAGCGGCATCTTCGGCGAGATGATGCTCACCTACTTCAAGGGCCGGGGTGGCGCCGGCGTGGTGATTGACGGCTGCATCCGCGATTACCCCCACGTGAAGCACTTGGATTTGCCGATGTGGTTACGCGGCGTCACCCCCAACTTTCATACCCAGACCAACCTCATGCCGTTCGCCGTCAACGTGCCGATCGCTATGAACAACGTGCTGGTCATGCCCGGCGACATCATCATCGCCGACGACGATGGCGTGGTCGTCGTGCCCATCAAGCTGGCGCCGGAGCTGCTGAAGAAAGCCAGCGAGCACGCCGAGTGGGAAGACTTCACCCGCATGAAACTGGCCGAAGGCGGCGACCTGCGCAAATACTATCCGCTGCGCGAAGACGCGCGCGAGGAATACGAAGCCTGGCGTCGCGCGCAGGGGCAGTAATTCATGTCCGATCGCGTCGTGTTGTTCGTCTGCACCGGCAACTACTATCGCAGCCGCTACGCCGAGCTGTATTTCAACGCAACCGCGCCGGCCCATCTGGGCTGGCGCGCCACCTCGCGCGGCTTCGACCCTAGCCCGTTCAACTCCGGCCCGATCGCCGGAAGCGTGATCCAACGCGCGCAAGAGCGTGGCGTGTCCTTGCCCGCCGATCTGTCCTTCCCCCGCCGGCTCACCGAGAGCGACTTGCATTCGGCGCAGCGCATCATCGCGCTGGACGAAGATGAACATCGCAGCTATGTCGAGCACTGGTTCCCCGCGTGGCGCGACCGCATCGTTTACTGGCGCGTGCATGACATTCACCGCACGCCGGCAGCCGAGGCATTCGCGCTGATCGAGCACAACGTGGACGCGCTGGTGCGCGAGCTGACGGCCATCACGCCGGCGCAGCCCCACCACCCCCGTTGACCGTGACGGCGATCACTTTCAACGTTCCGCGCACAATACGCTTCGGCGCCGGAGCGAGCCGCGAGCTGCCGGCGCAACTGCGCCAGATCGGCGCGTGCCACGCCCTCATCGTCACCGATGCCTTCTTGGCGCGCAGCGGGCTGGCCGACGAATTCACTGCGTTGCTCAGGCAACACGGCTTCGCGGCGACCGTCTTCGCCGGCGTGCAGCCGGATCCCACCGACCTCAACGTACGCGATGGGTTGCAGGCCTATCGAGAGAGCGGGGCGGATGCCGTCATCGGCCTGGGCGGCGGCAGCGCGATGGACGCGGCCAAGGCAATCGCCATGCTCACGGCCAATCCCGAACCGCTCCGGCAGTATATGGGCTATCACAACGTGCCGCGCGCCGGCGCGCCGATGATCGCCATCCCCACCACTGCCGGCACGGGCAGCGAAGTCACCCGCGTCGCGGTCATTACCGACACCGAGCGCAGCGAGAAGATGATGATGCTCAGCGAGCACCTCATGCCGATTGCCGCGCTGGTGGACTACGAGTTGAGCCTGTCCATGCCGAAGGCGCTCACGGCCCACGTCGGCGTGGACACACTCACCCACGGCATCGAGGCATACGTGTCGCGCAAGGCCAACGGGATGACCGACCCGATTGCGCTCTCGTGCATCGCGCTGACGGGGTCGAACCTGCTGACTGCGTGGCGTGAGCCGGACAATCGCGCGGCGCGCGAGGCGATGGCGCTGGCAGCGTGTCAGGGCGGCATGGCGTTCTCCAACAGCAGCGTGTGCCTGGTGCACGGTATGAGCCGGCCGCTGGGCGCGCTCTACCACGTGCCACATGGCTTGAGCAACGCCGTGCTGCTGCCGACGGTGACGCGCTTCTCGCTGCCTGGCGCGCTCGTGCGCTACGCCACGATCGCGCGCATCCTCGGCTTGGCCGGCGGCAGCGACGACGACGAGACCGCGGCGCACAAGCTAGCCGATGGACTCGAGGCGCTCAACGATGCCTTGGAGATCCCCCCGCTGCGCGAGTGTGTCCGGGTCGGGCGCGCCAAGTTCGAGAAAAGCCTGGAGAAGATGGCGCAGGACGCGCTCGCCTCCGGCAGCCCGCAAAACAACCCGGTCGTGCCGACGGCCGAGCAGATCATCGCGCTTTACAAGCAAGCGTGGTAGATCCCACACCGCGCACTCGGATCGAGGTCAATGCGCGGCCAGCCATTCGCGACAACCGTTCACGATCGGTTCTGCACAAGCCAGCGCGCGCTCAGAATCGCTTGCGCGATACACTCGGCCTGGCGTAGAGGTCGGTAACGCATCGGGATAACGCGTTGGAATGTAGAACTGGTCAAGCTGGGCCGCATAGTCACTCCACTGTCTCCAATCGGGCAACGAATCGCGCTCGACGAAATCTTCGACTAACGCCACTACGGAATGGCCCCAAGGCTCCTGGTCCAGTGCGTACCACAACGCTTTCATCGCCTTTTCGGCAGCCTGTTGGGCGTAGAAACAGGCCGGCGCGTGAACATTCGCGCTGCACAGCAGACGCGCTGTATGTAGGTCTTCCTCAGCCGTCTCGATCCAGCGCATCGCCATCTGGCGATTCCCGCTCACGCTCATAGATCACCTTGCTATCCCTCAGCATGCGGCGGACGAACGCCGTCCGCGGCATCGCCTCGAACTCGTGCGGCGTGTAAATCAACAAATCCACGCTGCGGCGCAGCGCGGTGTGGATTTCGGCCAGGATGCCTTCGTAGCGGTCGAGGAACTGTTTGTCGGTCTCCTGGATGACGATCAGGTCTATGTCACTCCGGCGCGTCGCTTCGCCCCGCGCGACCGAGCCGAACACGAACGCGCGCGCCACGCCATACTTGTCGAAGATCGGTTTCAGCGCGGCTTGCAGCTCATCCAGCGAGATATTCGGCACCTAGCGGGATTATATCGGCGCTTGAACTTATAATCGCTGCACAGCCAAGAAGCTCGTATTTCAGGGAGAAAAGGACATGTCAACCAACGGTCGCCTGCTCAACTACGTGAACGGCCAATGGATGGAATCCAGCGCCGGCGCGTTCCTCGACGTGAAGAACCCGGCCACCGCCCAAGTGATGGCCCAAGTGCCGCTCTCGCCGGCCGAAGAGGTGCACATGGCCGCCGAAGCCGGCGTCAAGGCATTCAAGGATTGGCGGCGCGTGCCGGCCGTCGAGCGGGTGCAACACCTATACAAATTCAAGCGTCTCCTGGAGGAGCATCGCGACGAACTCTCGCGCCTGATCACCAACGAGTGCGGCAAGACGTATGCCGAAAGCCAGGCCGAGATGCAGCGCGCCATCGAGAACGTCGAGGTGGCCTGCGGCATTCCCAGCCTGATGCAGGGCTTCAACAACGAAGACATCGCGCGCGGTATTGACGAGCATTGCTTCCGCCAGCCACTCGGCGTCGTCGCCGCCATCACGCCGTTCAACTTTCCCGGCATGGTGCCGCTATGGTTCTTGCCCTACGCCGTCGCCACCGGCAACTGCTCCATCCTCAAGCCCAGCGAAAAGGTGCCGATGACGATCCAGCGCATCTTCCAATTGCTCGAACAGTCCGGCTTCCCGCCCGGCGTGGTGCAGGTGGTGAACGGCGCGAAGGAGGTCGTGGATGCCATCCTCGACCACCCCGACATCCGCGCGGTGAGCTTCGTGGGCAGCACGCCGGTAGCCCGCTACGTGTACGAGCGCGGCGCGCGCGCCGGCAAGCGCGTGCAAGCCCAGGGCGGCGCCAAGAACCCGGTCGTCATCATGCCCGACGCCGACATGGACATGACCACGCGCATCGTGGCCGACTCGGCCTTCGGTTGCGCCGGCCAGCGCTGCTTAGCTGCCTCGGTCGGCATCACGGTGGGCGAAGCGCGCAATGTCTTCGTCGAGCAACTGGCCGACGCCGCTGCCTCGCGCAAAGTCGGCTATGGCCTGGACGCAGGGGTGGAGATGGGTCCGGTGATCACCGCAGAGAGCAAGGCGCGCATCGAGAAGCTGATCGCGCTCGGTGAGCGCGAAGGTGCGCAGGTGCTGGTGGACGGGCGCAATAAGAAGGTGAAAGGCTACGAGGACGGCAACTTCGTTTTCCCCACCATCCTCGACCATGTGCCGCCCAAGAGCGAGATCGCCCGCACCGAGATCTTCGGCCCGGTGTTCAGCCTGATGCATGCCGAGACGATCGAGGAAGCGATTGCCTTGGTCAACGACCGCAGCTACGGCAACATGGCGTGTATCTTCACCAGCAATGGCGCCGCGGCGCGCCAGTTCCGCTATGAGGTGAACACCGGCAACGTCGGCATCAACGTCGGCGTGGCTGCGCCGATGGCCTTCTTCCCGTTCAGCGGTTGGCGTGAGAGCTTCTTCGGCGACCTGCACGCCCAAGGCATGCACGGCGTCGAGTTCTACACCGAGACCAAGGTCGTCGTCGAGCGCTGGCCGAAAGAGTGGAGCCGGAAGTTTTAGCCTGAATGGCCGATCCTACGCCCCAGTTGCGGATGGGCTTCACGCGCTTCGACCGGCTGGCGCCGCCGCAACCGGCCCCAGGCTATGGCTTGCGGGCGTTTCGCCCCGGCGACGAGGAAGACTGGCTCGCCCTGCTCCGCACCGAACCGCTGTGGGTGTGGGATCGCGCTCGATTGGACTGGATGCTGGCTGGCGGGCGCGGGATCATGCCACTGGACGGCGTCTTCTTCGCCACGCACGATGACCGGCCGGTCGCCGCAGCCTGCACTTTCCTGTATCCCGACGCGACGCCGCCGGCAGGCGAGCTGGGCTGGGTGATCACGCATCCGGATCACCGCCGGCGCGGGCTGGCGTTACAGGTATGTCGAGCCGTGCTCGGCTACCTCCGCGAGCAGGGCTACGCCTACGCCTTCTTGAAGACCGAGGACTTTCGCGTATCGGCGGTCAAGATGTATTTGCAGATCGGCTTCGAGCCAGAGATGGCGCATCCCAGCCATCCGGCATGGTGGGCAGCGTTTTACCGATCGCTGGACCGAAGCGGCGCATGATCCCAACGACCCATCCCGATAGGACGATGTGGCGCACTGCACGGGGGCATTCGCCAACGGGGGCCAACGTATTCGCGAGGGCGCGCTCTGCCCCATTCGCGGCCTATCTGGGCGAGGCGCGGAACGGCGTCTGCGCCCTACCCTGCAATTTTGCCCCTATGCACACATGCACCTCACTACACCCATGATGCGATAAGATTGCCTCAGTGGAGATCAGATCGAATCACCAAGGAGAAACCGAAGACATGTCCGGCAAGTTCGAACTCAAGACATCCAACAACGGCGAATACATGTTCAACCTGATCGCGTCCAACGGGCGCGTCATCTTTACCGGTGAGACGTACACCGAACGGCGCAGTGCCCTCAACGGCATCGAATCGGTGCGCACCAACGCGCCGCTGGATGAGCGGTTCGAACGCCGGATGTCGAGCAGCGGCCAGCCGTACTTCGTGCTCAAAGCGGCCAACGGTACCGTCATCGGCCGTAGCCAGATGTATTCTTCGACAGCAGCAATGGAGAAAGGCATCGCCTCGGTCAAGCATCACGCCCCCGACGCGACGCTGGTGGACCTGACGGCACAGTGAGTTGGCTATTCACTACGCTCGGCCCTAAGGCTCAAGACGAACTGGGGCTGATTCTGCCGCACGAGCACATCTTCGTTGATCTTGGCGCGCAGGAGCGGCCGGATTTTGGGCAGGCGGACGCGCGCGACGTTGTTGCCCTGATGGGCCCTGAAGTCGAGCGGGCACGCGCCGCCGGCGTCTCTGCACTGGTTGAGTGCACACCGGTCGGCGTCGGTCGGCGGGTGGACTTGGTCGAGGCCGTGTCACAGGCGACCAGCTTTCCCATCGCTGTCGCCACCGGCATCTACCGCGAGCCGTGGGTTCCACAGTGGGCGCACGATGCGAGCGAAGACGCCTTGTGCGAGTGGATGGTGCGCGAGCTGAACGAGGGCATTGACGGCACGAGCGTGCGCGCCGGCTTCATCAAGCTCAGCGCGGGCGACGACGGCATCACCGATGTCGAGAAGAAGATTCTGCGCGCAGCAGCCCGCGCGGCGAGGGCAACCGGCGCGGCCATTGGCAGTCACACCATCCGCGGGCACGTGGTGCGCGAGCAACTCGATATCATCGAGCTCTGCGGCTACACGGCGTCGCGCTTCATCTGGATTCACGCCAGCGCTGAGCCGGACTTCGGCTTGAACGTAGAGGTGGCGAGGCGCGGCGCGTGGATCGAGTATGACTGGATCGGCGGCTCACAGCCCGATGCGTTCTTCATCGAGCGTATCCAGCGCCTGCTCGACGCCGGCTACGGTGACCAGATTCTGCTTAGCCAGGATCGCGGCTGGTTTGATCCATCGCAACCCAACGGTGGCGCGCCGAAGCCGTTTACCTACCTTACACAGACTTTCTTACCCGCACTGCGCGCCGCGGGCGTGGATGACGAAACGATCCGTTTGCTGACGCACGACAATCCATTTCGAGCGTTCGCGAGGTAGAAAGAATCCTCAGCGGTCAGACTGCTAGGGAAGGGTCTGACCCCTGAGGATCACCCCACCACCTCAATGTGCTCGCGCCCGCCATAGGAGTCCCACCACGGGTGCGCGCCGCGGGCCAGGGTCTCATTCAACGCGGTGATGTTGCGCACGCCTTGGTCCATCAGCCACGCTTCGAGCGCGTCGTAGCCCTGGTGGGCAAAGACGGGGATGCCCTCCTGCCACGTCGCCCGGCCGCACAGCACGCCGGCGAAGTTCACGCCGGCCTCCGCCGCCCACTCCAGCGACTCGATAAACACCGCGTCGCTCACGCCGGCGCTCAGGTAGATGAACGGCTTCTTCGCCGCGGCGGCCGACTCGCGAAAGGCGCGCAGCGCATCGGCTTTGGTGTACACCGCCGTGCCAGCATAGGCGCGCGAACCTTCCACATACTTGATGTTGAAGGGGATCTCGACTTTGAGGATGTCCACGCCGTAGCGCGGCTTGGAGAATTCGGCCATGTAGCGCGCCACGGCGTCCGGCTTCTTGCGGGCCAGCTCGATTTCTTCCAGGCCTTCCTCGTAGTAGATCGGCTCGAGGAAGAGTGGGATGTCGTTGGCGGCGCATTCGGCGCCCACGCGCTCCATGAAGGCGTGTTTGATCTCGTTGATATGCGGCTCGTCGTAGGGGTTGTAATACAACAGCACCTTGATCGCGTCCGCACCGGCCTCCTTCAACCGCCGCACGCTCCATTCGCTCAGCAGATCGGGCAGCCGGCCTTTCACGTTGGCATCGTAGCCGGTCTTCTCGTAGGCCAACAACACCCCTGCGGCAGGGTCTTTCTCCTTCAGCGCCGGTAGGCCGTATTCCGGGTCCATCAAGATGGCGCTGGCATGCCGGGTCAGGACCTTGGTGACGGCCGTTTTGAAAGCGGTCAGGTCCTCAGCGGTGGCGACGCCGTTCGCGCCACGCGCCTTGGCGATCGCCTTCTGCAACGAGCCACGCTGGTCCATCGCTGCGGCCGCGATGACCCCGCGCGCGTCGGCGCAAGCGTTGATGCCCTCGAACTTCCCCCGCGTCATGATCGTCTTCATCTTTTGCAATCCTCCCTCTGAAACACCAACCGGCGGAGCAGCACAGCGCCATCCCCACGTGGTTCACTACAAGAATGGGTAGCACGCCCCGCAAGGAAATTTAGCCGAATCTCGCGCGACGAACGAAGAACTTGAACAGCTCGCGCATCCACACCACGCTGCTCGCAACAGCGATGCAAACGAGCCAATCGCTCAGCGACAACGCCGTGGTGTTGAAGGCGCGCTGCAAGAACGGCACATGAACGACGAGCGCCTGCAGGACGAGCGAGAGCGCCACCGCGAGCCACAACCATGGGTTATGGAACAGACCGCGGAAGGCGCTCTCGCGATCCGAACGCGCGTTGAAGACGTTGAACAGTTGGAAGAGCACCAGGGTAGTGAACGCCATCGTGCGGGCATAGATCAGGTCGCTCGTTCCGGGGATTAACCCGCCGGCCAGCACATAGTCGAACACGAACAACGTGCCCAGCGCCATGATCGCGCCGACGAAGAACAGCCCGATCCACATCTCGCGATCAATCACGCCCTTGTCGCGCGGGCGCGGCGCCCGACGCATCAGGTAAGGCGCGGGTGGGTCTACGCCCAGCGCGAGCGCCGGGCCACTGTCGGTCACCAGGTTGATCCATAGGATCTGCGTTGCCAGCAGCGGTAAGGCCAACGCGCCTTCGTGGTCTGCCGACAGACCCAGCGCCGCTGCAAACACCAGCCCGCAGAACATCGTCATCACCTCGCCGATGTTGGATGACAGCAGGTAGCGCAGGAACTTGCGGATGTTGGAGAAGATGGCGCGCCCTTCCTCGACTGCCGCGACGATGGACGCGAAGTTGTCATCGGTCAGGATCATGTCGGCGGCTTCTTTGGACACGTCGGTGCCGGTGATGCCCATCGCCACACCGATGTCGGCCTGTTTGAGCGCCGGCGCGTCGTTCACCCCGTCGCCGGTCATCGCCACCACATTGCCGTCCTGCTTCAAGGCGCGCACGATCAACAGCTTATGCTCCGGACTCACCCGCGCGTAGACCGACGTTTCGCGCACGGCCTGGCGCAGTGCCGACGCCTCCAGACCGGCGAGTTCTGCGCCGGTCATCACTCGCCCGCCGGGCGGGATGATGCCCAATTCGGCGGCGATGGCTTTGGCCGTCAGCGGATGGTCACCGGTGATCATGATCACGCGAATACCGGCCTGGCGGGCGCGTGCCACGGCGTCCTTTGTTTCCGGGCGCGGCGGGTCAATAATCCCGATCAGGCCAAGGAAGACGAAATCGCGCTCGATTGCCTCGCTGATTGCACCGTCCCAGACTTGGTCACGCGGCTGGGTGCGGAAGGCCACGCCCAACGTGCGCAGTGCCTCGCCGGCGAGCTGGTCTATGCAGGCCTGAATCTCCCGTCGTCGCTCGTCGGTCAACGGTCGCACCACTTCACCCACGCGCTCGGCGCAACAGCGGGCGAGCAGCACGTCCGGCGCACCCTTGGCAAAGATCACCGCGCGCTCCGGCTTCTGCGCGTCGGCATGCACGGTGCTCATCAGCTTGCGCTCTGAAGAAAACGGCACCTCGCCGATGCGCGCGAAACGCCGTTCGAGTGCCTCATGCTGCAAGCCGAGCTTCGCCGTCGCCACGTGCAAGGCTCCTTCGGTAGGATCACCCTGCACGACCCACCGACCGTCGCGCTGCTGTAGCACGCTGTTGTTGGCCAAATCGGCGGCGCGTAGGGCATACGCGACTTCAGCGCGCAGGATTGGGTCGGTAAGCGGCCGGCCATCGGAGGTCACCACCTCCCCTTCGGGCGCATAGCCGATGCCGGTGAACTCGACACGCCCGCCGGCCGTGATCACCGTCCGCACCGTCATCTCGTTGCGGGTGAGCGTGCCGGTCTTGTCGGTGCAGATTACGTTGGCCGAACCCAGCGTCTCCACAGCGGCCAGCTTGCGAACGATGGCGTTGCGCCGGGCCATGCGCTGCACGCCGAGCGCCAGCACGATCGTCAGAATGGTCGCCAGCCCCTCCGGCACTGCGGCGACTGCCAGCGATACGCCGATGATCAACACATCCACTACCGCCTTCAGCGTCGTCACGCGCTGCGTGAGGAACACGGCGGCCACGATGATGACCGCGATGATGATGACCGCGACGCCGAGCGCCCGCCCGACGCGCTCGATTTCGGCTTGTAGCGGCGTTGCCGTGTCCTCGGTGCGCTGGAGCAGGCCGGCAATCCGGCCCATCTCCGTGCGCATGCCGGTGGCCGTGACAACGGCGCGGGCGCGGCCGTAGGTAGCCGCCGTGCCGGCAAAGATCATGTTCCGACGATCGCCCAACCCAACGTCATCACGAATTGTCGCGACCGACTTTGCTACGGGCAAGCTCTCGCCGGTGAGCGCCGCCTCGGCCACCTGCAGGCCGATCACTTCGATCAGCCGCGCGTCTGCGGCGATGGTATCGCCCTCCTCCACCAGCAGAATGTCTCCAGGCACAACGTCACGGGCCGGGACTTTCTGCCGCTGGCCGTCGCGGATCACGGTCGCCGTCGCCGCCGACATCGCCTTGAGCGCAGCAACCGCGCGCTCGGCGCGCTCTTCCTGGGCGAAGCCCAACACGGCGTTCAACAGCACGATGGCGAGGATGGCGATTGCTTCGAACGGCAGCTCGGATTCGCGCTCGATCAACCACGCGACGAACGAGATGAGCGTGGCGGCCAGCAGCAGGAGCACGAGCGGGCTCTGGAACTGGGCGAGGAATCTGCGCCAGGCCGGCGTCGCCGGCGACGATTCCAGTTCGTTCGGGCCGTACCGGTGCAGGCGCACCTCAGCCTCTGCCGAGGTCAGGCCGCGCACCGGATCAGCGCTCAGCCGCGCCACCACGGCTTCCGGCGACTCTTGGTATGCCGGTGGCTGAGAAGTAATTTGAGCCTCCTGCGACGCCATCGCGCCGATGCTAACGGGCCTGCAGTACATTTTCATTGGCGCGGCCGGCCTCGAAATCGGTGAGGTTGCGGATCGTCGTTTCGGCGATCTGCGCCAGCGCTTCGTGAGTGAAGAACGCCTGGTGGCCGGTGATCAGCACGTTGGGGAAGGTCATCAGCCGGGCGAACACGTCGTCGGTGATGATCTGATCCGAGCGGTCGCGGAAGAACAGGCCGTCCTCCTCCTCATACACGTCGAGGCCGACCGCGCCGATGCGGCCGGACTTGAGCGCCTCGATCAGCGCTTCAGCGTCCACCAGCGCGCCACGGCTGGTATTGATCAGGATCGCGCCGGGCTTCATCTTGGTCAGCGCCTCGGCGTTGATGATGTGATAGGTGCTGGGGAGGAGCGGCGCGTGCAAACTGACGATGTCGGATTGCGCGAGCAGCTCATCCAGCCCAACGTAGCGCATGCCGAGCCGGACGCACTCGGGGTTGGACGCGACATCGTAGCCGAGCAGCGTCACACCGAAGCCGGCCATGATGTGGGCGAACACTGCGCCGATGCGACCGGTGCCGATCACGCCGACGGTCTTGCCGTGAATGTCGCGGCCTTGCAAACCATCGAGCAGGAAATTGCCCTCGCGCGTGCGGTTGTAGGCGCGGTGGATCTTGCGGTTGACGGCCAACAGCAACGCGACGGCGAACTCGGCTACGGCGTAGGGCGAGTAGTTGGCCACGCGCATCACCGTGATGCCGCAGCGCGCCGCCGCGTTCAGATCCACGTTGTTGAAGCCGGTGCTGCGCAGCGCCAGCAACCGGACGCCGCCGCGCGCCAAGCGCTCTACGACCGGCGCACTGGCATCATCGTTGACGAAGATGCTCACCGCGCGAAAGCCATCGGCCAACGCAGCGGTCTGCGCGTTCAATGGCGACTCTACGAAGACCAGCTCGTGGTGCGCGCCGCCCGCCTGGTTTGCAGCCTGCAGCGTCTCGCGGTCGTACTTCTTGGTGTCGAAAACCAGCACTCTCATGTGCGCAGGATTGTATCGCCAGGGGAACGGGCGGTCAGACCGCCGATTGACCCTGCTTGCCACGAACAGGGGATCATGCGAGACTGGGACGCATGCAAGCAGAGTCGCAATCGCAAGCCGGGCTCACCCCCGACGAGGTCAACACGCTGATCCGCGCCACAGTGATGGCCGGCATGAGCGTCGCGGCCTCGAAGTCCAGCGGCACGCTGGGCACCGCTGCCGAGTTCGCCGCCATCGCGCGCAGCTTTATCGAACAGATCGAGGCATATGCGTCGCACCCTGTCTTGGGCGCACTGGCCAACGACGAAGCGCGCGCCGAAATCAGCCGGCTGGTGCGACAGTTCAACCCAGAGACGATCAAGCTGCAAGACATCAAGCCGTTCGCCATGCGCCGGTGCGATGAACTGGCGGACATCCTCGATGCAAAGTGCACGCCGGAAGAGGGCGCGACGGTCAAGCGCGCGGTGCTGACGGTTTGCCAGCGTGTGGCAGAGGAGAGCCGAGAGGGTGGCATCTTCGGCATCGGCGGCACGCGCGTCAGCCCAGAGGAAGAAGCCGTGATCCACGAAGTGGCGCGCGCCCTGCGCATCGAAGCCTAGCCTGCGATGTTGCTGCGTCTCTACCGGCGCGTCGTGCACAGCGCGACCATCGCCGCACTCTCCTTCGTCGCTTTCGCCTGGCCACCGGCATCGGCACAGGCACAACCGGCGCTGCCGCCGGCCCGCACCTACAGTTTCGGCGAGCGCGCGATCGAGCAGACCTGGCTACCGCGCCGCGATCCCGCACGATCCATGCCCTATCGCGTCGAGGGCATCATCGCCGTTCCGGAAGGCGACGGCCCGTTCCCGGTCATCTTGATCTTCCACGACGCGCACGGCGGCTGCCCGCGCGATACGTCCATCGCCGAGTTGGCGCTGGAGCGCTGGCCGTGCAAGCCTCACGAGGAGCGCCGCAACGATGCCGGCATGGTCTACCTGGCACGCGCGCTGGCCGCGCGCGGCTACGTCGCGGTTGTGCCTAACCTCAACGCCGTCTACGCCGCCGCCTATGGCTCGGTCGGGCCGGAGCTGCAGCGCTATCCGGCCGTGCTCGACGCGCACCTGGGCGGCTTGGTCGCCGCCAACCGCAGGCGCGTCGAGGCGTTCGACATCTCGCTGGTCGGCAAACTCGACTTTGCGCGCATCGGCATCGTGGCGCACGGGCACGGCGCGCTGCTGGCCATGCAGAGCGCCCGCGCGCGGCAAGGGCGACCGCGCAGCAATTCGGCCGATGGGCCGCTCGCCGCCGTCTTGTTGGTCGCGCCGCTGTATTCGCTGGAGGGCGACGCCGACGCGCCGCTCGGCGTGATCTTGCCGGCGTGCGACGGCAGCGTGCCCGACTTGAGCGGCCAGGGATATTACGAAGATGCCCGGTTGGCGCGCGACCGAAGGCACTTCGCGTCGTCGGTGTATCTGATCGGCGCCAACCACAACGCCTTTAACGAGGTTGCGCCCCAGGACGCCTTCGAGGTGCCTACACCGGTCACCGGTTGTCAAGCAAACAGCGCGCGCCTTGCGCCACACCACCAGCGCGACTTCCTGGCGCGCTACGCGCCCGACTTTTTCGACGCCGCCATGAGTGCGCCTACGGCTTCGCTGAACGGCGCCCCGGCGTCGCGCGCCGGCTTGAACCCACTCGACCCCGCGCCGGCCAGCCTGTATGGCCTGCCCGTGCGCACGGCGCTGTCGCTCGGTACAGCCGACCGCGCCATCGTCGTCCGGCCACTTACGCGCGACGATTTGAGTTTCAACGGCTTCGGCGGCTATGCGTTACGCGGCAATGCCAGTCACCTGGATTTTTGCGCCTACCGCCAACCGTGCATGCGCTGGGCCATCCAGCCCGGTAACCCATCACAGGTGCGCTTCTCGTGGACCGACCTCGCCGGAGCGAGTTGGACGTTGCCGCTGGGTGAACCGGCGACAGATCTCTCGGCCTTCACCAGCCTGCATCTGCGCGCCGTACTCGATCCCACCGACTACCTCAACGTCCACCGCGAGCCGGTGACGCTCACGCTGACGCTGACCGATGCCGCCGGCCGTAGCGCCAGCGTGCAGCTCAATGACTCCACCACACCGGCGCTCGCCTATCCCTCCGGCGAAGTGAACCGGCAGGTGTGGGGCTGGATCGGGCACGCCTACCTTGGCTCGGTGCGCGTGCGGTTGGCCGAGTTCGCCGGCGTGGACCTGACGCGGGTGCAAGCGCTCGACATCGGCGTCGCCGGCGCGCGCAGCGGCTCAGTGCTCATCGCCGACGTCGAATTTCTCCGCGTCACCCTGGCGCCGCAGGGCCAACGGCTCGGCGTGCATGAGGCGCCGACGCAGCAACCGCGCCTCTGAACGCATGCCGATCCGGCGCGTGGGCCGGCCTTCGCTCTCCGGTGCGTTGGAGGGGCCGTAGGGCTGCAGGCCGGTGAGGCGGTGAAAGACCCGGTCGCGCACGGCCACGATCGGCCGGCCCACGGTGCGGTTCAAGATCAGCAACAACACCCACCCTAGGCCGACGCACACCAACGCCTGCAGCCAGCCGATCTCGAACACGGCCTGCACCATCACCAGGGTGATCAGGAAGCTCCAAGCATAGAGGATGCGGGTGAGGATGATGCCGATATACGGGATGAGGATGAAGAAGCCAAACACGAACGGCGCACTGCCCAGCAGAATGGCCAGCGCGCCAATGCCGATCGGCCGGTCTGCGCCAAAGGCGAAGGTCGCCACGAACCAGATCACTACTGACCAGATAGCGAGGTTGATGACGTAGATGACGGCGTTCAGCACCAGCGTAATAGCAAAGCGCACTTTCGAGACGCGGTTGAGGAATAACACTACGCTTTGTCCCAGCAGCAACGAGAGGCCGGCGAGGAATGCCACGGTGAGCACGACGGCGATGGACTCGGGCTCGGTCGAGACGAAGCGCGCCGCCTCGGCATTGAAGCCGAGGGCCAACCAGATGGCTTCCCACACATGGGCGATGAAGCGTTCGAGGGCGCTCATGAGCTTGTCTTGCGTCCTGCGTCCTACGTCTTGCGTTTTACGCTTTACCCGCCGCCGACGTATATCAGACCTGGGCAAGTTGTTCAAGCGCGCGGCGCGCGGCTTGGGGCGACAACGTCGCATCTGGGCGGACGACCTGCTGCACCATCTCTGTCAACGCGGCGTTCACCGGTGTCGGCACGCCCAGTCGGCGCCCGGCCTCGGCAATCGCGCCGTTCAACACGTCCACTTCGGACCGGCCGGATCGGTCGGCTGCGTCGTAGTAGAGCGACGGATATTTGTCACCGCGGCCCTTGGCGACCCGGCGCGATAACAACGCCTGCAGCGCCGAATCCGGCAGCAACCTAAGCGCAAGCGCCAGCATGCGCGCGGGATGGCCCGGCAGGTTAACCGCGACAATCGGCGGCGTGTGCGCTTTCATCACCGCCAGGGCCTCGCGCAGCATGCGCATCTCCAGCGCGAAGAGCTGACGGTCGCTGTAGATCTCGGCCACGGGCACGCCCAACAGCGCGCTGGTGGCGTTACCCATGATATTGAGTAACAACTTCGACCATTTCATAGCGCGCCAATCGGCATAGGTCTTCAGGCTGAGCAACGGCGCACGCGACAGCGCATGCGCAACCGGTTGCCACGACCGATTCGGCGAGAGCGCCGCCAGACCAACGCCGCCGCCCAACCGCTCCAGGCGCACCGCAGCCGGCCCTTCGACCGAGATCGGACTGGTCAACGTCGCGGCAAGCGTGCGCTGCTCACCAAACGCCGCCGCCAGCTTCTCTTCGCTCCCCACCCCATTCTGGAAAGCGACGAGCAGCGCCCCGGACAATCCATCCTGACAACTCTGCAGCTCGGCGATGGCCTGATCGAGCGCATACGCCTTCATGCACAACAGCACGGCGTCATAGGTCAGCGGCGGGCGCTGCAGCGCCTCGGCCAGATCGGTCGCCACATCTACATCGCGCAGGCGCCAGGTCTCGCCGCCGGGCAACGTGACGTGAATGCCCTGTGCGCAAGCTGCCTGTGCAAACGGCATGCGGCCGACGAACGTGACCGTTTGGCGGGCCATGATTAGGTTCGCCCCGATCCATGTGCCGACTGCGCCTGCACCGAATATCAAGAATCGCATGATCACTCGATCCTCAACACTACGTGATCGGACACCGGCCGGCCTTCGGCATCTAGCAGCCTGACGTTCTGCAGTTGCGGGTAGAGGTATGCGCCCATGTGCAGCACGTAGGGTTTCGCCGGCGCACCCGCAGGTATCGGGATGGCGAAGTGGTGCAGCAGGATATCGCCGGCCCGCCAGTTTGACGGATGGATGCCGCCGCCGTCGAGCGCCGCGAACTTTTGATCGCCATGATACAGGTGGTTGAACCAGTGGTAATCTACGCCGGGCGCAGCTTCGCGGAAGACACGCAGGTAATAGTCCAGCTGTAGCGTGCCGCTGCCGGTTACGCGATAGCCCAGCATGCCCACGCCATTCTCCCACTGCGCCGGTCGCTCGACCAGCAATCCCAACTGCGCGCGATTCACGCGCACGTAGATATAGGCCGCATCGCTGCCGGCGCGGAGCGGGATAGTCTGCACCGTCGCGTCGGCGTCGGCATGTTGCATCAAGCGGTCGAGCGCATCGCGCGCCGCCGGCGTGATGATGTATTGCGCCGCATCCTCGCGCAGGATCAAGCCGGCGTTGGCGTCGGCGAAGCGATGCGGCACGTCGGCCAGCAGCACGTCCATCACCGTCGCCGGCTCGTTCACGCTGGGGTCGCCACCGGGCGCGATGATGACGACGTCAGGCGCCTGGCCGGCGCGGATAGCGTCGCGCGCGCGCTGCACCACATCGAGCGCGCTCCGCAGCGGCGGTCCATAGCCGCCCGCGCCGGTGTCGTAGCGCTGGATGAACTCTGTGAAGCGCAGCGTGGTGAAGAGTTGCCAGCCGGTGATGAGCACGACGGCGAGCACGCCGGCGCAAGCCGGTGCGCGTTGCGCGATGGAAGCGATGGTGTGGTTGGTGTCGCCGGTATCGGTGGCGTCATCGGTGTCGGCAGCGCGGTGTGCGGTGTGTGGGCGGGCGAGGCGAATGGCGATGTCCAGCCCCAAGGCCATCACGACGAAGGACGCGGGATAGAACGCCGTGAAGTAGTGGAGCTGTAGCGGGCGAGACGTGCGGATTTGCAGCGCGATGGGCAAGACCAGCCACACCAGGAGCACGGCAACCGTCGCTGCGGGATACACCGGCGGCCGGCGCGCGAGCTGCCCAACCAACATGCTTGCGCCGACGACCAACAGCGCCATCTGCATCGCGTCAATCCATGCAAGCGCCGCCGGCGTTTGCTCACGCCACAGGGGGAACGCGCCGCCGGTCAGGTCGCTCAGGTGCGTCCCACCGCTCAGCCACAACGTGAAGCGCAGCGCGTCGAGCGAGACCGTCGCCGGGCCGGAGGTTGCGCCGAGCAAGCCGCGCACGTTGCGAAACTCCTGGCCGGCATCGAACCCCAGGTAAGCACCGGCCAGCGCAACCAACGGCAGCGCTCCCACGAAGCCGGGTATCGGCCGCAACGTCGTGCGCCCGATCAGCGGGGCAACCAGCGCGACCGGGATGAGGTAGAGGGCGGCCAGGTGCGAGCCGACGCTGAGCGCCAGTCCCCAGCCAGCAATCGCCCAGCCCCACGGGTTGCGCCTCCGGATGGCCTCGAGCAGCCCGAACAACAGCAGCGTGGAGAACATCGGCATCGGCGCCAGCCAGGTGCGACGGGCGAACTGTACCGCCCACGGCGCGACGGCAAATAGCAGGCAAGCGACGAACGCGACGCGGGGGCTGAACAGGCGCCGGCACAGCCACCAGCACAGGCCGATCGCCACGAGGTCGAGCAGGGCGCGATAGGCGGCGATGACCATGAAATCGCGCGTGAACATATAGGGCAACGCCAATAGATACAAATAGACCGGTGGGTGGTTGGCCACGCTGCCGCTGAACGGCGCAACCGGTAGCCAGTTGCCCCGCGTAATGCTCAGCGCCAGTTGCGGCGCAGATGCCTCGTCGAACCGCACGTCAATCAGGTCAAGGCGATGCAGCCGTAGGAATGCTGCTAGCCCCATCACCAGGATGAAGGCGAACCATTCGGCGCGTCGGGAGGGGGTCATGGTCGCTGGTCGTTAGTTGCTGGTTGCTGGTCACCGGTTACTAACTCACGTTACGCAGCCAGTGTGACGGGCTGCAGCTGGCGCAGGGCGTCAAAAGCTGATTGAACGGCGTGCAGATACAAATGCGATTTCAAGGCAAAATGATTCGACTTGGATTTACGCTTGAGCATCTCGAGCTTGATGAACGCACACAAACTGGCAAAGATGTGATTGGTCTGCGTCGTGACCGTGTGGGCAGGCGAGCGTTCGAGCGCGGCATTCTGCTTGAGCGACTTGTGGAAGGGTTCGATCGTCCATCGTTTTTGATAGAGCGAGGTGATCCCATCGTAGGTGAGCGTGGTGTCGCTGGTGACCAGAAACAATACGCCGGTAGAGCCATCTTTGTTTGTAAAGACTTGCTTGGCCAAAAGCAGCGGGAAGCTCACATCTTCCAGATACACTGGCCGCACCGTGTTTGGTTCGATCACGACTTCATCCACACGCACGTAGATGCCGTGCCGCTTGTCGTCCGCGCTGAGCGCCACCTTGCGATTGGCCTTGAGCGGCATGACAAACTCCTTCTTCAGCTTGTGTTTGACGAAATTCATGTTGTCGGCCGCGGCAAACCACACATCGTTGAGCACGTATTTGAAGGGAATCTGGTTGATCACCGCTTGTTGCAGCATCATGCGGTAATACTCATTCTTGGTGATCGGACTTCGGCGCTTGGTCTTGCCACTCTTCTTGTCCACATACTGCTCGGTCTTGGCGATCAAGCGAAACTCCACTGGCAACGACAGCCCCCGACTGGGCACGTGATACAGCGCCGTCATCAGGTTGATGCCTTTGATCACCTCGCCGCTGGTGTGATCATAGTGCCAGCACACGATGTCGTTCTCGTCGCTGTAGGGTTTCTCGCTGATCGTGTCGTCCACGATCAGCACCCCATCCTCACTTTGAATCTGCCGCACAAATCGCTTCGTCACCTGCCACAACGCCGCCCCGCCGCGCTGTTGGCCGCTCAGCCAGCGGGTGATTTGGTCATGGCTGACGCTCCCTTCGACCACTTGACCCAACCCGGTTGCCGTGGCCTGTCCAAACGTGCACAACAGATAATCGCTATACAGGTCAAGCAAGTCTTGTGTCATGTCGCCATTCTATGGTCGCGCAGTCAGTTCGCGACTGCGTAACGTGAGTTACTAACCACCGGCCACCAGTCACCAGCCATTAGCCACCCCTCACGGCAACACAGTGATATGCACCGGCTCGCTCTCGATGACGCGGCCATCGCGCAGGCGCGCCCGCGCAACCAACACGTGCCGGCCAGCGCGGAGCTGCCAGAACGCGCGGTAGGGTGCCTGATCGAAGCGCGCAATCACCTCGCCGGTCACCAGCGCCACGTCCACGGCGACCACGTCTGCTGTGTCCACGTGTACTTCTAGTGGCACGCGTTGAACCGACGACGGCAGCTCCTTCGCTGCACGGTAGATCGTGCCGGGATCGGGGCGGATGATGGCGATGTCTTGATGAGTGATGAGCAATGATGGGTGATCGTCCCTCATGCCGGGAGCAAGCACGGGCCAACCCTGCGCGCGCGCCCACTCGCGCAACGGCGCCGGCAGGTCGAGCATCACGCGCTCGACGATGCGTTCGCGCGGCGTATCCGCGGAAGCCGGCCAGCCGGTCGTCGCATCCACGCGCACGCGACGATGCCAAGTGTCCGCTTGCGTCGGCTGCGTGCCCTCTAGAAACCACTCCGGGCGGGTCTGGGTGCAATCGGGCGACGGCAGCATGCCGGACGGCGCGCACACTTCGACGCGCACCAGGCCGGGCGGACGCTCGAACCAACGCACCGGCAGCGCGCGATGGGCTATCTCCATGAAGTCGTGCCAGATCGGGCCGGCGCCGGTCACGCCGCTGATGCGCTGCATGGGTTGGCCGTCGGCGTTGCCCACCCACACCCCGGCCACGATCTGGGGTGTATAGCCCACCGTCCAATTGTCACGGAAGTCGGTCGTGGTGCCGGTCTTGACGGCGGCCGGGCGCGACAGCCTGAGCACGCTCGATTCGCCGAAGGCCGGCGCGCGCGCGGCGTTGTCGGTCAGGATGTCGCTGATCAGCCAGGCAACGCGCGGGTCGAGCACGGTATTGCGTGTAGCGTATTGCGCGGGTCGCCGGTAGAGCGTTGCGCCGTTCACAGTCTTGACTTCGAGGACGGCGTAGGGATCAACGCGTTGGCCCTGGTTGGCGAACGCGCCGTATGCAGCGACCAATTCGAGCAGCCGTACTTCGCCGCCGCCAAGCGTAATCGCCAGCCCATAGTTGTTGGGGTCTTTGAACGAGCGGATGCCCATCGCGCCGGCCTGGTCGAGCATGGCCGCGATGCCGATGCGCTGCAGCACGCTCACCGCGGCCGTGTTGTTGGAGGTGGCCAACGCCTGGCGCGCGCTGAGCGGGCCGTAATGCCGGCGATCGTAGTTCACCGGCACATACGGCAATCCCTCGCGGGTGGGGAAGGCCGTGCGCACGTCGTAGATCGGCGTAGCCGCCGTGAGTTCGCCTTTGGCAAAAGCAGTCGCGTAGGTGATCGGTTTGATGGCGCTGCCGGGCTGGCGCAGCGCAATGGCCGCATTCACCGCGCCGCTGATCCGGGCGTCGAAGTAATTCGGGCTGCCCACCATGGCCAGAATTTCACCGGTGCGTGGGTCGAGCGCCACCAGCGCGGCGTTATTCGCGTTGTGGCTCAGGCCAGGCCGTTCGGCTGGGTTCGCCAAACGGCGCAGATGTGCGCGCACGATGTCCTGCGCGGCGTCGTTCAGCGCCAGGTCGAGCGTGGTCGTCACCACCAGTCCGCCGCGCACCACCGTATCCACGCCGAACTCGCGCTCTAACCAATGCCGCACGTAGCTCACGAAATGCGGCGCGCGGATCTCGAACGGCGCCGGCGCATAAGACAGGCGCGCCTGCTTGGCAACCTGCGCCTCGTCCGCACCGATCATGTCGTTCTTCACCATCAGGTCGAGCACGATGGCTTGGCGGCGCTTGGCCAGCGCCGGATCGTTGAATGGGTCGTAGGCGACGGGTGACTGCGGCAAGCCGGCCAGCAGCGCGCATTCGGCCAGGTCCAGTTCGCTCACCGACCTGCCGAAGTAGGTGCGCGCGGCGGCCTCAACCCCATAAGCCAAGTTGCCGTAATAGACCTGGTTCAGGTAGAGCGCCAGCACTTCATCCTTCGAGTAGCGCTGCGCGATCTGCCATGCCAGCAGTGACTCACGCAGCTTGCGCAGCAGCGTGCGTTGGCTGCGCTCATCGGGGTCGAGCAGCAACATGCGGGCGAGCTGCTGGGTGATGGTGCTGCCGCCGGCCAGTGCTTCGCCGCCGCGCAGGTTGATCCACAGCGCACGGGCGATGCCGACGAGATCTACGCCGGGGTTGTCGTAGAAGCTGGCATCTTCGACGGCAATCGTCGCCTGGCGCAAGCGCAGCGGGATGCGTTCGAGTGGGATCGGCGTGTGGCGTCCGCCGCTCAAGCTGCGTGGATCGAAGATCTCATACAGCAGCCGGCCGTGGCGATCCAGGATGCGCGTGCTGGGCGTCTGGGTGCGTCGGTAGAGCTGGCTCACATCCGGCAGCGTGAACCACAGCGCAGCAAAGGCCGCCAACGGCGCAACGACGGCGATGACCAGCAAAATGATCAACGCGCGTCTGAGCCGCAAACGACGGAGCATCGCGCACATAGTAGCATGATAATTCGTCGGTCGGAATGAACATCGTCCATCTCGCGCCTTTCGCCTTTTCGCCCAAGGCCACCGTCAGCGCGCGCATCCTGCCGATGGCGACGGCGCTCGCCCGGCGCGGTCATCGGGTGACCGTCCTCATCCCGCCTTACGACAACCCGGCCGATACCGGCAAGACGTGGGAGCGCGAGGGCGTGCAGGTGGAGAACGCCAGGCTCGGCAATGAGAAGTCGGGAGTGGGTGTGTATCTCAGCCTGGCAAATCAGCTTGCTCGGCGCGCGCGTCAGCTCCAACCCGACGTGATTCACATTTTCAAGCCGGTTGGCGTCGCCGCGCTCGCCATGTGGTTGCTCAAACGGCAACCTGCAACCCGCGACCTGAAACTGATTCTCGACAACGACGACTGGGAAGGCCGCGGCGGATGGCTGGATGTCAATCCCTATCCGCCTGCACAGAAGTTGTTCATGCAGTGGCAGGAACGTTGGGCGTTGCGCGCTGCCTCACAGATCACCTGCGCCAGCGAGGTCCTTGTCGAGCGCACCCGCCAATTCAGAGGGACGCGCGGGCGGTCGGCGAACGGCGTCTATCTCCTGCCGAACGGGCCGGACGAGGCGCTGCGCGCACAAGTCGCCCAGGCGCAGGCAAAGCGAGAAGCATTGCGCACGCAGTTCGGCTGGCGCCAACCCGTGGCTATCTATGCCGGCACGGTTCCACGCAATCACGACCTGGACATCGCGGCCTGTGCGATTCGGCGCTTGCCCGACATGCGCTGGGTCATCATTGCGACGGGCGACGGCGTCACCTCGCTTCGGCAGGTCATCGCATCCGCCGGCATCGCCCACCGCGTCGAATGGCACGGCTTCATGCCACATGCGCAACTTGTGGAGCGGCTGGTCGCCGCCGACATTGCGATCTACCCCTACCGCGACACGAACATCAACCGCGCCAAGTGCAGCGGCAAAGTGATGGACTACATGGCTTGCGGCAAGCCGATGGTCGTGAGCGACGTGGGCATGAATCGCGTCTATCTGGAGCATGCACGCTCCGGCCTGCTCACCCCACCGGGCGACACCGAAGCGTTCTACGCAGCGATGAAGTGTCTGCTCGACGATCCTGCATTCGCCGATCGCCTCGGTGGCGCAGCGCAACAGCGCATCTGGACGCAGTTCGGCTGGGCGGGGCGCATCGGCCTGCTGGAGCGCATCTACGCCGCCGGCTGATGCGCTTACAACACCCGAACGCGCACGAGCACGTTGCGCTCGGCGGAGCGCATCAGCGGATTGCGCAGGGGGCGCCCAAACAAAGGCGACTCGATCTCGAACACGTCGCCGGGCTGCGCCGTCACCCCGGCAGCGCAACTCAGCGCCGACGCGCCGAAGAAATGCACGTGTGCATCGCCCGGTCGGCGAAACGGCGCATACTTGAAGTGATGGTGTTCGATATTGGCGATGGTGTGCGACATGTTGGCCTCGCCGGTTGCGAACGACTCCGCCCAGATCACCGCGTCGCCGCGCCGAACGCGCACCTCGCCGGTCACGCCGGTCGGTATGTCGCCAAGCAGCACCTCCGGGCCGAACGAGCACGGGCGCAACTTGGAATGCGCCAGATAAAGATAGTTTTGCCGCTCCATCACGTGATCGGAGAACTCGTTGGCCAGCGCAAAGCCAACGCGCAGCACTTCGCCGTCGTCGCCGATCACGTATAGCCCGGCCAGCTCGGCTTCTTCGCCGCCATCCAGCGCCCAGGGTGGCATGAGCAGTGGCTGCTCCGGCGACGTGACCCACGACCCATCGCCTTTGTAGAACCATTCGGGCTGGCTGCCGATTTCGCCGGGCGCGGGTTTGCCACCGGCTAGGCCCCACTCGAACAAGATGAGCGAGTCGGTCTTCTTCATCGGCGCGTCGCCTGACGCATGGGCCTGCGCATGCATCGCGTTGCGGGCCAGGGCGCTGCCGAGATGGTTCAGGCCGGTGCCGGAGAGCAACAGCCGCGCCGGTTCGGGGTGCGTAAACGGCGGCAGGATGCGCCGCTCGGCGATGACGCGGTCGTAGGAAACGACCTCATCGCTCAAGCGCCGCGCGACAAGTTCACCGAGTGAACGGCCTGACCGCGCCGCCTCAAGCGCCAGTTCGTACACACCGGCGGCTTCGCGCACCACGCGCAGTTGGCTGCCGTCGTCGGACGGCACGCCGACGCGCTGCCGGCCGGCTTCGTCGAGGAATTGCACCAGACGCATGATCGCTGTGCATTGTATGGGCGATGCTACCGATTGCAACATGCAGCGGCGCGACGAATCTGACCTACAATCCTCCTGCCCGATTCTTGAAACAGGAGCCTCATATGCCCCGTGAGATCGTCACCCGCGACGGGACCTCTTTTCGCTTTCGTGAATATCACCTCGACGCGCTCGGCCCGAACGAAGTGCGCGTCCGGGTGCAGTTCGCCGCGCCCAAACACGGCACGGAGCTGCAGCTGATCACCGGAAGCTCCTTCGAGCGCAAAGAATGGCACCCCGAGCTGCGCATGTTTCTACCGCGCCCGACGCCGGCAGAGCCGCAAGCACCGGCGGAACGACCGGAGCGCAACATCGGCAACATGATCGTCGGCGTCGTGAGCGAGGTGGGAAGCGCCGTAACCCGGTTTCGGCCAGGCGAGCGCGTGTTCGGCTACGGGCCGATCCGCGAAGTGCATCAAGCGCCGGAAGACAAGCTGCGACCGCTGGGCGACTTGTCGGAAGTGGATGCCGTGTGCGTGGATCCGGCACACGTCGCCTTCGTAGCCGTGCGCGACGGCAACATCCGCATCGGCGACTCCGTCGCCGTGTTCGGCCTAGGCGCGATCGGCCTGATGGTCGTGCAGATCGCGCGGGCCGGCGGGGCGCGCAAAGTCTTCGCCGTGGATCCGCTGCCGATGCGCCGCGCCTTCGCCGAGCGCCACGGCGCCGATCGAGCGCTCGACCCGAACACATGCGACGTCGCCCTCGAAATCAAGCGTGCCACCGGCAATAAGGGCGTGGACGTGTCTATCGAGACCTCTGGGGCTGGCCGCGCATTGCACGAAGCGATCCGTTGCCTGCGGCAATGCGGCACGGTGGTGCATGTGCCGTGGGGGCCGAAGGACTGCCGCGATCTGAACCTGAGCGAGGAGTTCCATCACAACCGACCCACCCTCGTCGGCAGCCAGGCATGGAGTGGCTGGGAGAACCCCGACCGTTCCTACCCGCTTTGGGATCACGAACGGGCCTATCAGACGACGATCGAACTCTTCTGCGCTGGGCTGATCACCGGCGCGGGCGTGGTCACGCCGATCGTGTCGTTCGAGGATGCGCCGGAAGCGCTGGTGGCCATCCGCGAGCGCCCGGAGACGACGATCAAGTTCGGCGTCAGGTTTGGAGGTCATGATTGATGATGGGTGATTCACGATCCTCGACCGAGGGGAGTGGGAAGTCGGGAGTAGGCAAGTCATGAGTCACGAATCATCCGTTCATCGGGGTAAGATTGCGGCCAAGAGATGACCATCGCCTCAATCGCTTCGCTCAAGACCATTGACGACTTGGAAGCGGCGCTGCGCGCGCAGAACTATATCGCCGAGCGCAGTTTGGCCACGTCCATCTTCCTGGCGCTCAAGCTGCGCCGGCCGTTATTCCTGGAAGGCGAGGCCGGCGTGGGCAAGACCGAGATCGCCAAAGTGCTCGCCGCTGCGCTGGATACTGAATTGATCCGCCTGCAGTGCTACGAGGGGTTGGACGTGAACCACGCGGTGTACGACTGGAATTACACCCGGCAGATCATGCACATCCGGCTAATGGAGGCGAAGGGCGAGCGGATCGAAGACGAAGAGGCCGAGCTATTCGGGCCGAAGTTCCTGCTCAAGCGGCCGCTGCTGCAGGCCATCGAGGACAGCCGCGAGAAGCCGCCGGTGCTGCTGATTGACGAGCTGGACCGCAGCGACGAGGAGTTCGAGGCTTTCCTGCTGGAGGTGCTGTCCGACTTCCAGATCACCATCCCGGAGATCGGCACGATCAAGGCGCAACAGCCGCCCATCGTCATCATCACCTCGAACCGCACGCGCGAGATCCACGACGCGTTGAAGCGGCGCTGCATCTACCAGTGGATAGACTATCCGAGCTTCGAGAAAGAGCTGGCGATCGTGCGCGCCAAGGTGCCGCACGCGCCGGCGCAACTGGCCAAGCAGGTCACGCAGTTCGTACAAGAGTTGCGCCGCGCCGAGCTGTACAAGTTGCCCGGCATCGCCGAGACCCTCGACTGGATCGCTGCCCTCGTCGCGCTCGACCAGACCGCGCTGGACGAGCGCATCGTGGACGAGACGTTGGGCGTGATCCTGAAGTATCAAGACGACGTGGTGAAAGCGCGCACCGAGTTGAACAAGAGCATCCTGGCCGTGATCAGCACGGGATATGCGTGACGCCTGATGCACAGAGGAGGTAACCATGCCCTCGCCCTTTCCCGGCATGAACCCTTACTTCGAGCATCCCAGAATCTGGGAGGATTTTCACGCAAACCTGGCAGCGGAAATACAGCGACAGATCGCGCCGCGGCTTCGCCCCAAGTATTACGCTGCCCTGACGCCGCGCGTGACCTACGACGAAATCATCATCGAAGGGCCACCACCCACCAAGCCCGAAGTGATCAAGCCGGACGTTGCCATCTATCGCACCGAGGCAACCTCCGGCCCGCTCGGGAGCGCAGCCATCGCCGCATCCGCGCCGCCGATCATCATGCCGGTCCCCGTCCAAGAGCCGATCACGCTGCACAGCATCGAAATCCGCGAGGTCGGCACCAACGCCCTGGTCACGGCCATCGAAATCTTGTCGCCGGTGAACAAGCGCCCCGGCCACGAAGCGTTCGACGAGTATGCCAAGAAACGCCGCCACTTGATGCGCGCGCCGGTGAACTTGGTGGAGATTGACCTGTTGCGCGCAGGCGTCCGCATGCCGGTGTTGACCGAGCTGCCCGAGGCGCCCTATTTCATCTTCCTGCGCCGCGCATTCGTGGCCGGCCAAGTCGAGGTGTGGCCGATCACGCTCCAGCAACCCATTCCGGTCGTCCCCGTGCCTTTGCGAGAGCCGGACCCCGACGTGCCGCTCGATTTGACGCGCGCGATCCACACGATCTACGACGAGCTGTCGTACGACATGCGGATCGACTATAGGCGAGACCCGCCACCGCCTCCACTCGCGCCTGCAGACCAGGCATATGTGGATCAACTCTTGGCGCCGTTCGGCCGAACGCCCAAGCCGCGCCGCCTGCGCGAAGACGAGGTTGAATACGAAGCCGGTGAAGCCGAAACAGAAGGGACAGAAACCCGGGTTTGACCAATGGAAGAGGCCATAGCCGATCGCGGCCACTTGCTGCGCAACTTACTGCTGTTCGGCCGGCTGTTACGCAAGCTGGGGCTAGACGTCAACCCCAGCCGCATGATAGACCTGGCCAACGCCCTGGCGCTGATCCAAATCGGGCGTAGGCAGGACTTCTTCTTCACCGCCCAGAGCCTGCTGGTGCAGCGCCGCGAGGACCTGGCGCTGTTCAAAGACGCCTTCGATCTGTTCTGGGTGGACCCGCGTGACCGCGTGATTGCGCGCGGCCGGCGGCGAGACGAGACGCCGTTCACCCGTCCGGAGTTCGCACCACCGCCGCTCAAGCCGCAGGCCGCAGAACCGCCCGGCGACGGTGCGCGCGATGCCGGCGAGCGCACGATCGTCGAGACGACTTACAGCCCAAGCGACCGCGAAGCGCTGCGGCACAAGGACTTCTCACAGTTGACCGCTGAAGAGATGCGCGCGATCAAGGCGATGATGGATGACCTGCTGTGGCGACCCGGCGAGCGCCGCACCCGCCGGTTGATCGCCGGAAGCGGCGCGGCGCTTGACCTGCGCCGCACATTGCGCCGGAACATCGCGCATGGCGGCGAGCTGGTGCGCTTCGCCGAGCGCAGCCCAAAGCTCAAACCGCGCCCATTGGTCATCATTGCCGACATCAGCGGCTCGATGGAGCGCTACACGCGCCTGCTGCTGCACTTCATCTACTCGCTCAGCGCCGGATTGGAGCAACCGGTGGAAACCTTCGTGTTCAGCACTCGACTCACGCGCATCACGCGACAATTGCGCCAACGCAGCGTGGATCGCGCTTTGCGCGACGTATCGCGCGCCGTGACGGACTGGTCGGGCGGCACGCGCATCGGCGAGGCGCTGAAGATGTTCAACTACCGGTGGGCGCGCCGCGTTATGCGCAGCAGCGCCGTCGTGCTTATCATCAGCGACGGCTGGGACCGCGGCGACCCCGACCTGCTCCGGCGCGAGATGGCCCGCCTGCAGCGCAGTTGCCGCCGCGTGATTTGGCTGAATCCCCTGCTGGGCGGGGCAGATTACCAACCGCTGGCGCGCGGCATGCAAACCGCCCTCCCCTACATTGATGACTTCCTACCGGTGCACAACCTGGCCTCGCTCGAGGACCTGGCCATGCGGCTGGCACGGTTGAAGTGACGCGCACCCTCTCCAACGAAGAACGCCCAGCGGGATCGTTAACCGCCGGGCGTTCGACCGCTTGCGCGACGCGGCTTGTGAGCGGCGACTACGGGCGCGGCTGATCCAGAATCTCCTGCAGCTTCTTCTGGATGACCGGGGCATGCTCGTCCCAGGTCACCGTGCCTTCCCAGATCTGCTCAATCTCGGCCTGGAAGGCGGTATTGGCCTCGGTGAAGCGCGTGTTATTGGGCATGGGGAACGGCTCGACGCCGGCTTCGATCAAGCCGGCCGCCACGCCGAACATGCGGTTGATCTGGTTGACCGCCGGATCGGTCCATGCCGACTTGCGGCCGTTGGGCTGCACCGCCACGTTGGTGGCCAAATACACGCCGGCGTCCTTCGACGTCAGCATGTTGAGCAGCTTGTAAGCCTCGGGCATGTGCTTGGTCTTCGCGTTGATCATCCACTGGTTGCCGGAGTAGCATGTGCCCTGGCGGCCCTTGTCGCCGACCGGCAACAGCACCGCGTCCATCTCGAACTTGCCGGCGGTCTTCTTCAGAAAGTCGGCTACGCTGCCGACGATGCCCGAGTGCGTGGCCGACAAACCGCCGACGAACAAACCGGTCTCGATCTGATCTTTCTTGCGCGGAGCGATCTTGTCGTTGTGCAGGCTCACGAACCAACTGGCGATCTCCTTGTGCATGGGCGTGTTGTATTGGAAGGTCTTGCCCTCGCGATCCATCAACCACATGTCGGTCGAGCCTTTCTCACCGAACGAGCGCGCGATGTTGCTGTAATAGTGCATCGCCGTGATGTTGTCGAATGACATGCCGAAGATGCCCTTTGCCGGATCGGCGGCTTTGCGCGCCAAGGCCTCCCAATCGGCCAGCGTCCAACCGGCCTTGGGCTCTTCGAGGCCCTTCTCGGCCAGCAAAGTCTTGTTATAGCTGACGGCGATGTTGCCACCGGGATGCACGACATCCGGCAGGCTGAAGTTCTTGCCATCGAACTTGTTGCCCTCCATCACGCTGGGGAAGATGTCGGCGAAGTCCGGCGGCGGATCGCTCTTGAACATGTCATCGAGCACAGCATAGATGCCCTTGGTGAAGTTGAGGAACAACCAGCGGTGGTGGCCGTAGACCACATCTTGCAACGTGTCGGAGATGAAGCCGGTTTGCGTCTTCTTCTCGATTTCACCATAGATGGTCTCTTCAACCTCGACCTTGATGCCGGTATCGTCTTGAAAACGTTTGGCAAATTCGATGGCCATGCCACCCAGCGGCACCGCCGGCGCCTGCAGGCGCAAGGTCACGCTCGAAGCGGCCGGCGCGCTGGTCGCTTCGGTCGCTGGGGCAGCGGGCGCTGCCGGCGCGCTGGCGGGCGGCGCAGCACATGCCGCCAGAATGCCGGCACTGACCGATCCTAGCCCGACCGCTGCGCCTCTCAACAATTGGCGTCTGGTGAACTTTCGTTGCATCGTGTCCTCCTGTGTGAAAAACGCTCTTCTTCTTTCGACTTTCAACCTCGAAAAGGTCATGCCAACGGGTCGAGGGAATCACCCTTTCAACCCGGACATCACGACGCCCTGCACGAAGTAGCGTTGGCCGGCAAAGAAGATAATCACCGCGGGGATCATCGCCAGCACGCACGCCGCCATCAGCAGGTGTTGCAAAGGCTCGCCGCCCACCTCCGGCGATTGCACGAAGAAATGCAAACCGACCGAGATGGTGAATTTATCCGGCGAGTTCAAGTAGATAATCGGACTCTGATAATCGCTCCACGTGGCCAGCGCCGTGATGATCGCCAGCGTGACGATGGGCGGCTTCAGCAACGGCAACAACACCGACCAGAAGATACGCGGGTAACTCGCGCCGTCAATCAGCGCGGCCTCGTCCAGGTCGCGCGGGATGGTGAGAAAGAACTGGCGCATGAGAAAGATGCCGAAGGCGCCACCGCCGAACCAGGCCGGCACCCACAGCGGCAGATGCGTGTTGATCCAGCCCAGGCGGTGGAACAGCACGAACTGCGGGATCAGCGTCACCTGCGCCGGCAGCGTCAGCGTAGCCAGCGTGATCAAGAACAGCGCATCTCGGCCGCGATACGAGAAGCGGGCGAACGAATAGCCCACCAGTGACGCAGTGATGACCGTGCCCAACGTGGTCAACGCTGTGATGTAGGCCGCGTTCCACGTCCACAGCAACACGGGGATGCGCTCGACGCTGAGGACGCGAATGTAGTTGCCGAATTGCGGCACGGCCGGGAAGAACACCGGTGGATAGGCGAACGTCTCCTGAACCGTCTTGAGCGACGCCATCAGCGTCCACAACAAAGGGAAACCAAAGAGCGCGGCAAAGAACAAAACGACGGCGTATAGCACAACGCGCGATGGGCGTAGGGGCTTGCGACGGCGGTCGGCGCGCGACGCCGGCGTGGCTGCCGGGAAGGGTTGACTAATCGCCATCGTAATACACCCACTTGCGCGACGCGTATACCTGGATCAGCGTGAAAGCGATCAGAATGACCGCCAGGATCCACGCCAGCGCGCTGCCGTAGCCCATGCGGAAGTTCTGGAAGGCCTCGTTGTAGATGTGCAGCACGAAGAACCACGTAGCGTACGACGGCCCACCTTGCGTGGCTACCCACGCCGTGGTGAACACCTTCAGTGCCGCGATGATGGCCAGCACCAAGTTGAAGAAGATGGTCGGCGAGAGCATGGGCAAGGTGATCTTGCGGAACTTCGCCCAGGCGCTGGCGCCGTCAATCGAAGCAGCCTCGTAGTATTCGTTCGGGATCCCCTGCAAGCCGGCCAGGAAGATCAGCATCGTGTTACCACCCACTGCCGCCCACACATTGATGATGGTGACCGATAAGAGCGCCGTGTCCCGCGTAGCCAGCCAGCCGGGCGGGTCGGCTACGCCCAGCGCGCGGAGCACCGCATTCACCGGACCCATTCGCGGCTGCAAGATGGCCATCCACAACACTGTGAGCGCAACCGCCGGGATGAGATGCGGGATGTAGAACAGGGTGCGGAAGAACGTCGTTCCTTTCAGCTTCTGATTGAGCAGCAACGCCAGCGCCAGCGAACCAACGATCGCCGACGGCACGAACATCAGCGTGAAGAGGAAGGTGCGCCCTAACGACGGCCAGAAGAGATCGTCCTTGTTGAAGGCACGGTCGTAGTTGGCCAGGCCAATAAACTTGGGCGGGCTGAGGATGGCATACTCGGTGAAGCCGAAGTACAGCGACGCCAAGATCGGCCCACCGAAGAAGAAGATCAGGCCGAGCACCCATGGCAACGCGAACAGATAGCCCCACAATGCGCGGTGGGTCTGCACGGCGGTTTGTGCGCCAACCAACCTCGCAAGCAAAGACGGGTGCGGCTGGGCACGAGCGGGCGTGATCACACGAGCATCGGTTCCCAAAGCGCGAGCCTCCTCATCCGGGTTCTTGCGAAATTCTCATCTCCCCTGCTCTGCGACATCGAGCGCGATGAAGGTGGATTGACGAGAGCGTGTCGAGGGGCAAATCCTGGACTTGAACGGAGTATAGAAACGTTGCAATCAATGTCAAGCCTGCGGATGCTGCGGCGGAGTGTAGAGGAGTCACACGCTCGATGCAAGACGTTGGGGTTTCCCCAGGAGAAACATCGGCATCTTTCCATCTCCTGCGCGTTCGATCAGGCTTTGTTCCGTGCTCGAAATTGCTGCCATCTGCACGACCTACTTTCCCGCATCGCACGCCGACGTCATCGTATCGCGCTGGCTGGAGCCGCACCCGACCGACGCCCGCTGGGGATGGCAACCGCGCACCCAGATCGCCTCGCTGTATATCGCTCAACTACGCTCCGACCTCCGGCTGCTGGACACGCCCCGTTCGCAATCGCGCAACCTCGGGTTCAACCCTGACCTGGAGCTGGGGCAGCCGATCGCCCGCGCGCATGGCGTGCCGATGTTCGGCTCTATCCGCGAGGCCCTGACACTCGGCGGCCAATCTCTCGCCGTGGACGGCGTCTTGCTCATCGGCGAGCACGGCGACTATCCGACAAATGCGCTGGGGCAGAAGCTGTATCCGCGCAAAGAATTCTTTGACGAAATCGTCGCCGTGTTTCGCGAATCCGGCCGTTGCGCGCCGGTGTTCTGCGACAAGCACCTTTCGTGGAACGACGACTGGGCGCAGGCGATGGTTGCCGTCGGGCGTGAGCTGGGCTTCCCGCTCATGGCCGGATCGTCGCTGCCCTACTCCTTTAAGCTCAAGCCGCCGTTGCCTGCCGGCGCCGAGCTGGGCGAAGGCGTGGCCGTGTTCTACGGCGGCGCCGAGGTGTACGGCTTCCACAGCCTGGAGGCCATGCAGGCCTTCGTCGAGGCGCGCGCCGGCGGCGAGCGCGGCATTCGCGCGATCACCGCCTATCGCGGCGACGACGTATGGGAGGCAATGGCGCAAGGTGTCTGGTCACGCGACTTGTTCGAGGCTGCACTGGCGACCTGTCAGAATGTCGCGCCCGGTGATATGCGCCAGAATGCCCATCGCTCACCCTCTCCTCATGACCCATGGGGCAGCCCAACCGCCTTCGTCTTCGAGCATGCCGACGGCCTGCGCACGGCGCATATTCAGCTTGATGGGCACATTCAGGATTTCGCTATTGCCATTCAGCGGCGCGACGGCAAGATCCATGCCGACCGCTGGGCAGCCGGTGGACCAGAGGACTTCTACGGGCACTTTGCGGCGCTCAACGCTAAAATCCAGGAGATGTTCCTCACCGGACGCGCCCCCGTGCCGATCGAGCGTAACCTACTGACCAGCGTGGCCATCGCCGCCTGCATGCAAGCGCTGACCATACCCGGCCAACGGATCGAGACACCAAGGCTGCAGATCGCCTATCAACCACAGCTATGAGACGACGAGGCGGCAAGACTCTACTGGTCGGCGCGCGTGAGTCGCTCCACGAGGGCATGACGTTACTGGCCGCGGCCGTCGAACCGACGCTCGGCCCACTAGGCCGGCTGGTGGCCATCGAACGCGAGACCAACCCCAGGACAAAAGCCCCCGACCTGCTCAACGATGGCGCAACCATCGCCCGGCGCATCTGGGCGCTGCCCGATCGCTGGCAGACCATGGGGCTGCTCATGGCGCGCCACGCTGCGGCGCAAGTCGAAGAAGCCGTGGGCAACGGCGGCAGCACGACTATCGTGCTTGCCCACGCCATCATGACCGAAGGGCTACGGCACATCGCCGCCGGTTGCGACCCCATGCGCTTACGGCGCGGGCTGGAGCGCGCGCTGCCGGTGGCGTTGCAGGCCATCGAACGCACGGCGCGTCCGCTGCAAGACGATCAGCATATCCTTTCGCTGGCCGGTGCGATCACCGGCCGCGACGACCTGGCGCGACTCATCCACGAGTGCTTTGATGTGGTGGGCCCGCATGGCGTGATCGAGGTGCGGCCCGGCCACGGCGTCGCGCACGATCGGGAATACATCCAGGGCGTATTGTGGAATGAAGGGTGGAAGTCCTCACACTTCGTCACCCAAGGCGGCGCAGCGGTGCTCGAACGGCCCTACATTCTATTCGCCACACATCGCCTGACGAAAGCAGCGCAGCTCGCCCCACTGATGAGCGCGTTGATCGAAGCGAACGAAGCGCGCAACGAGCAGCGCGGGCTGGTCGTCATCGCCTTCGCCATCGAGAGCGATGCGCTCAACATCCTGGTGACGAACAAGGTGCGCGGCGTGCTGCCGGCGTTGGCCATCCACGCGCCCGGCGCGGGCAACGACCGGTTCGAGATCCTCAATGATCTGGCGACGTTGTGCGGCGGCAAGCTCTTTGCCGAAGAAGCGGGCGACCGCGTGGAATCGGCCCGGCTGGCTGATTTGGGACAGGCCGACGAGGTGAACGCTATCCGCTCCGCATTCACGATCACCGGCGGCAAGGGGCGGCCGGCAGCCATCCGTCAGCGCATCGCCGAGATCCGCCGGTCGCTTGCCCACGCGACCGGCAATGCCGAGCGCGACCGCCTGACCGAACGCATCGGCAAGTTGCTGGGCGGCGTCGCGTTGCTACGCGTGGGCGGCGCTACCGAAGCCGAGCGGTCTCACCTGATGCAGCGCGCCGAAGAAGCGGTGCGCACGATCCGCATCGGCATGGAGGGTGGCTTGGTCGCCGGCGGCGGCGCGGCTTTCCTGGCAGCCGTGCCGGCCTTGCAGCAGCTCGAACTGGAAGGCGACGAAGCGCGCGCAAGCGCCATGCTGCGCCACGCCTTGCTGGTGCCTATGTCGGCGTTGATCCGCAACGCCGGCTACGAACCCGCGCCTGTCATCCATGAGGTAACGGCGCGAGGGACGGGGTTCGGCTTCGACGTGCGGGCCGGCGCCGTGGTTGACATGTGGGCAGCCAACATCGTGGATCCGCTTCGCCTGGTGACCACGGCGTTGCGCGCGGCGACAAGCTGCGCGGCGATGGCGCTGACGACCGAAGCGCTGGTGCACAAGCCGCGCTCGGTGCGCGACGACGGCGTGATGTTGAATCCTTGATCGGATGTCGAGTTTGCAAAAGCGTTTCTCCGAAGGAAACGATCACGTGTTTATCAAACCACGCGTCAACTAGTAGACTCCTGCGCACGACTCTCGGCCGAGATCGCCGGAGATTTTTAGCTGTTTGAGCAACCAAAGCCCTAAACTTCCCTGGGAGGATCAAAAGATGAGCCATAAATCACTCACCCGTCGCCAGTTTCTAAGGGGTCTCGGCGTGGCAGCCGGCATCGGCACTATGGCTACTTTGTTGGCTGCTTGCGGTGGCGCTGCTGCCCCGCCCTCGGACGCCGGCCAGGCTCCTGCTGCGCCAACAACCACTCAGTATTTCATGGGCTTCGAGGCCGCGAACAAGGAGCAATGGGCGCGCATCCCGGCCGATCATAAGAAAGGCACACTGGTTAGCGAGAAAGACTGGTATCAGATCCTCGGCGACGCGCCAAAAGAGCCGATCGTCATCGCAGGCTTCAAAGGCGGATGGGGCGAGCTGTGGATTGACGCCGTGATTGAGAGCATGAAGGCTGACTTCCCCAACATCCAGATCGAGAAGGACTTCGATCCACGCATCTGGGAAAAGATGAAGCCGCGCCTGGTTGCCGGAGAAGTGCCCGATTGGATGTACTATGTCATCGGCCCCTGGGGTGGTGAGTGGAAGAAGGGCATTGAGGAGAAGGTGATGGTGCCTTGCGACTTCCTGCTTGACGTCGAGGCCTTCGGCATATCAGGCAAGCGCGTTGCCGAGGTGATCCAGCCTGGCGCGCTGGCCGCCGCCAACGCCAACCTCACCGACGCGCAATGGACGATGCCCCTGTCCTTGTCGGTGTATGGCCTTTACTACAACGTGGACATGTTCGAGAAAAACGGCTGGAAGGCGCCGGACCAACTGAGCTACGAGGAATTCCTCGAGCAAAACAAGAAGATCAAAGCGGCCGGGATTGCGCCGTTCACCTACGCGGGCAAGTATCCGGGCTACTGGGAATTCGGCTTTCTCCAATCACTTTGGCACAAGAAAGCGGGCGAGAAAGCCTTTTGCGATATGGATAACCTCGTCCCTGGCGCGTTCTTGAACCCCGATTTAGCCTGGGGCATTGAGCAAGTCCAGAGCTTCTTCAAGAACGACTGGATTTACCCCGGCTCAGACGCCCTATCGCACACCGAGTCTCAGCAGGTGTTTGTGGATGGCAAGGCCGCCATGATCCCGAATGGCTCGTGGATGCCCAACGAGCAACGTGAGACGACGCCCCCAGACTTCCGCATGGCGTTCAGCGGCATTCCGATGCCGTCGGACGGCAAAGGCTACAAGGACGCGATTGCCTACGACCGCGGCGCTGCCGAGCTACAAGTGGGCAACGGCAAGAACCCACTGTGGGGCATGGAGGTGATGCGCCGCATCTACTCGCCGACCGCGCAGCGCATCTGGGCCGAACAGATCGGTTCGCCCAACGCCATGATCAGTGTGGTCAAAGACGTTAAGCCAACGCCGGCCTGGGAGAGCGCAGCCAAGGCAATCGAGCGCGCACAAGGTCACAACATCGTGCTGAACTACGGCGCTTGGTATCCGGAACTCGCCAAACAGTGGAACGACGCAATCGGCGATATCGTCACCGGCAAGATCGCGCCGATGGACGCGCTGCAGTTGCTCGAGCAGGGTGCACAGTTGATCCGAGACAACCCCGACATCAAGAAGCTGACGCGGGAGTGCAAGGCGTGAAGCAACGGTGATCTCACACCTACACTGAACGCAGCAGCATTACGATTCATCTGTCGCGATCCGAATTGAAGCGGCGCGTGACGGATAATGACGTGAGCCAAGCTCCCGCGTGCTTCAACCGAGCTTGGCTCACATTCATTCCGAGGTGCACATGAGCGTCAGAACGCAGAAGTATGTTTTCGCCGCATCATTTTTGCTGCCGGCGGTGATCCTCTACACCGTGTTCGTGCTCTATCCGGCAATCCAGGGCATCGAGATCAGTTTCTACAAGTGGTCCGGGCTCTCGATGAATCGCACGTGGGTCGGCCTGGCCAACTTCGCGCGATTCTTCCGCGAGCTGACCGCACCCAACGACTTCTTCAACATCCGCAACTACCTTGGTCGCAATGTCTTCATCTTCTTCTTCGGCCTGGCAGCCATCTTCCTCGGCCTGGTCTGCGCAGCCCTGATTCACGCCAAACCGCGCGGCGCCAATCTGTTTCGGGTCACCTATTTCTTCCCGCGCGTGCTCGCCATCCCGGCCATCGCCCTGCTCTGGTCTATGGTGCTGCACCCCGACTACGGTTTGGTCAACAGTGGCCTGCGAGCCATCGGCCTGGAAGCGCTGGCCAAGCCCTGGTGGAGCCTACAAGAGGAAATGCCCCTCCAACGCCTGGGCGTTTGGACGATGGGGTTCGTTGGCATTTGGGCGGCGCTGGGATGGTACATGATTCTCTTCCTGGCAACGATCCAGAACGTGCCTCCAGAATATACAGAAGCGGCGCTGATTGACGGTGCAACCAAAAGTCAGACGTTCTTCCTAGTCACCATTCCCCTGATTTGGGAGACCTTGCGCACGACGATCGTGTTCGCGGTCATGGGCATGTTCTTCGTGTTCGACTTGGCCTTCATCTTGTTCGAACAGAACGCCAACAAGAACTCCGACATGATCGCCCATTACTACTACTGGCAAGCATTCGGCGCGAACAACTGGGGATACTCATCTGCAATCGTCACGGTGATGTTCCTGGTCACGATTGCGTTGACGATCGGGACTTTCTTCGCACTCAAGCGGGAGAGCGTGCAGTACTGATGGCCGAGACGACTACTCCAACCCTATCCACCGCTTCGGCATCGCGACGCCAAAGCGGACAACTTTCGGCAGCGACCGTGGTCAACCGGATCGGCTGGATCGTCGCCCAGGTGCTTTTGTGGCTGTTCTTCGCCAGCGTCGCTTTCCCGATCCTGTGGACGATCATGACTTCGTTCAAGACCAGCCGGGAGTTGTTCACCAATCCGTGGGCGCTCCCCGCCGTGCCCCAAATCGCCAACTACGTCAAGGCGTGGAACGAGATGAAAGTAGGCACCTACTTCCTCAACAGCGTGTTTGTCAGCTTCAGCAGCCTAGCGATCACCATGTTGTTAGGAAGCATGGCGGCCTACGTCATTGCGAGGGTGAACATTAAGATCAATCGTCCGCTCTATTTCTTCTTCCTGGCCGGTTGGCTGATCCCTTATTTCCTTACCTTCATCCCTGCCTGGTTCTTACACCGACAACTCGGCACGATCAGCAAGGACGGCGGCCACTTGGCGCTGATCATCCAGTATGCGGCTGGTTCGCTTCCCTTCACCATCTTCTTCCTTTACGCGTTCTTCAAGACGCTGCCGCGTGAGCTCGAAGAATCGGCCATCATAGACGGTGCCAATCCCTACCAGGTGTTCTTCAAGGTCATGTTGCCGCTGGCCAAGTCGGGCATCTTAACCGTGGGCATTTTCAACTTCATCGGCATCTGGAACGAGTATCCCTGGGCGCTCGTCACCATCTCGCGCGATGAACTCAAAACGCTGCCGCTCGGACTGGCCAATTTGCTTCAGCGCTCCCAATACCAGACCGACTGGGGCGCAATGTTCGCCGGATTCGTCATCACACTCGTGCCAACCTTCGTCGTCTATGCGATCTACCAAGCACGCTTGACCGAGGGTATCACCGTGGGTGCGCTCAAAGGGTAGTGCCAAATCATGTTGGCGGCGGACTGGTCTCGCATCGGCGCGTGGATGGGCGGCGCCGTGCACAGCCTCGCGCTCTCTCCACGCTTCGAAGACGACGGGCTTGCGCTGGCTGCGACCTACGCCGGCCTGTTTCGCTCGATAAACGGCGGTCGCACCTGGCAACGCGCCGGAGACATGGGATACGTCGCCACGCGCGGCGTCGCGTTCGACCCACACGGCACAGCGCGCGCCGCCACGCAAGCCGGCGCGCTCATGCGTTCCACCGACGGCGGCGTACGATGGCAGGCGCTGGATACCTGGGGCTTCGGCCCAATCAATGCACTTACCAGCGCGCTTAACCAAAACGGCAACATGGCACTCTTCGCGGCGACCGACGAGGGCATCTACCGCTCGATGGACAGCGGCGCAAGCTGGCAGAGCGCCAACTTCGGCCTGCTGGACGTCGAAATTCTGTGCCTCGCCTGCGCGCCCGACTTCGCCAAGAGTGAGATCGTCCTGGCCGGCAGCGCCAGCGGCGGGCTATATCGCTCGCGCAACGCCGGCCGGGCCTGGCGCGAGGCAGGGTATGGCCTGCCCGACGCCGCTGTGCAGTGCATCGCTTTCACCGAAGCCGGCCTGCTCGCGGGCACGGAAGCCGGAGTGTTCCGGCTCACGGAGGGTGACGAATGGTTGCCCTGCGGCTTGGAGGGAATGGAAGTGAACTGCCTTGCGGCGTGCGACGGCACGTTGCTGGCCGGCACGACGCGGGGGATCTTCCGCGCCGGTGCCGATCTGCAATGGCAGCCGACCGGGCTGGAAGAACCGACACTGGCGGTGGCCTATGCCGCAAACGGCGTTGTGCTGTGCGGGACCGTGCACAGCGGCATCTGGCGCAGCGACGACGGTGGGCGCACCTGGCAGCGCGCTCACGAAGGGCCGACCGCGCATACGCCGCCCCTCGCCGCGCACACCCGCGATGGCGCTTTCCTGGTAGCCGATGCGCTGGGCAGCGTTGCATATTCCGACGACGGCGTAGCGTGGCGTCCGGTTGCTGTGGACGATGCGCTCGTGTGCGTCACGGCCAACCCTGCATCACGCCCGACGGCGTTCATGGCAGCGACGGAACGGCGCGTGCTGGCTTGGGATGCCGACGCGCGCGCCCTGCTGCCCCTGCCCGGCCAACCGTCGCTCGACGATGACGACACAATCACCGCTCTGGCACTCACCCACGACGGCGTGTGTTTGATCGGCACGCGGTTCGGGCAGTGCAAGGTAGGCGGCGCCGGCCTGCCTTGGCACACCTTGGCGTTGCCCGGCGCAGGCGCCGTAGCTGCGCTGCATCTCACGCCGGCGGGCAGCCTGTTCGTGCTGCGCATCGCCGCTGCGGGCGCCGGCGATGCGCCGAGCTTCAGTGCTGAAGTGTGGCGCCTGCCCGTCCTTGTGCTGCCCTATCAAGATGAATCGGCCTGGCACATGCTGATGGCGCTGGATGGCTTGCGCGCGCCGCTGGCCTGTCTGTTGGTCGCAGGCAACCGGGTGGTGCTGGCAGCGCAGAACGCCATCGCACAGGCATATATCGTCCAGGGATATTCGACCGAGGTATACCGCGTCAACGTCGAGCCCGGCATCGCGTTCACCGCTGTTGCAACGCACGGCGAAGCAACCTTCCTGGCCAGCAATCGTGGCGTCATCTACCTAAGCGCAACCGGCGCGCATTGGCCGGTGGGAAGCGCACTGGTGGATGTGCCGGTGGTCGGATTGTTCGCGGAGCGCGCCGCGCTGTGGACCGTCACGCTCGGCGGCGAGGTGTGGCGCTATCCGGTCGAGGCGATGTCCGAATGAAAGGCGCAGGTTACACTCTGCCCAGCAGCTCAAAGTCGCGGGCAAACCAAAATAAAGTCTGCCCTCGGGGACCGGGTCATCCATCGCCGAAGGGCGACTGTGCTTCGCGTAGCGCGCGATTGCCAATCGCTGTGTAAAAAGTGTTGTGAAAGAGACTCACATCGAATCTATCCGGGCGCACGAAGTCATCGTCCCCAGCAAAGCCGGCGCGGTGGACAGCCCATCGCTGGGGCGCTTCGCCGATGCATGGGACGAGAAGCCGATCGTCCTGCTGGAATTTCGCCTGAGCGACGGCATCGTTGCGCTGGGCGAGGTCGGGCGTGGGCCGACGATCGTGGAGATCGCGCCCTGGTTGGAGCAACTCATCGGCCTTCGCCTGCGGGGGCTGGACTTGGGCGTGCTGCCGGCGACGTTTCGCTACGGCCGGCGCTGGGGATTGTTGACCAGCCATCCGCCGGCGCTCTACGACTCGCCCTCGCCGGTAACCTACGCCTTCGAGATGGTGCTCTACGACTGGATGGGCAAGCGCAACGGCTGCCGCATGGTTGACTTGCTCGGCGGGCCGGCGCGCGAGCGCGTGCCGGTGGATGCCTGGTGCGGCCGACAGACGCCGGAGGACCTGCGCCGCATCGTGTCGCAGGCTCGGGCGCGTGGCTTTCGGGGCATCAAGATGAAATCGAAGCTCGGTGACCCAACAATCGCGCAGGTGCGCGCCATCAAGGAAGCTGGCGGCGACGACTTCGGCGTGACGATTGACCCAATGTGGCAGTGGCTCAGCCCACACGATGCGCTGCACACGCTCAAGCAGTTGGAGGCCTTCTCCAATCTGCGCATCGAGGACCCGTTCCCATGGGAGCAGCCGGAGATGTGGCAGCGAGCGCGCCAGGCGACGGCGACGCCGCTGGTGTTGCATGCGCGCACGATGGAGGTGCTGAAGCACGGACTGCAACATGGCTATGCGGATAACTTCAACTGCAGCGGCTACGTGGCCGAGTTCATGACGATGGCGCACGCCGTCGAGGTCGCCGGCTATTGCTGCTGGCACGGCTCGTCGCTGGAGCTGGGCGTGGGACAAGCAGCAGTGCTGCATGCTGCGGCCGCTGCACGCGCTTGCACGATGCCGTCGGACTTGCAAAGTGCCTACATCCGCGAACACACGCTGGTCACGTGGGACTGGCCGTACGAGGATGGCACACTGCCGCTCCCAACCGGGCCCGGGCTGGGTGTCGAACTCGACCCTGACGCCGTGCGGCACTACCGCTGCGCGTTCACAGAATTCAAATCCCCATAAAACGCAGACACCGTTCCTTGCCGGAACGTCTAGGTTCCGCCGACGCTATTTCTCTGCCCGACACCGCAACCACTTGACACGGCGCGCGAACGCATCCAATCTGGTTGCACTATGCAGTACGGAGAACTTACTTGGCCGGCCCTGCGGGCGCAGGCGCAGGCCGGCAAAGTCGTCGTCTTCCCCACCGGCTCGCTGGAGCAGCACGGGCATCACCTGCCGTTGCTCACCGACAGCATGATCGGCGGCGAGATCGCCCGGCGGGCCGAGGCCGAGCTGGGCGACGAGGCGCTCTTTCTGCCCATGCTATGGGTTGGCGCGTCGCACCATCACCTGCCCTTCGCCGCCGTCAGCTTAAGCGCGCCGCTCTACACCGAAGTATTGAAGGAGATGCTGTCGTGCATCATCGCTGCCGGCTTCCGGCGCATCTTCATGCTCAACGCCCACGGCGGCAATGAAGTGCCGGCCATGATGGCCATCCAGCAACTGCAACTCCAGCATTACAAGGAGCACCCCGATCTGTTCATGGCGTTCTCGAGCTGGTTCGGCGGGATTGCCCGCGAACAGATCGCGCAGATCGAAGCGCTGCAGCAGAAGTTCGTGACTCATGCCTGCGAGCTGGAAACCAGCGCCATCCTGCGCATCCGGCCGACGCTGGTGCACATGGACTTGGCGCGCGGCGCGTACTACACCTATCCCTCGGAATTCTGGACGCCGGATGCATCTGACTCGAGCCGTGTGATGGTCGGCACGTCGTTCGACCAGATCACCCAGACCGGCGCGCTGGGGCATCCTGAGCTGGCGACGGCGGACAAGGGCGAGCAGATCCTGGCGACGGCGACGCGCGAGGTGGTGTGCTTCGTGCGCGAGTTCGCCACCTGGCAACCCGTCCGGCCCAATTGATGCCAGAAAACAGATCACAGAGTCCAGATGTCAGATGTCAGATGTCAGATGCCTGACACCTGACACCCACCATGACCAAGCGCGTCATCATCGCCGGCCTGTTGCATGAAACGCACACCTTTGTGCCGGCCAAAACCACCCTCGACCGATTTCATGTGCTGCAGGGCGACGAACTCTGGCAGGCCGACGGCGACGCCTCATGCCTGGCCGGCGGGCTGGCCGTGGCGAAGGCGCGCGGCTGGCGCGTCCTGCCGGCGATTCACATGTCGGCGCAACCGGCAGGGATGGTTGCCGATGAAGTGATCGAACGCTGGTGGGAAGCCTTCGCCGAGGTTGCGGCGCGCGAGACCGGCGCCGGTATAGACGGCATCTGGCTGGACATGCACGGCGCGATGGTTAGCGAGTCGCAACCCGATGTCGAGGGCGAGCTGCTGCGCCGCATCCGCTCGCTACCGGCCTGCGCCGATGCGCTCATCGGCGGCGTGCTCGACCTGCACGGCAACACCACCGCGCAGATGGCCGCGCACAGCAACGCCTTCGTCGCCTATCGCCACAATCCGCACACCGACGGCAAGGCGATGGCCGAATTCTCGGCGCGTTTGCTGGACGACCTGATGGATGCTGGCCGGCGCGCAGTGACCGTCTGGGAGCGCCCGCCGCTCATCTTGCCGCCCACGGCCACCGGCACGGCGTTCGAGCCGATGGCGCTGCTGGAAGCACGCGCGCGGGAGATCGAAGCGGCGCACCCCGACATCCGCGCGGTCAACGTCTTCGCCGGATTCGCCTATGCCGACATGCCCAACGCTGGCGTGAGCTTTACCGCGGTGACGGTCGGCGATCCGGAGGTCGCCCGGCGCGAACTGCGGACGCTGAGCGAGATTGCCATGGCGCACAAGCATCACGCCTTGCCGATCGGCCTCTCGCTCGACGAGGCGCTCGATCGAGTGCAGCAGCACGCCGAAGGCCCGGTGCTCATCGTCGAGCCGGCCGACAACATCGGCGGCGGCGCGCCCGGCGATTTGACGATCGTGCTGCAGGGGTTGCTGGAACGCGGCATACGAAACGCCGGCGTCGCCATCGCCGATCCCGAAGCCGTGCGCGAGGTGTGGCCGCTGCAGCCCGGCGAACGCAAGCGGGTGCGCGTCGGCAACAAGAGCGGCGTGGTCGGCGCACAGCCGATCGAGCTGGAAGTCGAGCTGATCTCCAAGAGCGACGGCAAATTCACGCTCGAAGACCCGCACAGCCACATGGCCGTAGGCGGCCTGCATCACGACATGGGGCCGACGGCCGTCGTGCGCGCGACCTCTCCACAGGGCGGCAGCGCGACCATTTTGTTGAACAGCATCAAGACGGCGCCGATGGATCGGGCGCAGTGGCGCAGCCAAGGCATCAACCCCGAAGATCTCTTCGTCATCAACATCAAGGCGGCCGTGGCGCACCGTCAGGCGTATGACCCAATCGCGAAGGCCAGCTACATCGTCAACACGCCCGGCCCATGCGCCAACGACGTGCGCATGCTGCCGTTCAGGCGGCTGAAGCGACCGGTGTATCCGTTGGATGAGCTGTGAGCAATGGGCTGTGAGTTACGCGCGATGCGTAGTGAGCGGTAAGTTGGGGGCATAGCCCAGCCGGCCGGAAATGTCGCGCGCAGCGCGCATCACGGCTTCGGCCACCTCGCCTTCGTGGGCCGGGCTGATGCGAGAGGCCGGCGCCGACAGGCTGATGGCTGCCACGACGTTCCCGTCCTGGTCGAAGATCGGCGCGCCGATGCACAGCGCGCCCGGCTCGTTCTCCTCGCGCTCGATCGCGTAGCCGCGCCTGCGCGTGGCCAACAACTCGGCATGCAGCGCTTCGTGTGAGGTGATCGTGCGCGGGGCGCGCGGCTGCAACCGCCGCGGAATGTGTTTCGCCCATCTTTCCCTCGGCAGAAACGCGATCATCGCCCGGCCTAGCGACGTGCTGTAGGCCGGATCGTGCGCGCCGATGGTGGCCTGCAACCGGAGCGCCTGCCGGCTCACTGCCATCTCCAAATACACCACTTCGTCGCCGTGCAACACGCCTAGGTTGATCGTCTCGCCGAACCGGTCGCGCAACTGCTGCATGATCGGTCGAGCCACCTCGCGCACGCGCAAGCTGGGATCCACCGTGCGGCCCAGCGACCACGCATTCGGCCCGAGCCAGTAGCACTCGCACTCGGGATCGTAGAGCACGAAGCCGGCTGCCTTCAGCGTTTGCAGGTACTTGTAGACCGTCGGCTTGGGCAGGCCGACGAGGCGACAAATCTCGACCAGCGGCAGCTCGCGCCCTGCGTCGCCCAAGCACTTGAGCACGCGCAGCGCTTTGAACACCGGTTTGATCACGTAGGCCGAGGAGGCGTTGTGCGATCCGCGCTTCATGCGCCGTAGTTTAAGTGTTTCTTCACGCGACACAAGCGCTTCTTTTCATCTCCTCGGCCTTCATGCTAGCGTGTAGCGCGCATGCGCAACCACGACAGATCGCGCGCACTATTCGAACGCGCGCAGCGCGCGCTGGCCGGCGGGGTGTCCAGCGAATTCCGCAAAAGCAACGCGCCTCACCCCCTCGTCTACGTGCGCGCACACGGCGCCCGGCTGGTGGACGCCGACGAAAACGAGTATCTCGACTTCGCGCTGAGCCAGGGACCGATGGTGCTGGGCCATAGCCCCCCTGAGGTGTTGGAGGCGGTAGAACGCGCCGGCCGCGATGGACAACTGTATGCTGCGCTGCATCTCGCCGAAATCGAGCTGGCCGAGAAGCTGCAAGAGATCATTCCCTGCGCCGAGTTGGTGCGCTTCAGCGTCACCGGTTCGGAAGCCAACCACGCTGCGCTGCGCGTGGCGCGTGCCGTCACCGGCCGGCAGAAGTTCATCCGCTTCGAGGGACACTACCACGGCTGGTTCGATAACGTCGCCTTTGGCATCAACGGCGCTTCGCCGGAGGCGCTCGGCCCACGCGAGGCACCGATTCCATCGCCCTGGACGCAGGGGCTACCCACCAACGCGCACGATGAGTTCATCCTGTTGCCGTGGAACGACCTGGCGCTCGTCGAGCAAACGGTCGCACGGCATCACGACGAAATCGCGGCCATCATCACCGAGCCGATCATGTGCAACACCGGCTGCATCGAACCGCAGACCGGCTACTTGGAGGGCCTGCGCGCGCTGTGCGACCGCTACGGCATCGCGCTGATCTTCGACGAAGTGATCACCGGCTTCCGCGTGCACTTGGGCGGCGCGCAGGCCTACTACGGCGTTACACCCGATCTCGCCGTCTTCGCCAAAGCCATGGCCAACGGCTATCCGATCAGCGCGTTGGTCGGTAAGCATCATTGGATGCAAGCGATCGCCGACGGCAAGGTGATCCACGCCGGCACAGTCAACGCCGGCAATCCCAGCGTCGCCGCAGCCAAAGCGACCATCGCAGTGATGCAACGTGAGCACGTGCATGACAAGCTGCACCGGCTGGGCAAGCGGTTACAGGCCGGCCTGCGCGCAGCCGCCCGCGAGACCGGCCACGACGTGCTGGTGCAGGGACCAGGGCCGGTGCTCAACCTGGCGTTCACGTCGTTGCCCTGCGCCCGCGACATGCGCGACACGTTCGCGTTCGACAAAGCCAAGCTCGGCCGGTTCGTGTACGGGTTGCAGGAGGAGGGCGTGCGCATCCTCAGCCGCGGCACGTGGTATCTCTGCGCCGCACATACGGAAGCCGATATTGACCACGCCGTGCGCGTTGCGCAGAAGGTGCTAGCGGGGATGTGAGTATGCACGCGCGAGATGACCACTACTGGTGAACGTCGCAAGCTCTAGATCGGAAGTGCCGGACTCCACTGCTTTCAAGGCGCAGTTCAGAAAGGCGTCTCTAAGTTGGTGGGAGATGGCGACGCGGCGCTACCTGCGCAATCGCGTCAGCGTGGCTGCCGCTATCGTTCTACTGTTGATTATCGCGACTAGCGTGCTTGCGCCTGTCATTAGCCCGCACGACCCAGCTCAGCAATATCGGCGTGAGGGGCTAAAGGACGGTATGCCAGTCGGCCCATCAGAGAAGTTCCCACTGGGTACCGACGGCTATGGTCGCGACATGCTCACACGCTTGATCTACGGCGGACGCATAGCGCTGTTAGTCGGCCTGACGGCCAGCGGCATCGCAGTCCTTATCGGTGTAGTCGTCGGCAGTGTCGCCGGGCTGGCCGGTGGGCGCGTTGATATGCTCATCATGCGGCTGGTGGATATCGTGCTCAGCTTGCCTACGCTGTTCGTCATCCTGCTGTTCGTATCGCTTTCCAAACCCAGCCTGAGTCTTACCATCATCGTGATCGCGCTGCTCAGTTGGGCGGCACCGACGCGCGTCTTCCGCGCAGAAGTATCTTCGTTACGCGAACGCGAATTCGTGACAGCAGCGCGCAGCCTGGGCGCACCAATGACGAGCATCTTCACGCGTCACATTTTGCCCCACATTTTGCCGTTGATCATCATCTACATCAGCCTAGGAGTGGCACCCGCGATGTTTGCAGAGGCTAGCCTGAGCTTCCTGGGCTTAGGTGTGCCGCCACCCACGCCGACGTGGGGCAACATGGTTCAAGTCGGCATCAATTTCTATCGCGCTGCGCCGCTTCAAGTTATCGCGCCGGGACTGGCCATCGTCATCACCGTCGTGTGTTTTAACTTGATCGGAAGCGGTCTGCGGGATGCACTCGATCCAACCGTGTCGAGCAAGAGGTGAATGAGCATGACCCAGTATTTGCTGCGCCGGTTGCTTTTCGTTTTGGTCACAATGCTGGCCGTATCTGCGCTGGCATACGGTCTGATTTTTGCCTCCGGCGATCCGGCGCTTATGCTCGCGCCGCGCCGGCCAGGCGCAGAGCCAGAGCCTCGCATGGTAGAAGCAGTGCGCAAGCGCTACAACCTCGATAAACCGCTGCCTATCCAATATCTCACCTATCTCAGCCACGTACTACGAGGCGATCTGGGTGACAGCTATTACTACAAGCGGCCTGTGCGCGAGCTACTCTTCGAGAAGTTCCCGAACACGCTGTTGTTAGCTGTTTTGATCATGATCGCCTCTCTGGCCATCGGGCTGCCATTGGGCATGCTTGCTGCTATCAAACGCAATACCGTTCTGGATCGCTTCATCATCGCGGCTTGCACACTGATGATCGCTGTGCCGGCATTCTTCCTCGCGCTGATGCTGGTCTATTTGATCGGCTTCCGCATGCGATTGTTGCCGCTCAGCGGCCATGGCACGCTTCAGCATCTGATCCTACCCGTGCTCAGCGTGGCGCTGCCCACTGCAGCCGGCTATGTAATCTTTCTACGCACAAACGTGCTCAACCAAGTTTCGGCCGAATACGCACGCACCGCGCGCGCTAAAGGCCTCACTGCCATACGCACGGCTATCAGACATGTCCTGCCTAATGCGCTCATTCCAGTAGTGACGCTGGCCAGCCTGGACTTTGCTTATCTCCTCACAGGAATCGTGCTGGTGGAATCCGTCTTCAACTACCCAGGGATCGGGCTGCAGGTCTTGCAGGCAGTGAACAACCGCGATGTGCCGGTGGTGATGGGCAGCGTATTCATGGCTGCGATTTTGGTCGGCGTTGGCAACCTCATCGCCGATTTGGTTGTCGCGCGGCTCGATCCACGCATTCGCCTGGGGAGTTGAGACCCTGTTCAGGTGATTCAAGCCAATCTGGCCATGTAACGGGTGTTCGCTCGAGACTACCGCGAATAACATGCGAGACCGTAGCCGAGCTGAGATACCACCAACGAGTGCAAGTACGAATCAATCAAAAGGAGGTAAAAAGAATGTTGCACGATTCAAAACACAGACGTAGCCGCGCCATCAGCCGCCGAAACTTGCTGAAAGGCATCGGCTTTGCATCCGGCGTCATGCTGTTGAGCGCTTGTGCACCAACGGCGCAGCCAGGTGCGCCGCCCAGTCCAGCACCATCAGAGACGCCTGCACCGGCGGTTGAAGCGCCTATCGCAGCACCCGCAAGCACCAAAAAGCGCGGCGGCACCTTCCGTCTGGCGCACTCGGACGACTTCACGACGCTCGACGTAGCTCAAGCATACGGCTACGTAGATTGGTGGGCTTCGACCTTTTTGCTATATGATCGTTTATACGTCTACGACAACGATCTCAACCTCATCCCCAATTTGGCTGCTAGCATGCCAGAGGTCAGCGCCGATGGCCTGAGAGTCATCATCCCGTTGAAGCGAGGCGTCAAGTTCCACGATGGTAGTGAGATGAAGGCCGAAGATGTCAAGTTCAGCATCGAGCGCTCACTGTTACCGACCATTGCCTCTGCCGCCGGCTACTTCGACAACGTCACTGGTGCGGTGGACTTCACCGCAGGCAAAGCTGAAGAAGTCGCCGGCATTGTCGCCAAGGACGATTACACGCTCGAGATCAACCTGGACGCACCACAACCCACGCTGGTGCCCAATTTGGCTGTATCCGTAGTGGGCGTTGCTCCGAAGAAAGCGATCCAAGCAGCTGGCGAAGACTGGGGCACGAAGATCGTCATCGGCACCGGACCATACAAGCTTGTCGAGTGGAAAGCGGGCGAAAAGATCACCTTCGAACGCTTCGAAGGCTACCACTTGCCCGACAAGGGATTCGTAGATTGGATCGAGATCTTCCAGAACGTCGCACCGCAGCAAGGTGTGTTGCGATGGGAATCCGGCGAACTCGACTACGTCGTTGACTACCCTGCTGCAGAATTGGCCCGTATCCAGTCAGACGATACCCTCAAGCAGCGGCTGGTCTCTGGACCGACGACGATCATCCACTACCTTACATTGCGCAACAGCCCACCCTTGGACGATCTGAACTTCCGTAAAGCAATGGCTTAGAACCTATCTCTAAACTTACGGAACGAGCCATAATAGGGATATGGATAATACCAGTGGGACGCGATACGCCGACGTTGCAAGTTGGGAGCTGTCTGATAGTCTGTGGGCGCGCATTGAACCGTTGTTGCCCCAACCGAAGTCGCGCTATCGCGGACGCGGACGGCAGCGCAAACACATCGGTGGGCGGCCGGCAGCAGACCGGCGCAAGACCATGACCGGCATCTTGTACGCGCTGCGAACCGGCATTCCGTGGAACGCCATGCCGAAAGAGTATGGATCGGGAAAGACAGTCCATCGCTACTTTCAGCGCTGGGTGCAGGCGGGCGTCTTCAAGCGCATGTGGCAGGCGGGTTTGGCGGAGTATGACGAGGTCAAAGGGATCGCCTGGAAGTGGCAAGCGGGCGACGGGGCGATGACCAAGGCCCCGCTGGGGGGCGAAAAGACAGGCAAAAACCCTACGGATCGCGCCAAAAGGGGCGTCAAGCGCAGTCTGTTGGTGGATGAGCAGGGTGTGCCGTTGTCGATCGTGGTCAGCGGGGCGAACACGCCGGATAGCGCGTTGCTGGAGTCCACGCTGGATGCCATGCCGGTGGAGCGACCTGACCCGCAAACCGTCCCGCAGAATCTGTGTCTGGACAAAGCTTACAGCGGCGAACCCTGCCGTCAGGTGGCGCAGGCACATGGCTACGAAATCCATGTGCCGGACAAGGAGAACGCCCAAAAAAACGCCGGCGCAAGCCGGGCCGACGCAAGTCGCGCCGCTGGGTGGTCGAAGTGACTCATTCATGGCTCAATCGCTTTCGTCGGTTGCTGATTCGCTGGGAGAAGAAGGCGAGCAATTATCTGTCCCTGCTGTTTTTCGCCTGCGCCATCATCTGTTGGCGCAAATGCGAGGTTTAGAGATAGGCTCTTAATGTGGTGCACGGCAGATCAGGGCTACGACTGGTTCAGCGAGGCCGACTGGGAATGCACGCTGCGAAATGCACAAACGTTTGCGCACATCGCACGAGCGGCCGGAATGAAAGGCATCCTGTTCGATCCAGAGCCCTACAACGTGACCGAGCTGTGGAAGTACAGCTTCCTCTCTGCGCGCGACGGCGCCGGGCGCACGTTCGACGACTACGCCGCGCAACTGCGAAAGCGCGGCGCGTCGTTCATGCAAACGGTGCAAGCCGAGTTGCCCATGCTGCCGTCATCTCGCTCTTCCTCGTCAATCACCTGCCGTTGTGCCTGTGGAAGCCCTACGTCTCGCTCGATGTGCGCAAGCGCGAGCTGCATGACCGGCGCTATGGCCTGTTGCCGTTCTTCCTCGCTGGCATGCTCGATGTTGCGCTACCAGGCGTAACGATCCACGACGGCAACGAGCATGCTTACTACTACACTGCTGCTTCGGAATATGCGCTTGCGGCGAAGTCCATTCGCGAAGATGCCCGCCACGCCCTAGCCGACTTCGTGCCGGGCATCGGCACAAAATACGACCAGCACGTGCGCATCGCCAGCGCAACCTATTACGACTATTACCTGCTCGCAGAGTCGTTCGATGCGTGGTTCGAAGGACAAGGTAAGCCGCCCTTCTTCGGCAAGTTTCTGAGCCGCGACGATCGCCTGCGCTGGTTACAGCACAACCTTTATCACGCCCTGTCGTCGTGCGACATATATACATGGTGGTATGGCGAGAGCATCGACTGGTGGCGTGGCCCAGTGGATGAAGATGTCGTTACTGCTGTTCGCGCTGCGCGCAACTGCGTTGTGAACAACCAAACGTTGGGGCTGGATGATGAGCTGCAAGTCGCATTGAAGCGCGCTCGCTTGGAAGCCGAACAGGTGCATCTGCGCGCCAAGTGAGTGAACCCGCTATGAAGCGTTTGAAGATCGCGCTTTTCGTTTGCTTAATCGCCGTCTGCGCCGGACAAACGCCTGCGTCACCACCTACACGTTCAGCGCAGATCGCCTTTGCAGCGACCGCATGGCCTTCGCACATCCTCATTCGCTACGCACCTACCGACGCGTCATTGTTGAACCCGGAACGCGGCTTTCACGACAACATTGACCTCATCAACGACGATGACTTTCGGTGGATGCGACAGAAGGGATTTACCCTTGCGCGAACATACATCCGGCTTGACGTCTATCACGAGAGGCCGCTGCCGGACGCTTTCCTGAAGCAGCTGCAGCGGGGCTTCGATGCCGTACGCCGGGCCGGCATCAAAGTCATCCCGCGCTTCTCGTACAACTCGGTCCGCATTCCTGCTAACATCGAATCAGGTCGCTACGAGATGACGCTCAACCTACCAGATCCGGCGCCTGCGCTTGCCAACCGCGCTGAACACAGCATTCAACTCGCCAATCGAGACACGTGGGAGCAAGCGACCGGTTTCAACAAGCCATTACACATGATTACGATCAAGTGATTCACACATGCTCATCGCCGACGCTCACCTCGACCTCGCCTGGAATGCGCTGACCTATGAGCGCGATCTGCAACTGCCCGTACACGTCATCCGGCAAATCGAAGCGCCGATGACCGGCAAGGGCCGGGCGATGAACACCGTCGCACTGCCCGACATGCACCGCGGGCGCGTCTTCCTCAGCTTCGCCACGCTGCTGGCGCGGGCTTCGGGACGTCCTGCGCCGGGCATCGAATATGGCTCGATGGCGCAGGCGCACGCCATCGCCAAAGGCCAGCTCGCCTACTACCGCGCGCTCGAGCAGCAAGGCGAGGTGCGCGTGATCGAAACCGTCGAGCAGCTCGAGCGGCATGTGGCGGAATGGTCGGCCCTCACCCCGACTCCTCTCCCCCAGGGAGAGGAGCAGGGGGTGCGGGTGCCACCGCTCGGCTTCGTCATCTCGATGGAGGGCGCCGACCCGATCACCACGCCGGATGAGCTGGCGTATTGGCACGAGATGGGTTTGCGCCTGCTCGGCCCGGCGCACTACGGGCCAAACCGATACGCCGGTGGTACCGGCACTACGCGCGGACTCACCGAAGGCATCGGCCCGGCGTTGCTCCGCGAGATGCGCCGGCTGGGCATCGCACTCGATTGCACGCACCTCAGTGACGAGGCGTTCTGGGAAGCCGTGCGCGTCTACGACGGCCCGCTGCTGGCCAGCCACCAAAACTGCCGCGCCATTGCCCGCATGCAGCGCCAGTTCAGCGACGAACAGCTCAAGCTCATCATCGCGCGCGGCGGCGTCATCGGCGCATCGTTCGACGTGGTGATGGTGCGCGACGGCTGGCAGTGGGCGGCAATGAATAACCTGACCGAGCCGAATCCGGTGCTGATGCGCGAGGTCGTAGATCACATTGACCACGTGTGCCAGTTGGCCGGGAACGCCGACCACGCCGGTATCGGCTCGGACTTGGACGGCGGCTTCGGGCGCGAACAATCCCCGCGCGACTTGGACACCATCGCCGACCTACAGAAGCTAGCCGGCCTGCTGGCCGAGCGCGGCTACGGCCAAGACGACATCGAGAAGATCATGTTTCGCAACTGGGTGCGCTTCCTGCGAGCTATCTTGAGACGAAGAACCCACGTGAAAGATGATTGATGATTGATGATTGGCGACGCACAACTCAAAACTTAAAACTCAAGACTCATGACCGATCTCATCTGGGCAAACCTACTTCATCTGAGCTTCAACATGTGGCCGGATCGCAACGCGCCAGACCTGCCACGCTATTGGGCCTTTCACGAAAAGATGTTCTTCGACCGCGCAGTGTGGGACGACGTCACAGCGGCGATGGCGCGCGCTGGGATGAATATGGTCGTCATAGACCTGGGCGATGCGGTGAAATATGAGACGCATCCGGAGATCGCCTTGCCCGACGCATGGAGCCGCGACGAGCTGAAGACAGAACTGGCGCGCCTGCGACGCCTCGGCCTCGAGCCGATTCCCAAGCTCAACTTCTCGACTAGCCACGATGCCTGGCTCAAGGAATACTCGCGCATGGTCAGCACACGCAAATACTACGAGGTGTGCGCCAACCTGATCGGCGAGGTATGCGAGCTGTTCGATTCGCCGCGCCTCTTTCACATCGGCATGGACGAAGAAACGGCCGAGAACCAGACGCACTTCAACATCGCCATCATCCGCCAGCACGAACTGTATTGGCACGACTTTCAGTTTCTGGTAGATCAGGTGGAGAAGCACAACGCGCGGGCGTGGATCTGGAGCGACATGATCTGGGATCACCAGGAAGTATGGCTGCGGCACATGCCCAAAAGCGTGCTGCAGAGCAACTGGTACTACGAGGACGACTTCACGGGCCGGCGCAATGACGTGCCGCACAGCGACCGTTATCTCGCTCACGCCGCCAGAACCTATGAACTGCTCGAAAGGCACGGGTTCGATCAAGTCCCGACCGGCAGCAACTGGTCCATGCCGACAAACTTCGCTGCTACGGTAGCCCATTGCCGGCGTGTCATTGCGCCGGAGCGGCTCAAAGGCTTTCTGATGGCGCCGTGGGCGCCGACGATCGAGGCATGCCGTGCGGTGCACATGGCTGCCGTCCAGCAGGTGGCGGAGGCGAAACGGGCGACTTGAGTTGCCGGTCATGGGCCGTGCGCTGTCATTCCCGCACAGGCGGGATCCAGGTTTTGGGTCGCGCCTGGCTTCTGGTGCTTGGCTAAGCACAGTGACTACACCACTCAACGCTGAACGTCTTCACATCTCCGAAGCCGTTGGCGAAGGCGTCCACGACCTGTCCTTTCAACTCAGACTGAAGGACGATGAGCGCAACTACTCGCTCACCGACTTCGACTGGACGGTGGCGCATGACGGTGCCGCGCTGCACTGCCTCGGTTCGTCTGGCCCGCTGCGCATCGCGTGGACATTCACGTCGGAGCGAGAGGGTTACTGGGTACAACTCGTCGTTGAGTGTGACGAACCCTTTCATTGCGCCGAGATCACCAACCTCATCGTCACGTATGCACCGCAGACCGCCGACCTGACCGAGTGGTGGGTACCGAATTTCGGCGAGTCCATTGACCACGTCGGCCTCTTTCGCGTGCGCGAGCTCAGTAATACACCCGGCGCGCGCATAGATAAGGTGTTGCGTGGCGCCTTTCAGGATGAGGCGCGACCAGGCCTCTTCCTCGGCACACGCTTCCCGCAGACGCACGCGCACTGGTATTCCGTTTCGCATGATGCCGCCGGTTTGAAGTTCACCTCCACCACGAAGTTCGCCGCGAGTGCCGCCCCGCGCACGCGCTGGGAGTCCGAGCAGACATGGGTGTGCGCCAACAAATCGGCGCGCGACGCGCTCGATGCGTATGCGGGACATCTGCCCCGCCGCACGCTGCCCCGGCCGCCGGTCGGTTGGAACTCATGGGACTACTACTTCTCCAGCATCTCGCTCGAGGATCTGATCGAGAACATGGACGCCATTCGTCGTCACCCGCTTCTGTCGGCTCACGTGAAGATCATCGTGTTGGACATGGGATGGGAGCACCTGTGGGGCGAATGGGAACCGAACTATCGCTTTCCCGGAGGCCTCGAACGCGTCGTGCGCGAAATCAGGCAGCGCGGCTTCATCCCCGGCATCTGGACCGCGCCCATTCAGGTGCATGCGCATTCGAAGACGGGCCTGCGGCGGCCGGAGTTGTTGCTGAAGAATCAGCACGGCGATCCGATCGCTTCGCACGTGCAAGGACACTATGTGCTCGACCCCACTAGTCCCAATGGGGAGGCGTTCGTGCGCAATCTGTTCACGCGCCTGTACATGCTCGGCTTTCGATTCTTCAAGATTGACTTTCTGAACGACCTATGTATCAACCAGCGTCTTCATCGCGCCGACTTCGGGCCATACGACGCAATGAGGCGCTTGTTCGAGATCGTGCGGGAGTGTGTGACGGAGGACAGTCACATCCTCGGGTGCAGCTTGCCACCCGAAGCCGGCGCAGGCGTCGCCGATTCCGGGCGCATCGGCATAGACATCCACAACCAATGGACGCACGTGGAGTGGGTGTGTGACTACCTGCAATGGAGCTACTGGCTGCATGGGCGCGTGTGGATCAACGACCCCGATTTCCTCGTCGTGCGCGGTAGAGACACATCGCTCGAGCCGGTCATCAATGTGACCAACCCGAACGCTCACCATCCCAACCCACCGCGCTGGCGGCGCGGGCCAGAGTTCACGCTGGACGAGGCGCGCACGTGGGCCAGCATCGTCGCGATGGCTGGCGGCAACGTCTTCCTCGGCGACCGCATCACACAGCTAAACGAAGCCGCGTACGACGTGATCGGCGAAGTGATCAAGCCGACAGGCGTTGCCGCACAACCGCTCGATTTGTGCGCCGCTCGGCGCGCTTCGCTCTGGTTTCAGTCGCTGCCGAACGAGCATCGTTTGACGGTCATCAACTGGTCGGATGTGCCGCTGAAACGCGTGATCAACTTCGCCGCGCTCGGCTTGGCTGCGCCCACGCGCGTTGTCGAGATGTGGTCGAGGCAAACGCATGAGGTGCGCGACGGGTGTGTCACCGTCGAATTGCCGCCGCATGCGTGTGCCGTGTTGCGGTGGCAGTAGACCCGTAAGACCTTCGAGACCTTTACGGTTTTGACTGCTAAGGCCGAGACGACAAGACACCATGATCGAAGCAGGTTTTGCAGAAGCCGATATCACGCCGCCGGTCGGCGCGGAGATGCCCGGCGGCTTGGGCAAGGCGTATGTGACAGCGATTTGCGCCCGCGCGAATTTGCCGACGCACCGGACGATGCGCGCACACCGATCGAGGCGCACTGCATCCATAGCCGACGAGGACATAGACCTTCAGCCATAATCAAAGCAATATGAAATCCTTCGCCTTCGCCGGCGCGAGCAGCCGGGCCATCGGCATGTTCGCCATCCCCATCGCCCGGCGCTTCTGCGACGCCGCGCGCATCGTCGGCGTATTCGACGTGAACCCGCATCGCGCGCGCCTGCTGAGCGAGCACACCACGCATCCGCCGGTCTTCGACGACTTCGATGCTATGCTGCGCGAGACGAAGCCGGACTGCGTGATCGTGACGACCGTGGATCGCTTTCATCACGAGTACATCATCCGCGCGCTGGAGGCCGGCTGCGACGCCATCACCGAGAAGCCGATGACGATTGACGACGAGAAGTGCCGCGCCATCCTAGACGCCGAGCGGCGCACCGGCAGAACCGTCACCGTCACCTTCAACTACCGCTTCATGCCCTACGTCACGCTGGCCAAGGAGATCATCCGCTCCGGCGCGCTGGGCCAGGTGCTCAACGTGGACTTCGAGTGGATGCTCGACCGGCGGCACGGCGCGGACTACTTCCGGCGCTGGCATCGGCGCATGGAAAATAGCGGCGGCCTGCTGGTGCACAAGAGCACGCATCACTTCGATCTGGTGAACTGGTGGCTGGACGACGAGCCGGAGCGCGTGTTCGCCTTTGGCGCGCGCCGGTTCTACGGCCCGACGCGCGCCGAACGCGGCGAGCGTTGCAGCGCGTGCGACTACGCCCGCACGTGCGAGTTCTACGTGGACTACGCCAACGACCCGATGCTGAGGGCGCTCTACTTCGACGCCGAGCGATACGACGGTTACTTCCGCGACCGGTGTGTCTTCAGCGACGAGATTGACATCTACGATACGATGAGCGTGTGTGTGCGCTACGCCGGCGGCGCACAGTTGGCCTACTCGCTGGTGGCCTACTCGCCCTACGAGGGCTGGCGCGCCAGCATCACCGGCACGGGCGGACGCATGGAGCTGGAGGAGATCGAGAGCGGGCCACTGGCCGGCGCGCAACCGCAGATGATCAAACTCTTCGACGCGCAGGGCAAACTGACCGTGCGCGAGGTGGCTGCCGCCGAGGGCGGGCACGGCGGCGGCGACCCGCTGCTGCTGGAGCGGCTGTTCGGCGGCAAGCCGATGCCCGATCCGCTCGGCCACATGGCCGGCTCGCGCGCCGGCGCAATGAGCATCCTGATCGGCGTCGGCGCAAACAAAAGCATCGCGTCCGGCCGGCCGGTGGCCATCGCCGACCTGCTCGGCGGATCAAACGGAGGCATTCATGGCTGAAGCACTCTACATCGCAACCGAGTTCACGCCGCGCGGCGGCTTCACCGACGGCATCGAAGGGCCGGCCTGCGACCGCGAAGGTAACATCTACGCCGTGAACTACGCGCGTCAGGGCACCATCGGCAAGATCACGCCGGACGGCGAATGTCGCATCTTCGTCGAGCTGCCGAACGGCAGCATCGGCAACGGCATCCGCTTCACCTCGCAGGGCGACATGCTGATCGCCGACTACACCAACCACAACATTCTGAAAGTGGACATGACGACGCGGGCCATCAGCATCTACGCGCACGAGCCGACGGCCAACCAGCCCAACGACATCTGCATCACCGACGACGACCTCGTGTTCGCCAGCGACCCGAGCTGGGCGCGCGAAGACGGCCAGATCTGGCGCATCGGCCACGACCGCCGGTTCGTCTTACTCGAAACCGGGATGGGCACCACCAACGGCATCGAAGTTTCGCCCGATGGACGCACCCTCTACGTCAACGAGACCATACAACGCAACGTATGGGCCTACGACCTCTCGCCGCAGGGTGAGATCAGCAACAAGCGCCTGCTCATTCAGTTCCCCGATTACGCGATGGACGGCATGCGCTGCGACTTAGAAGGCAACCTCTACATCACGCGCTGGGGCAAGGGCACCGTTGCCAAGGTGTCGCCGCAGGGCGAGCTGTTGCTGGAAGTGCAGTTGCATGGGGCGCACTGCACCAACATCACCTTCGGCGGACCGGACGGCCGGACGGCCTACGTCACCGTCGCCGACAACGGCAACATCGAGCGCTTCCGCGTCGAGGCGCGCGGGAGGCACACGTGAGGCGTGCGGCGGATATACGTCTTGCGTCTTGCGTTTTGCATCTTGCGTCCGCGTCCTGCGGCTTATGTCGGGTGCACTCGACAACGGGGGCAGATGTATTCGCTAGGGGGCGCGCTGCTCCATTCACGGCATACATAGGCGCAAAACGGAGTCCGCGCCCTACCGTGCAAATTTTGCCCCTATGCACGAATGTACTCCTCACGTCCTACGCGCTATAGTGCATACCACATCCATCACGAGAGAGACCCATGATTCACAGACCCGAAGGCAACTTCTCCTACCTCGAAGGCAGCGGCACCTACTGCCGTGGCGTGATCGCCGATCCGGGATTCACGCTGATCCATGCTACCTTTCGCCATGTGATCCCCGTGGCCCAGGCGTTCGAGGCCATTCGACATCACCTGAGTAGCGTCGGACGCCCCATGGCCGCGCTGTGCGGCGCAGAAGTGCGCGTGCCGCAGCCGCTCACGTTCGAAGGCTTCGGCACGTTCAACAAAACCTACATTGCCCTGCTCGACCAATACGGCCTGCGGCAGGACGGGCGCGCGACGATGACCCGCACCAACGTCGCGCCGCTCCCGACAGCCATCGCCCCGAGCGAGCCGGGCCTGTTCGCCTTTACCTACACCGCGCCGCGCACGCACCACGACGACCGCAAGGCGTTCATCATCTCCGGCGTGGGTGAATTGAAGGACGGCCCGCCGGCCCGCGCGTCCATCGTGCGCGTCGGCGAGACCACACCAGATGCCATGCGCGAAAAGGCCGAGTTCGTCATGCACGCCATCGCGCAGACGCTGGGTGCGCTGGGCACGACGTGGGACGACGCGACCCAGGTCAATCTCTATACCGCGTATGTCGAAGGGGGATACCTCGACGATGCGGTGTTCGCGCGCATCGGCTCGGCAGCCCGCTACGGCGTGCACTGGATATACAGCAAGCCACCCATCCAAGAGATCGAGTTCGAGCTGGACGCGCGCGGGACCAGCGCGGAACTGTTCCTGTAAGGCGCGTTAGCCGTTGAACATCTCCCCAGACCGAGTTAAACTCGGCGTGTGCTCAGCCGACAAACACTCGATCAATTTCGCATACGACTGCGCTCTGGCGGGCAGCCGGGCCGGAGCGCGTTCGGCGGCGCGGTTGGTGCTGCCGTTTACCCATTGGGCGCGCATACCGACGCGCGCAGCGCGTTGAACTCACAGCGCGGGTTGCTGATGGCCATTGCCGCGAGCAGTGAGTCGTCGCCGGACGGCCGGCACCTAATGGAGCAGATCATCAAGGCCTACGAGGAAGTCCCACCCGACGTAGATCGCCTCATCGCCCTGCGCGCGACGCTCGACAAAGCCGGCCGAGCACTCAAGGGTCCGTCGAAAGGCGCCGAAGAGCAGGTTCGCGTGCCGATAGTGATCGCTACCGTCGTTGGCGACCAGTGGTATGGCATTGGCGCCGGCGCGATTCGCTGCTATTGCATCCAGGCCAACGGCCGCATTGACGCCATTCGCATGGAGCCGACGGCCCAGCGCAAACTGGCGTCGGAAGACAGCCTGTTGCTCTGCACGGCGTCGGTGAGCGAGAAACTGGAGGAATACGACATTGCGCTGACCGTGTATTCGCGCAACCCGCAAGGCGCGGTCCAGCGCCTGCTGACGATGGCGAAAGAGAAAGGCGCACAAGGCGCGTTGGCGGCGATCGTCTTCGGCCCACAGCGCTCGTTCGTGACGAGCATCTTTGGCAGGTCGTTCAACAAATGATTGCGCTATCCTCGTTGCACGACATCGTCGCTGCCTGTGCCAACGCGGCGCCCTTGGGGATCGGCGGCCTGGCCGGCCTGCTGGGCTTGTTCTCCCGCCGTCGCTCGCCCAGGGCACCTGCGGCCTACTTGTTGATCGGCGGCAAACGCTTCCCGTTGAACGAACCGATTCGCCTGGGCCGCACGTCATGGTATCGCATCACCGGCAAGTCGGTGGCCGACCTGGCCGAAGATCATGCCGAGATCTTCCGCGCGCCAGATGGCATGTGGGAGGCGCGCCTGCTCGAAGGCGAGCACATGTTCGTGGATGGCCGGCGTTCGCGCCACAATCGCCTGCGCTCCGGCGCGACCATCTCGCTAGGTAAATCACAGCAGGTTGTCTTTCAATTCGTGTTGCAAAATTAGCGGGTGGTGCGTCCCTGATGACCCTTTCGACTTCCACGCTCTCCACGGCTTCCGATCCGCTGCCGATCGGCGAATATGTGACCGATGCGACGCACAACACGTCGTATGTGATCACCGCGTTCGACGAGGGGTCGCACGCGAACAGCCGGTCGCGCACGTACGAGGCCATCATCGCCGATGGCTCGGCGCGCCTGCTATTACACGAGGGGTTGGCACCACTCGATCTTGCCGGCGTGATCATCTTGAGTGAACAGCTGGAACAAAAGCCAAGCCCTTACGTGGCGCGCCTGCTGCCCATGTTCGAAATGGGCTGGTTCGACCGCGTCGTCCGCTACTATGTACCGGAGGTGGTCGCGCCGGACTTAATGAGCGCGGCCTGGCTCAACCAGCAGTCGAAGCGGCAGTGGGAGGCGTGGTTCGAACAATTGGTGGAAGGGCTGGACGCACTCCACCGCTGCGGCGTGGCGCTCGGCTTGGCCGACGAGGACGCCGTGCTGCGGCACATCGGCGTGAACGCCGGCGGTGCGCACTGGCGGAACCTGGGGACACTCGTCCTGCTGGAGGATGACCCGGAGGCAGCCTATGCCGACGTGCGCGCGTTATGCTCGGCGCTCGCGCACACCCGGCTGGTCGAAGCGCAGTCGCACGTGCGCTATGCGATGCGCCGGGCAGCCGATCCGCGCGAACGGATCAGCGCGGCGATGTTGCTGGGCGGGCTGCGACGCGCCAAGGCCGACGCTGCCCATCACGGCGACGGCTTAGAGGCCGAACTCGGCCATGCGACGAGCACCGGCATGGTGCGCGCCGAGAACGAGGACAAGGTGTGCGCTATCGAGATCACGCCTGGCCCGTCGGGTGATGGCCAGCCGCGGCGCAAGCCAGTCTTGCTAGCCGTCGCCGACGGCATGGGCGGCGTGGAAGCCGGCGAAGTCGCCAGCGACCTCGCCATTCGCACGCTGGTAGAGGCTGCGCAGCGGTTGTTCGCCTCTGAAAAGAAACGCTCGCCGGCCGAAATCAACGCTTGGGTATTGCACACCGTTAAAGACATCAACGATGTGATCGTCGCCGAGGGCAGCCGCCGCGGGAACCAGATGGGCTCTACGCTCGCCTTCGCCCTGGTCGTGGACGACAAGGCCTATCTGGGCAACGTCGGCGACAGCCGCATCTACCTGTGGCGCTCACAAGAGGACGGTCCGCTCATCCGCCTCTCGAAGGATCACTCGCTCGTCCAATCGCTGGTAGACGCCGGCGTGCTGCGCGACGAAGACCGCTATGCCCATCCCGAGCGCAGCCTAATCTACCGGTCGCTGGGCGATCCCAAGACCGGTGTGTCCGACGCGCACGAGCCGGTGCAGTTGCGCCCGGGTGACTGGCTGATGGTCTGCTCGGACGGGTTATGGGAGATGGTGCGCGACGAAGCGATGCGAGATGTGTTAATCTTTTCTGCGAACGCGCAAATCGCCTGCGATCGCCTCGTGGATTTGGCCAACGCCAACGGAGGCGAGGATAATATCGCCGTCGCGATCGGTAGGTTTTTGTGACAAATGCATTTGGTTAGAATCAACGTTAGAGCGTGCACGAGCCGTCAAGTTAATGTCAGGTTCTCGCACACAACTCGGGTAGTTTTCTGGGGTCTCAGCACTCGCCTAATCGTTCGAGACGGAGAGGTGCGCCGCAGCTGCGGCGCTAATCCGATTATCTGAGAGGTGGCTGAGGAAGATGCTCAAGAAGAAGAAAGGAGAAATGATCAAACTGTCCTGGCAGCGCGCCCCCGTTATCGCCGCGCTGGTTTCGCTTATCTTTGGCACCGTCCTGCTGCCGCACCCGGCTGCCGCGCAAACCGGTGGACCGACGCTCGAGGTGAAGCAGGTGGATAGCACACGCGCGCCGGACTATACGATGACGGCGGCGGTCGTGTGGCCGGACGGTAGCGCCGCGACCGGGCTAACGGCGCAGAACTTCACGCTTACCAACCTGGCGGATAACAGCCCGATCCCGATCACCAGCGTCGAATCCGACAACGCCGGCATCGGCGCGGTGATCGTGGCCGACTTGGCCGGCCTCAACAACACGCGCGACTACAACGTGGTCAACACCGAGAACGTCCGCCGCGTCGCCCAGCAGTTCATGCAAGCCATCTCGGCAAGCAGCAGCGGCAAAGACTATGTCGGCTTGGTCATCACTACCGGCACGGGCGACAACAAGATCGCCGAACTCGTCTCCCCGACCAACGATCTGGGCGCGATCACCTCGCGGCTGGAAGCGATTCCGCAGTTGCCGGTGGAGCGCACGTCGGCGCTGTTCGACGGACTCAACCAGGCGCTCAACCTGTTGACGCGCAACCCCGACGCTGCTACGCGCGAAGCGCTCGACCAGCGCCGCAAGATCATCCTGCTGTTCTCCGACGGCGCCGACAACAAGTTCAGCGACGAAGGCATCCGCGGCGACATTTTGCGGCGGGCCAACGCAGCCGGTGTCTCGATCTTCGCCGTGCAGGTCAACCAGCGCAGCCCGCGCGAGTTCACGAACATGAGCGCACTGGCGGCGCAAACGAACGGTGGCTATGTGCTGTTGGATTCGAGCGTGCCGCTGGCGCAGGCCGAAGAGCAACTGCGCGCCATGTATAGCCGCGTAGACTCGCAACGATCGCAATACATTTTGCGCTTCAGCAGCATCAAGCCGGCCGGCGAGCACTCGGCGCGGCTGACGGTCAATACCCAACTGGGCAGCGACACGGCCGAGGTGCGCTTCGCATCCACGCTCAGGCCGCCCACGGTCAGGCTGCTCGCGCCGCCGGAAGGCGTCACCTTCTTCCAGGAGACCGCCGAACCCGCACCGCCGATCACGATCACCGCGCAGGTGGACTTCCCAGACGGCCGGGTGCGCAACGTGAGCGTCGAGTTCTTCGCCAACGGCACATCCATCGGTCGGGTGGACGCCCCACCCTACGAGTTGGTCTGGCAACCGCCGAAAGAAGATCGCAGCGTCGTGACCAAGACGCTCCCATACGCGTTCCAGGCCGTCGCCACGGATTCGTATCTTGAGACGACGAGCAACAGCCCATCGGTGCGCACGACGCTGCAGGTGGCTTCCGTGCCGGCCGTGCCCTTCGTGCCCACAGAAGCGCCATCGTTCGACCAATGGCTGCGCCAGAACACTGCTTTGGCCGCCAGCCTATGCGGCTTGGCGCTCGTCACACTCGGCTTGATCGTGGCGCTGATCATTATGAACCGCCGCTACAGCGACCAGTTCGCCGTGCTCCGCGCGAACATGTCGAAGAGCGTACAAAGCGGCATCCGCATGGTCACCCAGCGGCTGGGCTTGAACCGCCAACCGATCGCCGAACTCAAGGTGGTCTCCGGACCGATGACCGGCACATCGCTGCCGGTCGGATCGGATACCGTGTGGGTCGGCCGCGATCCCTCGCAGTGCGAGGTCGTGCTGATGAGCGACCCGTATGTGTCGAGCCGCCACTTCCAGATCACGCGTGACCCCGTCACGCAACAGTTCTACATCCTCGACGAAGGCACGGCCAACGGCACGCGCGTGAACCGGTTGCCGCTTCCGATCAAGACGCGCACGCCGCTGCCGGAAGACGCCGAGATCGAGGTGGGTATGACGAAACTGATCTTCCAACAAGGCCGGAGGACACAACGGTTGAACTCGTAGATTCCGCTTGCAACACATGGGCGACGTTGGCAAACGCTTGCAGCCGCGCACCCGGCATCGCAACATCATTTTGGTGTGCGGCTGAAGGATTGTCCGACGACTAATGTGTTGCCGGACGCAACAGCGAAAGCACAACGTCCAAAGCAGGGGCTATCGAGTTCGGGAGAAAGCAAGATGGTTTGCCCGAATTGTGGTGCAGAGCAGCCCGAAGGGGCACACTTCTGCAACCGGTGCGGAACACGATTGTCCGAACCGGTGCTCACGGTCGTCAATCTGACCTGCGCTCAGTGCGGACACATCAACCCAGCCGGCAGCAAGTTCTGCGGGGAATGCGGCGCACCGCTCGAGGCAGTCTCGGCGTCGCCCCGGCCGGTCGCGCCGGTCGCGCCGGCGCGTCCCGCCGTTGAGCCGCCGTCCGAGCCGGTCGTGAGCACCGCGCTGCGGCTGATCAGCAGCAACGGCACGATCATTCACTTCCCGCCGAACCCGGCGAACACGTGGCTGGTCGGCCGCGAGGATCCCGTCAACAATATTCACCCCGATATTGACTTGACACCATACGATCCGGATCGCACGGTGTCGCGGCGACATGCGCGCATCATGCTGACCGCCGGCAACCAGCCGACGATCGTCAGCATCACAGCCACGAACTGGACAAGGATCAACGGCACGCGCATCGAGACCGGCCAGCCGGTCCTGTTGTGTCCGGGCGACCGCATCGAACTCGGCCGGTGCGTCGTCACCTTCGATATGCAAGGCTAACCGCGCCCGACACCGGGCAATTCCAACGGAAGGCGGACGCCCACCTTATCCACCCGCCATGCTCATCACCGGCCAGCTCATCAACGGACGCTACCGCATCGTCGAGAAGATCGCTGAGGGCGGCCAATCCATCGTCTACCTCGCCACGGACGAGCGGGCGTTCGGCCATCGCGTGGTGGTGAAGGAATTCAAAATCGGGATGGGCACACCGGCGTCGCGCGAGGCGGCGCTGCACCAGTTCGAAGCGTCGGCGCGCATGCTCGCCCAGCTTCACCACCCCGGCATCATTCAGGTGATCGAGTATGTGCTGAACGGGGATGTGCCGCTGCTGATCACCGAATACGCCGAGGGCGAAACGCTCCAGCACCGCATGCAACTGGAAGCGTTTGGCTTGCCGGAAGAGCAAGTCCTCGACATTGCCGAACAGTTATGCGACGTGCTGGGCTACTTGCACAGCCAGACGCCGCCGGTCATCTACCGCGACCTGACGCCGGGCAACATCATCATCTCGCCGAGCGGTCGCATCAAGCTGATTGACTTCGGCATCGCGCGCACCGTCAAAGTTGGCAAGACATCGGACACCGAGCCGCTGGGGACGACGGGCTACGCCGCACCCGAGCAATACGGCAACCTGCAAACCGGTCCCTACAGCGACATCTACTCGCTCGGCGCGACGCTGCTCTATGCGCTGACCGGCTACGACCCCAGCCTGACGCCGTTCATGCTGCCGCGCGCCGACCTCATCCACCCCGATCTGAAAGAGGTGAGCCCGGCGCTGGCAGACGCGATCGAAAAAGCGACCCGCCTGGACATCACCGAGCGCTACCAGTCGGTCGAGGAATTTCGACGTGACCTCCGGCGCGCCCGCCGTCGCTCGCCCGATATCAGCATCGGCCGGACGCCCATCCGTGGCGCATATGTCGGCGCGATTGCCGGGCTGGCTTTCGTGATGTTCGTGCTGTGCGGCGGCATCGGCCTGATGCTGGCGAGTGCGCTCGGCACGCTGCCCGGCGGCTCGACGAACGGTGACGCGCCCGCCGTCGTCCTGCCCGGCAACGCGCAGCCCACTGCGGTGCTCAGCCTGACCGAGATGATCACTGCCACAGCAACGGCTGAGAGAGTCGTCGCGCCAACCGACACGTTATCTCCGACGGCGACACCCACATCGCCGCCTTCGCCAACGCCGTCATCTACGCCCACCGCGACGCCGACAGAGACGCCTATCCCAACATCAACGCCGACTGAAGCGCCAACGCCTACGCCATCGCCAACGCTTTCACCAACGCCTACGGAGACGCCGCTTCCGACACCGACCTGGACGCCCTCGCCAACGGCCGCTTCGACTTCGACCGCAGCTACGACGGCGCTGACGGGGACGATGACGGCCACGCCCACACGCCGGCCGGTATTCGTTGATACGCCGACGCCGCGACCTACCCCCACGCGCCGGCCGGTGTTCGTTGATACGCCGACGCCGCAACCTACGCCCACGCCGACGGCGACCGTCCCATCGCCGGAGCCGCCGCACTCGCAATTGCCCGCACCGCAGCCACCGGTGCAGCCCACCGCGGTACTCAGCAACATCGAAAATCGGTGCGTCCCGATCCCCGGCGCTGAGTGCGTCACACCCTGAGGCTCTTCAGCCGTGCCAACTCGTTGTGCGACAATTGTCCGACGTAGATGCTGACCCCGGGAACGATTCTCAACGATCGTTACGAAATCCTCCGCTGGATGGCCGACGGGGGACAATCAACGATCTACCTGGCTGCCGACAAGCGCACGTTCAACCGGCAAGTCGTGGTCAAGGTGTTCAAGCTCGGCATCGGCATGTCCTCCGACGCCGAAACCGCTCGGCGCCAGTTCGAGACGACGGCCCGCATGCTGTCGCAGCTCAGCCATCCCGGCATCGTTCAAGTCATAGACTATTTCGTCACCGAGGACGACAAGCCTATCCTCGTCACCGAGTATATCCAGGGCGAAACGCTGGCCGAGCGCATGGTGGGCCAGTGGTATGGCTTGCCGGAAGAGCAGGTGCTGGATTTGGCCGACCAGCTGTGCGACGTGCTCACCTACCTGCACACGCAGTCGCCGCCGGTGATCTACCGTGACCTCACGCCCAGCAACATCATCTTCACCGCTGGCGACCGGATCAAGCTGATTGACTTCGGCATCGCCCGCACGTTCAAACAAGGCAAAACGTCGGACACCGAACCGTTCGGCACGGCGGGCTACGCGCCGCCGGAGCAACACGGCAAAGGCCAGACCGGCCCCTACAGCGACATCTATTCGCTGGGCGCTACCCTACTGCACGCCTTGACCGGCTACGACCCGAGCCTGACGCCGTTCGTTTTGCCGCGTGCCGACCGCGTGCACGGTGACTTGAAAGCCGTCAGCCCCGCCGTCGCCGACGCCATCGCCAAGGCGACTCAGGTCGAGATCGGCAAACGCTTTCAGACGGTCGAGGAATTTCGCAAGGCGTTGCACCGCAAAGGGCTCGCCTCGCTCAGCAAGCGGGCGCGGATCGGCCTGGGCTTTACTGCTGTTATGATCAGCATGCTGCTGTGCACCGGCATTGGGTTGATGTTGAGCAGCGCGTTCGGCATCACGCTGCCCGACGCGCTGCCCGGCGCGTCGGCGCTGGCCAGCAGCGCAATCACAGATTCACCCACCCCCGCTGTATCTCCCATGCCCACCCGCACACTCGCGCCGACCGACACGCCCGAACCAACGGCAACGCCGGCACCGACCGACACCGCCACGCCCAGGCCGACCCGCACACCGACGCCGCGTCCCACGAATACGCCTGAAGTCACACCTACACTTATCGAAGCGCCGGCCATCGTCCCGCCCACAGCCGGCGAGGCAACCGTGACACCAACGACACTCCCGATACCAACGACACCGCCAACGCTCACACCACCGCCAACACGCACGCCGACGCCCACACCTTCACCCACAGCGACGCCCACGCCAACGGCGACGCCGACACAAACGCCCAGGCCGACACCCACACGCACGCCGACCGTGACGCCGACGCCCAGCCCGACGCCTACGCCGTCGCCGACGGTCGTCATCGTGCTCGCACCGAGCAAAGGCACGGGCAACCTGCCGCAGCCGCGCATTGACGGCGTCGCCATCCCGGGCACCATCCGGCCCGGCCAGGCGTTCGACGTGATCGTCTGGGGCAGCAACGCCGGCGGCACGGCGGCCGATGCCGGTTCGATCACGATCTCCTTCCAGGAAGCCGAGGCCATCGAACTGCTCAACGTGGACAACAACATCGTCAACGTCGAGCCGGACAACTGCATCTTCAGCACCGACTCCTACGCCCGCGTGATCACTCCTAAGAACCGCTGCAACCAGATGGTGTCCTACATCACTTGTGGGCCGTCGCAGACGCCCATCACCTACCCCGTCGCCGAGTCATACTTCCTAAACTGGGAGCCGGGCAAGCAGCACTACATCCACGCCCGCGTCACTCCCAGGGGCGACACCAACACCGTGGTCGTGGACATCCGCGTGGCGATGACCAGCGCACGCGCCAAAGACCGGCCGTGCAACGCGCTCGTCGCACCGAACGAAGCGGAGACCAGCCACCGAGACCAGCAGGCCTTCCCTGTGCGCCGTTACTACGTCATCGTCACCAGCACACCGTAGCAGTTTAAAATCAGGGCTGTGGGAGTGATTCGTTTTATCAACAATCTGATCTGCGCGCTAGGGTGCCTCACCGTCGCATTGGCGCTGGCGGTCTTGATATGGCTGCCGACGCGCACGTTCGCCCGGCTGCAGATCAACCTGACGGCCGACGGCCAGCCGATCTTCATGAACGTGACGGGCTACGAGGCACTGATGATGGCAAACGGCCTTGCGACGCTTCCGGCGAAGACTGCCGCGCTCATCGGCGAGCTTCAGAAGCAGGAAGGCGGTGATCGCCTGATCAGCCAATACGACGTGGGCGAGCGACAGCAGGGCTACATCCGCGACCTGGCTGCCCAGACTGAATCGCTCCCCGGCCTGGTCATGCCGTTCCAGGCGGCGTTTTTCGTGCTTCCGGCGTTGGCGTTCCTGATGGCGATTATCGTGGCGTTCAGCCGGGGATACTTCGGCGAGCAGTTGCTCAAAGGCATCGTGTTGATCACGCTCACGTTGTTGGCTTCCGTTGCCACGGCCGGCTCGATGCTCTATCTGAGCGAACGGTTGGACGCAGTGATCAACGCTTCGCTGGCGCAGAACGCTGCCGGCTTTCCCGGGCTTGGCGTCTCGGTGAACGACAAATTGCCGGAGCTACGCGTCGGGGTGATCAATTTGATTGACACGCGCACGCCGGTGATCGCCAGCATCGTCGGTTTGGTCGGCGCGGTGGTGGCGATGCTTGGCGCGACGCTCGCGGCGCGCAAGCCCGGCCTGAACCCGCGCCAGATCGCCCAGGCGGCCATGCTCCAGGCGCAAGTGGCCGCGAACGGCATGCCCATCACGCCGAATCCTTACTTGGCGCCGGCCGCTGCCGGGCCGGTTCAACCCACGCAACGGTTGAATCCGGAGCCGCCACCGATATCCGCGCCTCCACCAGCCCCAGCAGCGCCCCCGCCTGCGCCTCCACCCCCCGCTCCGGTTGCGCCTGCGCCGGCGAAGCCCTCGCCTGTCGTTGCCGCGCCGCCACCCGCTCCGCCGCAAGCGCCATCGCCGAAGGTTCCGCCCTCGCCTGCGCCGGTGCCACCGTCGTCGCCCTCACCCACCCTGCGGCGCGTCTGCCCAACATGTGGCGCGGCCATCCTGGGGACGGAGAAGTTCTGCCGCAGCTGCGGCTCACGCCTGCCACCGGCATAAAAAGAGACGGGTTGCGATCCCGTCTCTTACCACCGTTCGTGCGTAGCGGCGCCTTGCGTGGCCAGCCGCCGGTCACGCCATCACTGCTTGCACGGCCACCGGCCTAACTTCGGCCGGGGCGCTCACTGCCGGCTCCGGCACACGCGCCGGCTCGGTAGCGGCCTTCGGCGCGGCATCGCGCACCGGGCGCGCCGGACGGAACTTATAGCCGTATACCAGCATGCCGCGTTCGCCGTCCTCGCGCAGCACGCGCGTCACCATCTCGACCGGCATGCCGATGTAGACCTCGTCTTCCTCCACGTCGGTGAGCTGCGCGGTCACGAGCGGCCCTTCGGCCAGTCGCACCAGCGCCACGGTGTATGGGGCGAACTTCTCGAAGCCCTCCGGGGGGACGTGGATGGTGCTATAGGAATATATTTCGCCCCGCCCGCTGAAAGTGAACGGGGTCCGCGCCTCTTGCTCGCACACGGGGCATACATCGCGCGGTGGGAAGATGCGCTTACCACAATTGGGGCACACCTCTCCAACCAGCCGATAGCGCTGTCCCGTCGTCCTCCAGAATCGTGCTACTTCCATTTCTCATTTCTCCCAATCTTTCATCTTCGATCCTTCATTCCACTCCACGCGAGATCCAATGAAAGATGACCGATGAAGGATGCTAGATCCGCTCAAGAATTGTGGTCACGACCGTCGCGCCGCTGCCGCCGATGTTCTGCGCCATGCCCAGCCGCGCATTCTTCACCTGATTGGCGCCGGCTTCCTCGCGGAGCTGCTCGGCCACCTCGACGATCTGATACATGCCGGTCGCACCGACAGGATGGCCGCGCGCCTTCAGCCCGCCCATAGTGGTGATTGGGATGCGACCGTGCAGGCCGATCTCGCCCTCCATCGCCAGCCGAACGCCCTGGCCACGCGGCGCGAAGCCGGCTGCTTCGAGCGACAACGCGCTCATGATGGTGAAGGCATCGTGCACCTCGAACAAGTCAATGTCGGCCGGACCGACGTTTGCCATAGCGTAAGCCTTCTGCGCGCTGATCGCCCCACCCTCCAGATACAGCGGGTCGCGCCGGTCATGCACGGCCAGCGTATCGGTGGCGATGGCCGTCGCCCGCACGCGCACCGGCTTGCCGGTGAACTCCTTGGCGATCGCCGTGGGCGCCAGGATCACGCACGCTGCACCGTCGGCGATCGGCGACGAGTCGAGCAGGTTGATCGGGTCGGCAATCGGCTTGGCCGCCGCGAACTGCTCGCGCGTGATCGGCGCGTGGAACATGGCGTAGGGATTGTTCATCGCGTTGGCGTGCGCGGTGATGGCAAAGTTGGCGAAGTCCTCCTTCTTGTAGCCATACTCGTGCATATAGCGCCGCATCAGCAGCGCGTTGATGCTGACGAAGCTCAGCCCCTGCAACGCCTCGTATTCGGCGTCCGCCGCGGTCGCCAGCGCGCTGGTCACCGTGCCGCTCTGCTGATCGGTCATCTTCTCCACGCCGATGCAGGCCACGACGTCGTGCAAGCCGCCGGCCACGGCCATGTAACCCACGCGCAGCGCCGCCGCGCCACTGCCGCACGCGGCTTCGACTTTGATCGCTTCAATGCCGCGCAGGCCGGCGAAGTCGGCGATCAATGCGCCAAGATGCTCCTGACCGGTCAGCTCGCCCGAGAGCATGTTGCCCACGTAGAGCGCGTCAATCCGCTCAATGCCGGCATCTTTCATCGCCGCGCGAAGCGCTTGGAAACCCAGCTCGCGCAGGCTCTTGTCCCAGTGCTCGCCCACCGGCGTCTGTCCGATTCCAATGATTGAAACGTCTCGCATGATGACTTCCGACTTCCTACTCCCACTTCTCACTCCCGACTTGCTAAGGAGTCGGGAGCGGGAAGCGAGAGCCGTCAATCAATTCAACTTGTAGTTCCCTTTCAGCCTCGAATACTGCGCGTAATCTATCGGCGTGCGACGCTGCACATATTCCTGCGTCGTCCATATATCTTTCGCCGGCACGACTTTCTTCACGCGCAGGCAGAACGCATCGCTGCCCGCCCCGCTGCCGAACGATGCCAGCAAGATGCGCTCGCCCGGCTGCGCAATGTCCAGAATAGCCGTCAGCCCGATGACCGACGAGCCGGCATATGTGTTGCCGATTTCGTTGACCAGCAAGCCCGCGCGCAACTGCTCGCGCGTGAAGCCCAATTCCTCGCCCACCTTGAGCGGGAACTTGACATTGGGCTGATGAAAGACCGCATAAGCGAAATCGCGCGCCGAAAGGTTCATCTCCTGCAATAGCGCCGTGACCGCCGCGGTGATGTGGTGGAAGTACGCCGGTTCTCCGGTGAAGCGCCCGGCGTGCTCTGGGAACTTCTCGTACTGCCGACGCCAGAAATCGGGCGTATCGGTCACATACGACACCGATCCCTCGATCTCGACCAGCGCGTGTTCGGCAGGGCCGATCACGAAAGCGGCCCCGCCTGCGCCGGCGGTGTATTCCAGCGCGTCACCCGGCCGGCCCTGCGCGGCATCCATGCCGATCGCCAATGCATAGGCGGCCATGCCACTGCCGACGAACCCCACCGCTGCCTGAATCGCCTCCGTGCCGGCCTTGCAGGCGAATTGCCAATCGGCAGCCTGCGTGTAGGGCGTAGCGCCGATGGCCTCGGCAACGATGGTGCTCGTGGGCTTCACAGCATACGGGTGCGACTCACTGCCCACCCACACCGCGCCCAACCGGGCAGGGCTGAAGGCGGGATCGGCATAACTGGCGCGCGCGATGGCGTTGCGCGCTGCCTCGATGCTCATTGTGGCGACGTCTTCATCGAGACCGGGCACCGCCTTCTCGCGCACCGGCGGTATGACGTTCCCATCGGTCCATAACTCAGAGACCGCCTGCCCCGCTAGACGGTAACGCGGCACATATGCACCATAACCTGTTATTCCAACCGGCCTCGCCGGCTTCATAAGTCTCATAAAATCTATTTCCCAAATTTATCCCAAACGCACTTGGGTTATCTTCATCCCAGGCGCGTGTGAATTGCATCTGTATCTCTAGACGGCATTCTAGGCTCGCTGCCCTGTCAAAAGCAGGCGAGGTTCGCAAGCTTATTCGGGGAGATAGATTTTGATAGTGAAATTTAGCACAAGCTGAATCAGGATCAGCCGGTCAGGGGTTGGCAAACGGGACAAAAGTGCGTGCCGCGCTGGGTCACGACGATTCGCATGATTTGGGCACCGCACGAGGGGCAGCATTGGCCGGTGCGGCCGTATACCTTGAAGTTCTCCTGGAAGTTGCCGTCGGGATATACCCAATCGAAGCTGGCACCGTTCGCCGCGATGCCATCCAGCAAAACTCGTTGGATCGCTTCGTAGAGCCGCATTACGTCATCGCTCGACAGGGAGGTGACGGCGCGCCGAGGATGCAGACGCGCCAGGTGCAACGCCTCGTCGGCATAAATGTTGCCGATGCCGGCGACGAAGGTCTGGTCGAGTAGAAGCGGCTTCAGTGCGCCGCGCCGGGCGCGCAGCCGAGCGATAAATTCATCGGGCGTGATACGCAGAGCGTCGGGGCCTAACTTGCCGACGACCTGCGCCGGATCACCGACCAGCCAGACGCGCCCGAACTTGCGCGCATCGTCGAAGCGCAGCGCCAGGTCACCATCGAGCAACCAGACCAGGCGCGCATGGGGCGTGAATGCCTCGGAACGCGGGACGACCTCCAGCCTTCCGCTCATCTTGAGGTGGACGAGCAAGCTGAGTGCATCGGCCTGAGCATGCGGGCGATCAAGGCCGATCAGCACATACTTGCCGTAGCGCCCGACAGACCGCACGCGCGCACCGGCGATGCGGCGTGCAAAAGCGCGCGGCGTCGGGCTGGCCACCTCGCGCGGCCAAAGCACTTTGACCGACCGGATGGTGCGGCCTACGAGCGGCGGCGCGCCGTTCGGCGCACCTTCGCGCAAGGTGCGCGCCACAGTCTCGACTTCTGGCAGTTCGGGCATGGGGCGGACCTGCGGTCAGCCTTCGCGTTCGTCCAGCTCAAGCCGCATGTGAACGAGAGTGCGCATGGGTCGAAAGCCGGCCGCCTGCAGCGCCGCGTGCGGCGTCTCGTCAATGCACGCATGCGCGGCGTAGACCGGCTTGGTCACGTAATCCTCCAGCCGGCGCAGACCACTCTCGATCAAGCAGATCGCATCCTCGACGGTCGCGCCGGCGCTGGGCAGCACTTCGAGATGATGATAGCTTCCTTCGAAGGTCGCGCGCGTGCGCACCGCGCCGAGCAACTCTCCGCGCCGGCCCGCGTCTATCACCCGCCATTGCTCGATGTTGCCGTTCAGCGCGTTCAGCAGCGACCAGCGCAGTCCCAGGCGATACATGTTCGCATCGAACGGCTCGGCGAAGGTGAACCGTTCGGGCACGTGGCGCTGCGCCAGCGCCCACACTGCAGCGCGATCCGACCAGCGGGCTTTGCGTGCGTGTCGCGATGGTTCGTCGTCCGGCAAGTGGAGTTCCGCAGGCCGCAGATAATGCGTCACTTCGCCCAGGCGCCGGAAGCCAAGCTTCTTGTAGAGGTGCAGCGCAGGCTTATTGTTGACGTCGGCCTGCAGCGCAATGTAGCGCCCGCCACGCGACGCGGCGTATTGGATGCACGCCTCCACGACGGCGCGGCCGATGCCTCGGTTGCGATAAGCCGGCTGGGTCGCGACGTTGCCGATGATCCAGGTATCCCGCCGCGTGTAATTCCGTTGCACCGAGGCGTTGGCGATGAGCTGCCCGTCCTCGACCCACACGAAGCCGGTCGAGCCGCCGAGCGCCAGCGCATCCAGCAAGCCGTAGTTGCGCAACGCATGAATCAGACGAATGCCATCGTCGTTCATCGCCTCGTCGCGGAAGGAAGCCTCGAGCAGATTGGCGACGGCGCGACCATCACGCCAAGGATCAATCTGCCGAATGTGTGGATCGGCCGGGCTGAAGACCGTGCGAACGTCGGCGACCATGTAACCAAAATTGTACCCGCGCCGTTACATCCGCCTAGCGCGTTCCGCACAGGCCGTAGCAGCAAGCGCGAGCAGGCCGGACATTACGAAAATGAGCGGCTGAGGGACACCAAGGCCGAGCAGGCCCACGCCCAGAAAGGGCGCGACAAACCCGCGCAGGCCGATGATCGTGGATTGCGCCACGGCATACTCCTGAGTGCGATCGGGGTCGGACAGCTCCAGGCAACTGCTAGTGAGGCCGATGTCGCCGCCGGCCATCACCAGGCCGACGGCGATGAACGCCGGCACTAACATCCACCCCGCAGTGGCGAAGGCATACACCATCGGCGCGATGGCCTGAATGACGAACGTGAGCACGATGCAGCGCAGCGCGCCGTAGCGATCCACGATCCGGCCCCATACGAAGTAACCGACCAGCCAACTCATGGACTGAACCAGGCCGAGCAACCCCAGATCGGTGTACGACAACTGCAAGCGATTGATCTGCACATCCGGATACATCGGGCTTGCGGCCAGCGCAGCCAGGCCGAAGAGCACTACGCCGAGCTGATACATCATGAAGCGCCGGTTATGGGTCACGGTGCGCAGGGCGTCGAGGGCCGAACTGCGGGCATGTGCTCCGCTCGGCTCGACGACGATGCGCATTTTGATGAACACCAACGAAGAGACGAGGCCCAGTGTGCCGGCGAGCGGGAAGACTACTTGATAGCCGAATTGGTCCAACCCCAGGCCGATCAGCGGCGTGGCGATCAGGATGGTCAGCGCCATGCCGAAGCGCACCAGGGCCATGATCTTGCCGCGATGGGTGATGGGATAAATGCTTTGCAGGATGCGCGCATAGGCCGGGCCGGGGACGATCTCCAGCAGCCACAGCACCGTCGCCAGCGCGAGCAACGCAGGCGCGCCACTGGCGAACGCCGTCAGCATGAACACGATGCGCCCCAGCGTCCAGCTCGTCACGGCGAAGGTCTTCGGCGTGATCTTGCGCATGAACAGCAGGCTGACGCTGCTGAAGATGTGGCCGAGGTAGCTGAGCGAGAGATAGACCGAGACCAGCGCCGGTGTGCCACCCAGCTTGGTCAACACCGCCGGCAGGAATGTCAACGCCGCCATGAATACGCCGTAGGCAACGGCGCTGACGATCTCGACACGCATGTTGTAGCGAACGTCGTCTTCCAGTGAGCCGGCGAGCTGTGTCTCGATGTAACGCAACGTCGCGGTCAGTTGAGGCGAGAGGGTCATATAAGCATCCGAGCGGTTTGTACAATGCAGGCCGTAGATAAGCAACTCATTGTCCGATGGCGACGATTGAACGAACGGCGACCGTCGAGCGCAGCGCGTGCGCGAAGGTAATCCTCTGCGGCGAACATGCCGTGGTATACGGCCGGCCGGCCATCGCGTTGCCGTTGCCCATGCTGCGCGCTCGCGCGCGAATCGAGCCCAGTCGCCACGCCTTCACGATCGTCGCACCCGACGTCGGCGTCACCGTCTCGCTGTGGCGTCACTCGCGCCTGACGCGCAACCCATTGGCGCGCGCGGCGCTGGCTGCGCTCGAATTCATCGGCCAGCGGCCGCCCCGCGCTACGCTCACCGTAACCTCCGACATTCCGGTCGGCGCAAACCTGGGCAGCGGCGCGGCGGTGTCGGTCGCGATCGGGCGAGCGATCGGCGCGTATCTCGGTTGCGCGCTGACACCGGAGGAGGTGAGCCGGCTGGCCTACGAGGTCGAGAAGCTCCATCACGGCTCACCCAGCGGGATTGACAACACCGTGATCGCCTATGAGCAGCCGGTGTGGTTCGTGCGCGGCGAGCCGCCGGTGCTGCTGGACGCGAAGATCGGCGCCGAGCTGCCGCTGGTCATCGCCGACACCGGCATCGCCACGCCGACGCGCATTCCCGTCGGCGACGTGCGCGCCGGCTGGGAGCGCGACCCGGCGCGCTACGAGGGCTACTTCAACGCCATCGCTTCGTTGGTGCGCTTGTCGCGCGAAGCGCTGGAGCGCGGCGATCTAGAGCAGCTTGGCCATGCTATGAACGCCAACCACGTGCTATTGCAGCAACTCGGTGTCTCATGCCCAGCGCTGGACGCGCTGTGCGACGCCGCGCGGGCGGCGGGCGCGCTGGGCGCGAAAATGAGCGGCGGTGGACGCGGCGGCAACATGATCGCCCTGGCGCGTGACGCAACGCACGCCGCAGCACTGCGCGAGGCACTGCTGCGCGCCGGTGCGACGCGGGTGGTGTGAGCGCGAGATGCTTACATAGCCTGCCGCAACTCGTCCAACGACTGGGTCGCCTGCGCTTCCACGTAGCGGTCTTCGCTCTCGCGCGCTTCCTCGACGGCCTGCGTCAGCAAGCGTTCGGCCTCGATCAGCGCGCCCTCCTTCACCTTCACCCACCCCAGCACCATTAGCGCACATGGCCGGAAGACCTGCTCCTCGCCGGCAAGCGCGTGCTGCGCGAAGCGCGTCGCGTCATCCAGCCGGCCGAGATGGAAGCACGCCTCGGCGGCGCATGCATAGCAGCCGCACATCAAAAAGGTGTGGCCGATCTCGGTCGCGCGCGTCGCCGCCGAGAGTGCAACGGTCAGGGCTTCCTCATGTCGCTGCGCGATGATCAACGCCGACGACAGGTTGAGTTCGTCGAACAAACGGCTGACGCTGTCGCCGATTTCCTGGTCGAATTGCAGCGCCAGCCGCGCGTGGTGCACTGCCCGCTCGGCATCGGCGATGTGAACGAACAGCGCGCTGAGCGACTGGTGGGTGCGCGCCAACTGCGCCTTGTTGTTGGGCAGCTCCTGGGCGATGCGCAGGGCGGCGTTCAGGCTCGCTTCGGCTTGGGCGTATTGGCCCATCTGCCGCTGCACGTGCCCCATAAAGTGATGCGCCTGCCAGAGGGCCAGCGTTGCATCGTGCTTTGCCCGTTGCAGGTCAGGGTCGCGGTTGATGTGGATGTAGCCACTGCGAATGTGCAGCGCCACCGCACGCGCCTCGAAGGCAGCATCCAGGCTGCGCCATGCCTGGCGATACGCTTCCAGCGCCTGCGCGATCCGGCCTTGCACTTCGAGCGCATCGCCCTGAAACTGGCGCGCCAGCGGCGTGGCGGGCAACGCCAGCGGCCACGTCGTTCGGCTCAGCTCTGCCTCGGCTTCCTCGGCGGCGCCGGCCTTCAGCGCCAGCTCGGCCCGCAGCATCGCCAGCGCGCGCCGGTCGTCCTCGTCGTCGAGCTGATCGGCACGGATGGCCGCGAAGATCGTGCGGGCCGCAGCTGCATGGCCACGATCAATCTCGAGGTCGCGATGATTGAACCAGGACCAGATGGCGAGCGACGGCTGCCCACCCTGGACGTAGTGGCGCGCGGCAGCGGTGTATTCGCCGCGCGACTCGAATACCTCGCCTGCCGCCAGGTGCAATCGCGCCGCCAGCTCGCGCGGCGTGCGCCGGCGGACGAACTCGCGGACGTATGAGGGCAACTGGATCGCGCCGCCTTGGCTGGCCAGCGCCAGCTCACGCGCGATCAACGCATCGAAGGTGCGCTGGTGATCCGGCCAGGCGTCGCGCGGCGCAGCGCCGTCGAACACCGCCAAGGCCATCAACCCGCTCTGCTCCTCCGCACTCAGACGCTTCCAGGTGCGGCTGAGCAACGGTTCGACCGACGGCGCCGACGCGATCAATTGCAGGACATCGGCGAGGCGGTCGCCATCGCGCCACAGGTTCGCGGCCAGGGCGATCAGCGCCGGATTGCCGCGCGTATGGGCGCGAATCGCCGCGACCTCCGAGGCAGATCGGCCAACGATCCCGCGCTGTGCCAGGAACTCGCCCACCTCCGCATCGGCCAAGCCGGCCAGCAGCACATGCCGGTCGGCCTCGATCAGTACTTGTTGGCCGATCCAGATCATCGGTGCGGCGCTGCGCAGCGATTCGAGCAAATGGACGAACCGCGCATGCGCTTCGCACTCGTCGCGCAGCACGTCCACCTCGTCCACGCAGATGACGGGTGGAGCGTCAAGCTGCGACAGGTCGTGGCGTAGCAGCATGACGACGCGCGCCGGATCGGTCACGCCGCGGTCGGCGATGAGTTGCCGCCAGGTCAGGGCCGCGCCGTGCGAGCGCAGGCAATGTGCCAAGGCGAAGGCGATGGCGCTGAACTGGTCGTTCAGTCCAGGGCGAACGGTGTACCAAAAGGCGCACCGCGCGCCCCATTCACGAACCAGCGCCGCGCCGAGCGCCGTTTTGCCGATACCGCCCGGCCCGACGAGCGCGACCGTCCCCGCTCGCCACAGCACCTCCAGCGCCGTCTGCACCTCGGCAGCACGGTTGACCAGCGCCTGGGCGCGCGGCATATCCATCCGCCATGGTGGCAACATGTTGCGGTTCACCTCATCGGCCAGCGCCTCGATCGCGGCAGCGCGGTGGCGATAGTACGTAGTCTCAGACAGGTTGAGCCGCATGGCCACACCGGCGTTGTTCAGTGCCGGATCACGCTTGAAGAACGCGGCGTCGAGGAGCTGACGCTGCTCAGGCGCAAGCGCCTGGGCGGCGGAACGGAGCACCGACTGCAACACGCGGCCACGCCCGGCCGGCGATTCGGCGTCGGCGCCGGCGTCGAGCGCGTCGCCGAGGAAGTACGGCGCAGCCAGCGGCGAATGCTCGCCCAGCCAGGCCGGATCGGCGAAGTGTTCGAGCGCAATCTCCACCGAGCGGGCAAAGGGGTCGTTGATCTTGATCGAGCGTGGCACGGCCCTTCGATTTTATGCGGTCGGCGTTGTGTTTCGTTGAAAGCAGCGTTGCCCAAGTGGAAAGTTACTGCGCTTCGTTTGCGCTACCATCCGGTACTATGCAAATGCTTTCTGCGAGGATGCTCATCAACGCCGGCGCGGTAGTGGTTCTGGTAATGGGGTTCGGGATGAGCGGCGCACCGGCCGACGGGCACGCCAAAGCTGAGGCGCGCATCGCGTCTTCGCCGGTTCCACCGCCGGAATGCGTCACCAAAACGGTGCTCTCGCCGCTGTTGGCGCCCAGCTGGGCCTTCGTCGTGAACTTCGATGTGATCCGCACGCGCGCCGACGGAACGCAGTATCCGGTCGGCTGCCTAATCGCCTGGCGCCGGCCGTTCGTCGCGACGGACTACATCAGCATCGAGTCGTGCCAGGTATTCGGCGCGGTGTCGCTCGTCGGTGGCCAGGGGCTGTTCAACGGCGGCAACGTGCGCTGCGCGGTGAACGTGAAGGCTGCGCTGGCAGCGCTGGATCCCCCGCTGGTGATCGGCGCGGAAGAGCCCTACCCGCCCTTCGAGATCATCGGCGTCGGGCTTATCTTTCCGCCGACGCCCCCTCACCCCTACAGCAACCCCGTCGCCTACTATCAGCCCACCTTCGCCGATGCGGAGCCTGCTGGCCTGTTCATCCCCGCGATCAGCGTGAACGACGTATACACGATCAAGTCGTACTTCAACGGCATAGACAACGTAGACAACAACGTTCGCTTTCTGGCCGGCCAGACCCTGCAGACCTGGACGGCCAAACATCAGCCGCTACCCGAGGGGTATCGCGTGCAGCACACCCTCAACTGGAATGTGATCAGCACGTTCTTTCCTCGCCCGCTGGTCTCGCTGCGCACCGACGGGGCGACGATCTACGTCGGCGGGTCGCCACTCGGCCCGAGCTTCGACGGCATCCTGGACGAAGCCATCGTGGATCCACCGGATCGCAGCGGGCCGACCGCATTCACCAACCACGCAACCTACGCGCCGATCGTGGTGCGGTAAAGAAACCAGGCTACTCACAGAGGCCTGGTTTCTTTACGCGTGGAAGTGAATCGCGGCAAAGTGAAAGGCGCGCATGCAGTGTTGCTGCTATGCATAGTGAGCATGTATGTCAAGCGGAACGATGGGCGCATTCTCGCGTGGGGTAGGCCTGCGCATCGCCCATCTCTGGCGCGATGCAGGCGACACGCAAGGCTATCCCCGCGCTGTCTATGCAAGCGCCCCGCTGTAGAGACCGTTATCGCTTTTATCGCTTGTAGGAGGAATCAATGAAAACTCGCAGGATCTCACTCAAACCCTTGGCAATGGCGGCAGCGATATGCGTCGCCAGCGCCGGATTGCACCCACAGGGCGGGCTGACGCGCCGAGCGATGGCTTCGCCGGATGTCCCGCTCGACGTTCCCAGCGTCATGGTGAACAGCGGGGCCGTGTCGTTCTCGATCGCCGCGCCCAAGCTGTTCTGGAACACCAGCCACGACCCGTGCCCGCCCGCTCTGGCGCTGGCCGAGGCATCAGCGCCGGAGCAAGGGGGCGAAACCGCGCCGCCATCCGTGATGGCAGAAGCGCAGTCCGTAGATGCACCGGACGCGCCACTGGTGCCCGATGCCGAGACGGTCAACCGCATCGCCGTGCAGGGCAGCGAGATTCGCAAGCTCTTCACCGTAGACGAGACCTGTGCGCAGTACGAGATTCGCTCCAATATCGTGGCCGATGACAACTACGTCTATTGGACGAACAATACCGGCTTGGTCAGGCTTTCGGTCAACGCCAACCCCGGCGACCCGACCCAGCTCGTGACGAATCAGGTCAGTGGCTACACCGAGTTAGCGATTGACGGGACGTATGTTGTGGCGCTCAAGGTGTTGGGCAGCGGCCCGTATACGTCGCAGATCTGGCGCATCAACAAGGCCAGCGGCGCCGCTGCCCTGCTCCAGACGCGCAACAACATCTACGCAGCGCGCATTGCGTCGAGCTATTCCTTCAGCATCGCCAACGGCGAACGTTACTACGTATACTGGATGGAAGGCAACAATTTGATGCGCTTCGAGCCGGCCACGTCGGCGCTGACTACCATCGCTACCGGCGTGACAGGTTACTACGCCGAAGGTGGCCGGACGGTCTTCGTCGGTGGGTTCCTTATCTTCACCGACCTGGTGTTCATCGCGCAGAACACGCAGGTGCGCACTTACAGCAACTACGCGAATGCGCTCAATCCGCCGGTCTATACCTCGTCCGACGGGAACAAGGTGTTCGGCATCGTCACCGACAAGGATTACATGCTGATGCTGGAAGAGTACTTTCTGCCGTGTTCGCCGCAACCTTGCTTCGGTGGCGCATACACCCATTACGTGACGCGCGCCACACGCAATGGCAGCAATCCCGGCACGCTCTACTTCAGTACCGTATCCGGCATCAACGGCCCGATCCAGCGCATCGGCGCGGCCAGCGACTACGTGTTCTGGCAAGAGGGCGGAGCGATCAAGCGACTGCCGAAGAACGCAAGCGCGCTGCCGCTCACCAACATGAAGATCACCGGCGTGATGATTACGCAGGGCATCCAACGGCCGGACAATTCGGTGATCTTGATCGAAGGACGCCGGACGTTCGTGCGGGTCTTCGTCCAATCCGATGGCCCGGCGGTGGCGGGCGTAACAGCACGGCTGGAGCGCCTGGATTCGGGCAACAACGTGGTCGAGACTGTGCTGCCGGTCAACAGCGTCGGTACCAACCTCACCGTGCGCCCCAGCCCGGTGCGCACCAACCTGAACGACAGCTTCTTGTTCGAGTTACCGTGGAGTTGGATCACGAGCGGGTTACGGCTGCGCGCGCGGCTGAACCCCTACCAGGCGCCGCCGGAATCGAACTACGCCGACAACACAAGCGCCGTGCAAGGGCCGTTGACTTTCAATCCATCGGCGGCGCTCAAGATCCAGTTCGTCGCGTGGGGATACGTGCTCAACAATCAATTGTGGTATCCGCGCTTCATCCAGGACATCATCCAGACCTACTCGTGGCTGATCCGTGCGTATCCGCTGGCCAGCAAGATCACGTTTGACGGCGCTGTCGGCAACCAGCCCGGCCTGCACCCAAACCTGTGGTTCGTCGGCGACGACGTGCTCGGCACGTTGGTCGATCGAACTAACCCAACCTGTCAAGATCTGCTGGTCAAGAATCCCGATGGCACGACGAAGACGGACAATCGCAGTTCATGCGCCAGCCGCTACACTAACATTCAGATGGGCGCGATGCGTAAAGAGAGCGGCATATCCCAGAGCCGCTTCTTCTACGGCATGATTACCGATGCTGCCGGCGAGTTCCCGCGGGGCCAGGCTTGTTGCCAACCCAACGTCTCGACCGGTCCGACCGGCAGCGGCACGTGGGGTTGGGACACCGACGGCAGCTACGCCGACTGGTATGCGGCCCACGAGATCGGCCATACGCTCGGCCGCGGCCACCCCGACTTGAAGGCGACGAGCAACGTCGCCACCAACAACGGCTGCAATCTGTACGACGGCCCAACGACCAACGGCGGCGATACGAACTACCCGTGGCAACTGGCATATATCGGACAGACCAACGAGACCGAGGGCTTCGACGCCGGCGATCCCAGCCTCGGCATTCCGCGGGCGATATATCAGGGCACAGTGTGGCGCGACATGATGAGCTACTGCAACAACCAATGGATCAGCGATTACACCTACCAGGGTATATACAACTACATGCAGGCGAACTCGTCGCTAACCGCTGCAGCGCAGGACTTCGTCGCGCAGGTGAGCGGCGACTTCCTCGACATCCAGGGCACGATCATCGCCGATACGAACACCGCCTCGATCCAGCGCCTTCGCCGCGTGAGCAGCGCCACGATCCCACCGCTGGTGCCTGGGCCGTATGCCATCCGCCTGTTCGACGCCGGCAGTACGCAACTGGCCAGCTATGCCTTTACGCCGGAAGCCAGCGACGAAATCCACAGCCTGCTCTACTTCGATCAGGTCGTCAACTTCGTCGCCGGCACGCGACAGGTGCGCATCGTGCGCCTCGGTGACGGACAGACATTGGCCACGGCCAACATCAGCCCGAACGCGCCGGTCGTCAGCAACGTAGCGCTACAGGGCGCACCAAACCCGGTCACCGGCACGGTGACGCTGAGCTGGAGCGCCAGCGACGCCGACGGCGACGCGCTGACCTTCGACGTGCTCTACAGCCGCAACGGCGGCACGAGCTTCCAGCGCGTGCGGTCGAGCGTGAGCGGCACCAGCACGACGATTGACACGACCACGCTCGGCGGCGGCACGGGGATCTTGCGCGTGGTCGCCAACGACGGCGCAAACACCGGCCAGGCCGACAGCGCTCCGTTCGCTATGGCCAACAAGCTGCCCATGCCGATGATCTTCATCCCACACGATGGCTTGCGCATCCATTACGGCCAGTTGATCAACTTCAGCGGTGCGGCGATGGACTGGCAGGATGGCGGCGTGACCGGCGCAAACCTGGTGTGGTCATCGAACCTCAACGGGCCGCTCGGCACCGGCGAGCAAATCTCGAGCCAGACGCTGAAAGTCGGCACCCACACCATCACGCTCAAGGCGACCAATAGCCAAGGCTTGATGGCGACGACCAGCATCACCGTGATCGTAGATGACGACCTCAGCCTCCTCGGCCCGACGCTCACCGCTGCGCCGGTTCAGGTGAGCTTCTCGTTCGCGAAAGACGCGGCAACGCCGAAGAACGTCACCGTCGCCATCGGCAACGCCGGCAGCGGTGATCTGAACTGGACGGCGAGTGTGAACGCGCCCTGGCTGAGCCTGAGCACAAGCAGCGGCACCGCCCCGGCCAACCTGACGCTGACGGCGAATCCGGCCGGCATCGCCAACGGCAGCACGCTGAGCGCGACGCTGACGCTGGTCGCGCCGGCGCAGGGCGGCCAGCCGACGCAGACGCTGACCATCCCGGTGCTCCTCGGCAAGGATATTCCGCTATACGTGGGAACTAGCGACCCACCACAGCGCAAAGTCTATACGCCCATCATCGTGCGATGATGCGAAAATAGACCAGGCTTCTTGGCGAGAAGCCTGGTTTCGTTTCGTGTGGAAGTGAATCGCGGTAAAGTGGAAGGTGCGAACGCGTTTTTCTAGGTATAACGCAACAAAAGGAGAATTTACATGAAGACGAAACTCATCTCGATCTCGCTCGCTCTCACGATGCTCGTTACGTCAGGCTGCGGCCTCATCGGCTCGTTGGTCGGCGGGGGCGGCGGGACGCAAACTGCAGCGCTGTGGGCCGACGTGCCGGCGATGGAGGGCATGAAGCAAGACAACATCGAGCTGCCGTTGCCGATCAAGCTGGCCGTGCAGGCCCTCGTCAAGGCATCGGGGTCGAGCGAAGGCGTGCGCGTGGACAACTTCGAGATCATCACTTTCACATCGGCCAAGACACCCGAGGACGTGAAGGCGTTCTATACCAACGAACGCATGCAATCGGCAGGCTGGAACATGCCGGATCAGCCTGGCTGTGCCGGCATGAGCGACTCGCCAAGCGCCGGCGCGACCTTCTGCCTGTTCGGCAAGCAGAACCCCACGAACAAGTCCTTCCTGGTGCTCGCCGCCATGCGCAACGAGAACGACACGGCCATGAACCTGTTCTTCTTGCGCTTCGACGGCGACGTGACGGCGACGCCGGCAGGGTCGTAGACATGACCAGAGGGAAGGATCGCGCTGCGGCACGATTCTTCCCTCTGGGACGAACGGACCGATGCGCCGACCGTTCTACAGCCCGCTCTCCTGCCGCGCGGATGCCGCCTGAGGCACATTGCCGATGCGCTCGAAGATGGCGATGGCTTGACGATAGCAGTGCGCGGCTGCGGAGCGATCCCCGGCTTCGCGATGCGCCCGCGCCGCCACTCGCAGCGCCTGCGCCTCCTCGAAGTAGGCCCACTCTTCGTTGAAGATACGTGCCGCCTCGCTTGCCATGTCGGCTGCCGTATCGTAATGGCCAAGCGCCAGCTCCAGGCGTGCCCGCATGAACCGGGCGAAGGCCTGCCACTCGCGGATACCGCTATTCGCTGCCAAGTCTTCGGCCTGTGCCAGCAACGCCTGCGCCTCGTCCAGCCAGTTGAGGCCGATCAGCGCTGCCGCGCGAATCGCCATCATCTGAGGTCGCTCGGGGAACCACTGCAGCGCCTGGATCAACGCTTCGGCGCGATCCAGCTCGCGCATCGCGCCCTCGTTGTCGTCCTGCAAACGCAGGATGCGCGCATACACCACATGCGCCATGGCGATCAGCGTCTCGTTGCTCACCTCGCGGCCGGTCTGCTCCATCAATTGGGCGTACTCGCGCGCCTTGTCGTAGCGACCGACGGCAAGATACATATCGGCCAGCCGGTCTTGTATCATCATCACCGTATCGGTCAAGTCCAGCTTCCGGGCAACATCTAGCACCTCCTCGGCCAACGCAATGGCGCGCGCGTATTCTCCGCGTCCGAAGTAACTGGCAGCCAGCGCGCTGCGCAGCTCGACTTCGACGGAACGCCAAGCATCTTCCTCCTCGCGGTCTTGGCCGCCACGCGGCAGCGCCGCCAGCGCGTTCAGGCTGTCTTGGGCGAGTTGGATGCCTTCTTCATCCCTACCGACTTGCGTGAGGGCAAACGCCAGGGCAGCACGCAATCGAAACGCTTCGATGGCGCCGGCGTATTCGCGCGCCTCCTTGCTCAGACCGGCATATAGGCTTTGCAGAATGTGCAGCGCCTCCACGTGGCGGCCTTTGTCGCCGGTGAGGTTGGCCAAGCGGATTTGCAACATGGCCGAACGCCGCCAGTCGAGCTTGTGATGCATGGCATCCAGTGCTAAGGCGTGGCGAATGCGCTCTTCGGCCAGGTCGTAACGGGCATCCAGATCGTAAAGATAGCTCAGCCCCTCATCAATCTCGATTTGTTGTTCGATGGATGGGCAGGTTGGCAAGCGACGCAACAGCGTCTCGGCGCGCTCGAAGCGCGCAATGCCATTCTCGGTCTCGCCGGTGCGGCGAGCGCGTTGGGCAGATAGGATCATGTAGCGCGCTGCCTCATCCCACATTCGGCCCTTTTCGTAGTGCACTGCCAACTGTGCAGCATACTCGCGCGCCTGCTCGCCCCACAGCTGCTCGATGCCCGCAGCCGTTTTGCGATGGGCCAGCATACGCTCCCTGCCGCGCAAGGTCTCGAGCAACTCGCGCTGGAAGAGCGTGCTGTTGAAGCGAAAGCGCGACGTCACGTTATCGCCCACCTCGACATCGCCAACGTACTCGATGATGTCATGCGGATGCTCGGCCGGCTCCAACAGGCGCAGCACGTCCACCTCGTCCCTACCCGTCACCGCAGCTAACACCGCCGTCTCGAACGTGACGCCTTGCACGGCCGCCAACGCCAACACTCGGCGCAACTCGTCGGGCAAGCGCTCGAGACGCTTGTGGATGACGGCCTCCACGCTGCGCGGCAGATCTTCCTCGGTCAACTCACGCACAAGCATCCACCGGCCGTCGGCCTCATCGCGGCGAATCTCACCACGCGTCTGCATCAAGCGCAGCGACTCAAGCACGAACAACGGTGCGCCACCGGTGCGTTGATAAAACTGCTCGGTGAACGCCGGCGGGAACTTATTCGCGGGCAGGCACTGGTTGAGAAGCGCATTCACGCCCTGAGGTGAAAGCGGCGGCAGCGTGATCTCCGCATCCGGGTTGTAGCGCACGATTTCATCGGCCAGTTTCTCGAAGAGGTGATCCTCGACCGCGACATCCGACGGGCGATAGGCGCACAACAACATCACCCGCAGACCGGCGATGTTCTTCGCCAGATGCGAGAGCAGACGCACCGATCCGGCGTCGCTCCAGTGCAGGTCATCTATCGCGATCAACACCGGCTGTTTCTCGGAGACCGACTCCAACACGCCGATATACTCACGCAGCAACTTGTCGGGGTTCGGGCCAGGCGAGGACTTGGTGCGCTCGCGTACGACCTTGGCCGTCTGCAAGCCGGCGCCGACTAAGTCACCGGCGACCGGAACGATGCTCACCCACGACGGGGCGATCTCCAACACGGTGTCTAAGATATCCGCAGCGAGGGTCTTGGCCGGCGCAGCAACGAGCTGGTTCATCACGTCGGCAAACGGCCAGAAGGGCTCGTCGCGCCCAGTTTGCGCCGAACAAGAGGCACGCGCAATCTTGTGCGGCTCCTCCTCCGCTTCGACGCGGGCGACGAAGCTGGACAGAAGCGAGGACTTACCGTAGCCGGCCTCGCCGGCCAGTAATGCAACGCAACCGCGCCCTCGCGTTGCCCCGTGCCACATATCGAGCAGCTTGTTCATCTCGCGTTCGCGCTCGATGAGCACGGGTGACGCTTGAGATGGCTGGGGAGTCTTACCGTTTTGTGCCTCCGAACGCCCGCTAGACGGCGTCGCCGGCGCCGCATCTTGCGGTACCGGCTTGCCCCCCAATTTGCGCTTCTTGAACCAGATCATGACGACCTCCCATTAGTGCAAAGTCAAACGCGAAGTTGGGAATTTATCGGCCGCCAGCCCCTCGCTTTAACAGCCAGATAATGTGCAGCAGTGTATTACCGTAGCCGAAGGTTGGCAAATGTAATAACGCCAAGAACGAGGTGAAATTGCCACACCAGAAACGTCACGCCCGAAGCGCTCGACGCCTGCCTTCCTCTGTCACCTGCCCGTTGATCCATCGAGCGCTAAAATGTTTCCTCAACTATGCCCCTCTCCTTCCCCATTCCTCGGCTTGGCCTCGGCTGCGCGCCGCTCGGCTCGATGGAACGCACATTCGGCTACGGCGTCAGCGAGGCCGATGCCGTCGCGACGATCCACCGCGCGCTGGAGCGCGGCATCACCCTGCTGGATACCGCGCCGTTCTACGCCAATGGCCAATCCGAAATCCGCGTCGGGCTGGCGCTGCGGGGTGTCTCACGCGACCGGTTCATCATCAGCACAAAAGTCGGCTGGCTACCCGATCCCGATCACGTTGGGCAACAAGGCGCTGGCGAACGCAGTTACACACGCGACGCCGTGCTGCGCAGCATCGAGGGCAGCCTAGAGCGCCTGGGCGTGGACTATTTGGACATCGCTCATGTGCACGACCCGGAGGCCGGCGACTATCGCCGGCAGATCCTGGACGAAGCCTATCCGACCTTGCTCGATTTGAAGGCGCAGGGGGTGATCCGCGCGATCGGCGCCGGCCTGAACCAGACCGACTTCCTGGTGGACTTCGCGCGCCACGCTCCGCTGGACTGCGCGATCCTGGCCGGCCGCTATACGCTGCTGGAGCAAGCGCCGCTTCACGAGGCGTTCCCGCTGGCTCTGTCGAAGGGAATCGGCATCTTCGCTGCCGGGGTATTCAACGGCGGCATTCTGGCCACCGGTGCGCGGCCGGGCGCGCGCTACCAGTATGCGCCCGCGCCGGAGCCGATTCTGCATCTGACGCGAATGATCGAGCGCGTGTGCGCGAAGCACGGCGTCGCGTTGCGCGCGGCAGCCATGCAGTTCGCCGCCGCGCACCCGGCCGTGCGGGCGCTGATCGTGGGCATGGCAAGGCCGAGCGAGGTGGACGAGAACCTAGCCGACTTCGCCGCGCCGATCCCGGCGGCCTTCTGGGCGGAGCTGAAGGCGCGTGAGTTGATCGAGCCGGATGCGCCGACCCCGCAGTAGCCGCTACTACCCACTCACTACTCACTACTGCCTACTACTATCTAACCGCGCAAAGAACGCCCTCAACACCACATCGGTTGGCGCCATCATCAGACCCTGGCCAACGTCCTGCGGCTCAACGACGGTCACGCCCCAGCCGGCCAGCGTCGCGATGGACTGCCGGACGGCGGGATGGGCGAACAGCGGCTCGTTCAGCGACAGCGCGACCACGACCGGCTGGCCGAAGCCGATCATCTCGGCGACGATGGACAGTGCCAGGTTATCGGCGATCCCATGCGCCAGTTTGTTGAGCGAGTTGAAATTGCACGGCGCGAACAACACCGGCCCGGGCGTCGGTCGCGGCAGGATGCGCGCGTCGAAGTAGCTCTCCACCAGATGGTTGTTGGGGATGCGGCGCAGGTCGTGTGGGCTGATCAATCGCATGGCGTTCGGCGTCTGCACGGTGATCACGCGCTCGAATCGTGCGCTGAGCGCGGCGACGAACTCCGGCGCGCGGTAGGCCGTCGTCGCGCCGCTGATCATGAGGTAAACGGTGTTGTGCATAGCCGGGGATGCTCGTTCAACAGATGCGCGGCAACTGCTCGCCCAGCGGCATGGGGATAACCCGCGTGCCGCCGATCGCCGTGCGTGCCGTCACCAGGCCAGCCGGTTGCTCGACCACCCGACCGATCATCGCTGCGCGATGGCCCAACGGGTGTGCGTGCATACATGCCAAGACGGTTTCGGCGGCTTCTTCCGCGACGAATGCCACCAGCTTACCTTCGTTGGCGACGTAGATCGGATCCATGCCCAACAGATCGCAGGCGGCTTGCACGTCGGGATTCACCGGCAGCGCGCGCTCGTCGAGCTGGATGCCTACCTGCGACGCCGCGGCGATCTCGTTCAAGGCCGCGGCCAGCCCGCCGCGCGTCGGGTCGCGCAAGGCGTGAATCGCGCCGGGAGCAACGTCGAGCATGGCCGCCACCAGACCGTGCAGCGGCGCGGTGTCGCTGGTGATCGTCGTCTCGAACGCTAAACCCTCACGCACGCTCATGATGGCCATGCCGTGGTCGCCGATGGTGCCGTTGACCAGCACGCAGTCGCCGGGCTTGGCGCGATCCGGCCCGATGTGCACACCATTGGGGATCAGGCCCACGCCGGTGGTGTTGATGAACACGCCGTCGCCATGGCCTTTGTCCACCACCTTGGTATCGCCGGACACCACGCGCACGCCGGCAGCGCGCGCTGCCGCGGCCATGCGCTCGACGATCGCGCCGAGCTGCGCCAGCGGCAGCCCTTCCTCCACGATGAAGCCGGCGGTCAGGTAGAGCGGTTTCGCGCCCATCATCGCCAGGTCGTTCAGCGTGCCGTTCACGGCCAGCTCGCCGATCGAGCCGCCGGGGAAGAAAAGCGGCCGCACCACGAACGAATCGGTGGAGATCGCTACGCGCGCACCGTCCAACGACAGCACGGCGGCATCCCCCAGTTGGCGCAGCGCCTCATCGCCAAAAGCCGGCACGAAGAGGTGTCGGATCAGCTCCGCCGTCAGCTTGCCGCCGCCGCCGTGGCCGATGACGACGTTAGGATAGTCGCGCAGCGGCAGCGGACAAGACCAGGTGGTGAAGTCGAGGGACATGGGGAATTGAGAAGTCAGAAGTCAGAAGTCAGAAGTCAGAGATCGGAAGTCGGGAGTGGGGAGTGGATAGTGGGGAGTCGGGCTCAATTCTCTCTACCCCTCACCGCTCCCCCCTTTTAACCCTCATCGCTCGAAGCTTACCGCTCACGCGAACCGTCCGTAGTTGTAGTAGGCTGCGCAGGCGCCTTCGCTGCTCACCATTGTTGCACCCAGCGGGGTGCGCGGCGTGCATTGCTTGCCAAAGGCCGGACATTGATTCGGCTTGATCAGACCTTGCAGCACCTCACCGCTCCGGCACACCGCGGATTCCTGCGCCTGAATATCGGCGACGTCGAAGCGGGCTTCGGCATCGAAGTCGCGATAGGCGTCGCGCAAGCGCCAGCCGCTGCTGGGGATGACGCCGATGCCGCGCCAAGCGCGATCGGTAAGCTCGAACACCTCGGCCAACATACGCTGCGCCGGCCGGTTGCCTTCGAAGGTGACGGCGCGCGGGTAGGCGTTTTCCACGCATGCCTCGCCGGCTTCCAACTGGCGCACGGCACGGCGAATGCCCTCCAGGATATCGAGCGGCTCGAAGCCGGTCACCACAATCGGCGTGTGATACTTCTCGGCCAGCGGCGGGTATTGCCAGTAGCCCATCACGCTGCACACGTGGCCGGCGGCGAGGAAGGCCTGCACGCGGTTGGTCGGCGATGACATGATCGCTTCGATGGCCGGCGGCACCAACACGTGCGAGACCAGCATCGAGAAGTTCTTCAAGCCTTGTCGCTTGGCGACGACGACGGCCATCGCGTTGGCCGGCGCGGTGGTCTCGAAGCCGATGCCGAAGAAGACGACCTGCTTGTGCGGGTTGTCGCGAGCGATCGTCACAGCATCCAGCGGTGAATACACCACGCGCACATCACCGCCCTCCCCCTTGACGCGGAAGAGGTCTTTGTGGCTGCCGGGCACGCGCAACATGTCGCCGAACGAGCAGAAGATCACATCGGGGCGAGACGCAATCGCCAGCGCTTTGTCAATCACCTCCAGCGGCGTCACGCACACCGGACAGCCCGGACCGTGGATCAACTCGATCTCCGGCGGCAGTAGTTGATCAATGCCGTTGCGGATGATCGCGTGCGTCTGCCCGCCGCACACCTCCATGATCGCCCAAGGCCGCGTGGTGATGCGGCGAACCTCGGCGGCCAGCCGCTGCGCGATCTCACCGTCGCGAAACTCGGCCAGATACCTCATGTTTATCTTTCACTTTTTATCTTGGTTATTACTCTTGGCTCTTCCACCCGCGCCGCCCCACGGATTCACTGGGCATGCAGGAGGAGCAACGGACTCGATATGATCTTCCGGCTTCAACTCCTCTTCGAGAATGCCGAGGTCGTGAAACATTCGAAGCGTCTCCTGCGCCGACGCTTCGTCAATGCGCGTGATGGCGAAGCCCACGTGCACGATGGTGTAATCACCCACAGCGATCTCCGGCACATAGTCCAGGCATACTTCTTTGACGATGCCGCCGAAGTTCACCTTGCCCATGCGGACGCCGTCGGCCTCGTAGATCTCCTGCACACGCCCTGGAATGCCCAAGCACATCTTTCCCTCTCCTTTTCACACGGAGAAACAGAGAAGCAGAGAGAAACAAACCTATCGCTCTGTTTCTCCGCTCCTCTGCGCTCAACCTCCGAATTTCGCCCGGCGCCGTTCGCGCAGGAAGGCGATCAGCTCCGGTAGGCCGGCGCCGGTCTTGGCCGAGGTCTCGAAGATGCGCATGCCCGGTCGCACGGTGTAAATGTTGGCGCGCATTGCGTCCAGGTCGCACTCGCAGGCCACCGCCAGGTCGGTCTTGGTGATCACGGCGACATCGGCGGAGTTGAACATCACCGGATATTTCAGCGGCTTGTCCTCGCCCTCGGTCACCGAGAGCAGCACCAGGCGCACATCCTCGCCCAGGTCATACCATGTCGGGCAGACCAAGTTGCCGACGTTCTCGATGAAGAGGAAGTCGAGCGCGTCCAAGTCCCAGCCTTCGAGCTTGCCGGCCAGCATCTCGGCTTCCAGGTGACACATGCCATCGGTGGTGATCTGACGAACCGGCGCGCCGCTGCGGGCCAGCCGCCGTGCGTCGTTGTCGGTCTGCAAGTCGCCGACGACGGCCGCTACTTGCAGGCCCGCGGCGCGCATCTCGGCCAGCACGCGCTCCAGCAGCGCGGTCTTGCCGGCGCCGGGGCTGGACACCAGATTGGCGACGAACACGCCGGCGCGCTCGAAGCGCTCGCGCAAGCCGGCGGCCAACTGATCGTTCTTGCTCAGCACACCTTGTCGAATTTCCAGATAGCGCGTCGTCATGCTTGCCTCCGGGTCGTTCAGGTCGCGGGTTGAAGGGCTGCTTGGTCTTCGACCTCGATTTCGATGCCGGCGATCTCCAGCGCTCGCCCGGCGATGATCTGCGCGCATGGCTGGCCGCAGATCGGGCAGCGAAAGTCTTGAATGCCCGGCAGCGTCACATCGCGCCGGCAGTGTTCGCAATGCACGACCACCGGCACGTCCTCGATCACCAATCGCGATCCAGCCAACAGCGTGCCCGCTGCAGCGACGTCATAGCTGAACAGAAGCGCATCCTTGGCCACGCCGGACAGCGCGCCCAGGCGCAAGAACACCTGCGTCACGCGCTGCGCGCCGGCTCGACGTGCAGCCTGCTCCGCCGATTCGACCAGGCTGGCAGCGATGGACAGCTCGTGCATTGAGACAATATTGTAAAGGGCATTCATCCCGTTGAAACGGTCAACCGGCGGTTGAAGCGCCTGACCGACCGGATAGATGGCCATATGCCACTCACCTGCACGACACGCAAGACGCGAGACGCAAGAGGACATACGACTTCCGACTCACGACTCACGACTCACGTTTTACATCTTACGTCTTACGTCTTGCGTCATGCGTCATGCGTTCTCCGCCGTGCGTCATGCTGAGAAGGTGCTTACAATGCTGAGCGATGTCCGGGAACACGCGCATGCGCCAACGGCTGATCGTGCGCGGCATCGTGCAGGGCGTGGGCTTCCGGCCGTTTGTGTATGGCCTCGCAACCCGGCACGGCTTGGGCGGCTTCGTCGGCAACGATAGCAGCGGCGTGTTCATCGAGGTGGAAGGCTCCCCCGACGCGCTGGCCGCGTTCGTGCGCGAACTGCGCGCCAACCCGCCGCCGTTGGCGATGATTGACAGCATCTCGGTCGAGGACCTGCCGGCGCTGGGCGAGTCGGCGTTTGTCATCGTTGCCAGCGAAGGGCACGCCAGCGCCAGCACGTCCATTTCGCCCGACGTGTGTATCTGCGAGGATTGTTTGCGCGAGCTGTTCGACCCTGCCGACCGGCGTTATCGCTATCCATTCATCAACTGCACCAATTGCGGGCCGCGCTTCACGATCATCCGCGACATCCCCTACGATCGGCCGCTCACCACGATGGCAGCCTTCCCGATGTGCCCGCAATGTGCGGCGGAATATCACGACCCGGCCAACCGGCGCTTTCATGCGCAGCCGGTGGCGTGCCCGGAGTGCGGCCCCCGCATCTGGTTCGAGGCGCCCAGCCAGGCGATGCAGTGGGACGACGAGGCGATACGTGCGGCACAGGCCGCCTTGCGCGCCGGGCAGATCGTTGCGGTCAAGGGCATCGGCGGCTTTCATCTGGCCTGCGACGCGACGAACGACGCAGCACTGCGCGCGCTGCGCCAGCGCAAGGGCCGGGTAGATAAGCCGTTTGCCGTGATGGTGCGCGACCTGGCCGCGGCGCGCATGCTGGCCGGGGTGGACGACGACGAGGCGGCGCTGCTAAAGAGCAAGGCGCGGCCGATCGTGCTGTTGCGTCGCCGGACTGATGCGCCGGTGAGCGCGCTGGTCGCACCGGGCAACGCCTACATCGGCTTGATGCTGCCGTATTCGCCGCTGCACTACCTGCTGCTGGACGGCCTGCCGCAGCCACTGGTGATGACGAGCGGCAACCTGAGCGACGAGCCGATCTGTAAAGACAACGACGAAGCGCGGCGCAGGCTCGCAGCCTTGGCCGATGGCTTCTTATTGCACAACCGCGATATTCATGTGTGGTGCGACGACAGCGTGATGCGATCCTTCGCGGGTCATGAGCTACCCATCCGGCGCTCGCGCGGCTACGCGCCCTTTCCCGTCCGGCTGGCGCAGCCCACGCCCGCGCTCATCGCGACCGGCGGCGAACTGAAGGCGACGTTTTGCGTGACGCGCGAGCAATTCGCCTACCTCAGCCAGCACATCGGCGACATGGAGAACCTGGAGACGCTGCAGGCGTTCGAGCGCGCGCTGGCGCATTTCGTCAAGCTCTTTCGCATCGTGCCGGAGCGGGTAGTCTGTGACCTGCATCCCGGCTATCTGTCCACGCAGTGGGCCGAGCGCTTCGCTGCAGCGCAGGGCCTACCGCTGGTAAAGGTGCAGCACCACCACGCGCACATCGCCGCGTGCCTGGCCGAACACGGGTTCGACCCAGACGCACGCGCCATCGGCATCAGCTTCGACGGCACAGGCTACGGCAGCGACGGTGCAATCTGGGGCGGCGAGGTGTTGATCGCAAACTGCCGAACGTTCACGCGGATCGCGCACCTGAAGTATGTGCCGTTGCCCGGCGGCGACGCCAGCATCAAGCAGCCGTATCGTGCGGCGCTGGCGCACCTATGGGCCGCGGGCATCCCATGGGACGACGACCTGCCGTGCGTCGCGGCCTGCCCGCCGGAGGAGCGCCGCGTGCTGCGCCGACAACTCGAGCGCAGTTTCAACTGCCCGCCGACCAGCAGCATGGGCCGGCTGTTCGATGCAATTTCGGCGCTGATCGGCGTGCGCCAGACGGCCACCTACGAGGCGCAAGCGGCCATCGAGCTGGAAGCCCTGTGCGACGATGCCGAGCACAGGCGATACGAATCGGCGACCGCGCCTTCGGCAGATCGCGCCACGCTGGTGCTCGACCCCGCACCGATGCTCACTGAGATGGTGCGCGACCTGCGCGCAGGCGTGGCCCAGCAGACCATCGCGGCGAAGGTGCACAACACGATCGCCGAGTGGATCGCGCAGGTGAGCGATTACGCGCGTCAACAGACCGGGCTGAACATCGTAGCGCTGAGCGGTGGGGTGTTCCAAAACGTGCGGTTGCTACGGCGGGCGCTGCCCAGGTTACGCGCTGCAGGTTTCGACGTGCTGACCCACCGCGCCGTGCCGCCCAACGACGGCGGGCTGGCGCTGGGTCAGGCGGTGGTAGGGGGATGGGGATAGCTTGGTCACTCGGCTTCCTTCAGCGCGCGCTCCAGTAAGTCCGCGACGCCGAGTTCGGCAGCCCACCGGCGCAGGGAATCCAGGTCTAGTTCACCGGCGCAGACTTTGAGCACGCCGATGACATCGCGCCACTGACTTTCGGAAACTTCACCGCCTAAGCAATACCTTTCTAGTTTGGAGAGAATAAGATCTTCAGGGCTGGCAAACATCGCGCCGACTCCGCCTTCCGAGGCAAACGTTTGTCTTTTGACGCGCGAAAGCTGCGATTATAAGAAAGGCCGCGGAGATGGGATGAAAACGTCCACGTTGAACATCATTGCGCGATGGATCAGGCCCACCAGCGCCAGCGTTCGGGCGGAGGCATTTAACTGCGCCAGCATGTTCATTTTGTGGGCGGGGCCGGCCTGCCGCCACAAAGCGATTTGCAAAGCCTCCGCTTCGGGATGGGTGTCAGAAAAGAGCGCGCTCATCACTGCCAAAGATCACTGACCAACTTTGACCGCTGCCATTCTGCGAGATCACCCCGCACCTGTCAAACGATTGGCGCAGCTTCCGAACGCTCCCGTTGAGGAAATTTATCCTGTCCGAGCGGGCATACAATTGGCTGGCGCATGAATCTCACGTTGCGCCCACACTTCAGCCTGCTCGCGCGCTACCTTCGGCCGCAGGCCATGCGCATGATACTGCTCGGCGCGCTGCTCTTCGGCAGCATCGGGCTGCAACTGTGGGCGCCTCAGCTTCTCCGTCAGTTCATTGATGCCGCACAATCCGGCGCGCCGCTCGACACGCTGGCCGGCGCGGCGCTGTGGTTCATCGCGCTGGGCATCGCCGGCAACCTGACCGCCGGCCTGGCGGCCTACGTCGGCGAGGACGTGGCCTGGACGGCGACCAACCGGCTGCGCGCCGACCTCGCGGCGCACTGCCTGCGGCTGGACATGACCTTCCACAAAGACCACACGGCCGGCGAGATGATCGAACGGATTGACGGCGACGTCACCGCGCTGTCCAACTTCTTCTCGCAGTTCGTCGTGCGCGTGCTGGGGACGTTCGTGCTGCTGATCGGCGTGCTCGTCCTGATGTTCTTCGAGGATTGGCGCATCGGGTTGGCGATGACGGCCTACGCCACGCTGGCGCTGTTGGTGCTGCGTTGGGCGAAGGACCGCGCCGTGCCCTACTTCAAAGAATCGCGCCAAGCTGCTGCTGACTTGTCGTCGTTCTGGGAAGAGCGACTGTCCGGCCTGGAGGACATTCGCTCCAGCGGCGCGACGGAGTATGTGATGCGCCTGATGTATGCGCTGATGCGCGCGCTCTTCCAGAAAAACTTGCGCGCCGCCTTGATGGGCCGCATCTTGTTCGCCAGCGCCATCGTGCTGTTCTCGCTCGGCAACGCGATGGCTATCGGCGTGGGCGGCGGGTTGCTTGGATTGGGTGGGTTGACCCTCGGCACTGTGTATCTGATCTTCGACTACACCGGCCTGTTGTCGTCGAACCTGCGCATCATCACCGAGCAGCTCGACGACCTGCAACGTGCCTCGGCCGGCATCGAGCGCATCGCCGAACTGATGCAACGTCGCAGCCGGATCGAAGACCCTCCAGACGCCGTCGCCCTCGCACCTGCGGACGGGCATGCGCCGGCGCTCGAATTCCGCTCGGTATCTTTCGCCTACGATGCGTCGGAAGGCAACGACTCGTTCGTGCTAAAAGACGTCTCGTTTACGCTGCCGGCCGGACGCGTATTGGGCCTGCTCGGGCACACCGGTAGCGGCAAAACCACCCTCTCCCGACTACTCTTTCGCTTCTACGACCCGACCGAGGGCGCGATCTTGCTGGACGGCGTGGACATTCGCCGCATGAAGCTGGCCGATCTGCGCCGGCGCATCGCCGTCGTGACGCAAGAGGTGCAACTGTTCCAGGCCAGTGTGCGCGACAACTTGACCTTCTTCGACCGACGGATCCCGGACACGCATATCCTGGAGATCCTGGACGACCTCGGCCTGGGTGATTGGCTGGTGTCGTTGCCGGATGGCCTCGACACCGAGCTGCAATCGGGCAGTGGCGGCCTATCGGCAGGTGAAGCGCAATTGCTGGCCTTCGCGCGCGCGTTCCTGCAAGCACCTCAGCTGGTCGTACTCGACGAGGCGTCATCCCGGCTGGACCCGGCCACCGAGCGCTTGGTCGAACGCGCCGTAGACAAACTGCTGCGCGGTCGCACGGCCATCATCATCGCGCATCGCCTGACCACGGTGCAACGCGCCGACGACATCTTGATCTTGGAGGACGGGCATGTGCGTGAGTTCGGCCCACGCAGCGCGCTGTTGGCCCGACCGGATTCGCGCTTCTCGCAGTTGTTGCGCGCCGGCATGCAGGCCGAAGGCAGCTTGAGCGAGGCCCTCGCATGACCACTCCGCAAACGACGAATTTGCGCAACGAGCGCGCAACGGCTCGCCCGCGCGCTTCCAACAGCGCCTCTGCCGCCACCATGCCTGCCTGGCGCGCATTGTGGCGACTGTTCACCTTCCATCCATGGCTGTTCGGGCTGAACGTGCTGGCTCAAATTCCACGGCAGGCGATGTTCCTGGTGCCCGGCCTGATCATCCGCGCATGCTTCGACGAGCTCACCCGATACGGACAACTGACCTGGGGTCTGATGGGGCTCCTTGCGTTGCTCATGGCCTCGGCCTTCGCCCGCGTGGGCGTGATCTACCTAGGCGCGATGACGATGGTGATCTACAACAATTACGCATCGGCGCTGCTGCGCAAGAATCTCTTCGCCCGCATCTTGCAGCTACCCGCGGCGCGCGCCCTCCCCTATTCGCCCGGCGAGGCGATCACCCGGCTGGGCGGCGACGTGACCGAGATCACGACGTTCATTGACAACTTGCTGCAGGCGGTGGGGATGGCGGCCTTCGCCGCGCTGGCGCTCGCCATCATGGCCGGCATCAACCCGATCATCACCGCCGTCGTCGCTGCGCCGCTGGTCGTGGTGGCCATCATCGCCGGCCTGGGCACGGCGCGCATCCAGAGGTATCGGCGCGAGAGCCGGCGCGCCACCGGTCGGCTCTACGGCTTCATCGCCGAGACGTTCAGTGCCGTGCAGGCGGTGCAGGTTGCCGGCGCCGAGGCGCCTATCGTTCGCCAGTTCGAGCACCTGGGCGAAGCGCGCCGCAAAGCCGTGCTCAAAGAGCGACTGTTCAACGAGCTGATCCTCAACGCGCTGAGCGACACCGTGACCACGGTCGGCACAGGCCTGATCCTGCTGATGGTGGCGACGTCGTTCCGCGCCGGCACGTTCACGGTGGGCGACTTCGCGCTGTTCGTCGCCTACCTGACCCGCATGACCGACTTCACGTTCGCCTTCGGCCGGCTGCTGGCGAACTACAAACAGGCCGGCGTTTCGTTCGACCGGCTGTTCCGGCTGATGCAAGGGGCGCCCGCCGAGCAGTTGACGGCGCACGGGCCGGTCTATCTGCGCGGACCGTTGCCGGACGCGCAACCACCCGCCCGATCGCCAGCCGACACGTTCCAACGGTTGGATGTGTGCGGGCTGACGTATCACTATCCGGCGCTCTCGCCCGACGACGCCGGCACGCCGCGCGGGATCACCGACATCAGCTTCACGCTGACCCGTGGCGCGTTCACCGTGATTACCGGCCGCATCGGCGCGGGCAAAACCACCCTGCTGCGCGTGCTGCTCGGCCTATTGCCCAAGGACGCCGGCCAGATTTATTGGAATGGCGAGGAGGTGAAAGACCCGGCAAACTTTTTCGTCCCGCCGCGCGTGGCCTACACTGCCCAAGTGCCACGCCTGTTCAGCGACACGCTACGCGACAACATCCTGCTCGGCGCCGCCGATGACGCGCTTCACGAGGCCGTCTATCGTGCCGTGATGGAGCGCGACCTGGAGGGATTGGAACGTCGGCTCGACACCGTGGTTGGTCCGCGCGGGGTCAAGCTCTCCGGCGGACAGATCCAACGCGCCGCTGCTGCGCGCATGTTCGTGCGCAACGCCGAGCTGCTCGTTTTCGACGACCTCTCCTCGGCGCTAGATGTAGAAACCGAAGCGCTGCTGTGGGATCGAATTAAGAACGAAGAATTGAGAATTGAGAAAGAAGCTGGTTCCACATCATCATCAAAATTCTCAATTCTCAACTCTCCATTCTCGATTTTGGCGGTGAGCCATCGCCACGCCACGCTGCGCCTGGCCGATCACATCATCGTCATGAAGGATGGGCGGATCGAGGCGCAAGGCACGCTGGACGAGCTGCTGCGCACCTCGGCGGAGATGCGGCGACTGTGGCTTGCCGAGCCGGAGCGTGAAGACCGGCCAATCGGCCAGGCCTAGCTTGACCAAGCGCATAGTGCCGCGCGCCATGTTCTTCGTTAGTCTCATCCCAGACGGCGATTCGTCTGCGACGCATCAGGGCGAATTGCCACGAGGCCAAGGATGGATTTGACGACGACTTACCTAGGATTGAAGCTGGCGCACCCGGTCGTGCCGTCGGCCTCGCCGCTCTCGCGCAACCTGGACAGCATCCGCCGGCTAGAGGATGCCGGCGCACCGGCGATCGTCATGTACTCGCTCTTCGAGGAGCAGATCGAGAACGAAAGCCAGGTGATGCACCACTTCTTGGAGTATGGCGGGGAGAGCTTCGCCGAGGTGTCGCGCTACTTTCCCGACTGGCGCTATTACAACGTCGGCCCCGAGGAGTATCTCAAGCTCGTCCAATCGGCCAAGGCTGCAACGAACATTCCGATCATCGGCAGCCTGAACGGCATGTCCACCGGCGGTTGGATCGAGTATGCGCGCAAGATCGAGCAGGCCGGCGCCGACGCGCTGGAGTTGAACATCTACTACATCCCCACCGATCCCCATGTCAGCGGTTGGCATATCGAGGAGCGCTACCTGGACATCTTGCACGCCGTGCGCCAAACGGTGAAAATCCCGATTGCCTTGAAGCTCAGCCCGTTCTTCAGCGCGATGGCCAACATGGCGTTGCACTTTGCCAACGCCGGCGCCAACGCCTTGGTGCTGTTCAACCGCTTCTACCAGCCCGACTTCGACCTTGAACGGCTGGAGGTGACGCCGCACCTGGTGCTGAGCGATAGCGATGAGCTGCGCTTGCCGCTGCGCTGGGTGGCCATCCTCTACGACCGTGTGCCGATCGAGTTGGCGATTAGCACCGGCGTCCACACGCACATAGACGTGCTCAAAGGGCTAATGGCCGGCGCGCGCGTGACGATGATGACCTCGGAGCTGTTGCAACACGGCGTCAAGCGCATCGGCGAGATCGTGCGCGACCTGCGCAACTGGATGGAGGAACATGAGTATGAGTCGGTGGCGCAGATGCAGGGCAGCATGAGTCAGAAGGCCGTCGCCAACCCGGCGGCATTCGAGCGCGCCAACTACATGAAGGTGCTCGACGCCTGGCGCCCCGACCCCGCTGCCGTGTTGCCCAAATCGAAGCTGCCCGCCGCGCTGCCGCTGCGCTTTAGGGGCGAACGCCCGAACGAATGATTTCGACCATCACGAAGACCATGACAAGCACACCGACTGCACCCGGACGACCGACCGGCAACGGCGCCGTTGCGGCGACGCCGAGCGACCGACTGGCCGGTGATAAGCGCTACAAGATCATCGAAGCGACGATGCGCCGCTACGGCTACCAGGGTCACGGGCTCATCGAGGCGCTGCACAGCGCCCAGGAGGCCTTCGGCTACTTGGACGACTTCACGCTCAAGCACATCTCCCGCACGCTGCACTTGCCGCCGAGCAAGGTCTTCGGCGTGGCGACGTTCTACAACCTCTTCACGCTCAAACCGCAGGGCGCGCACACTTGTGTGGTGTGCCTGGGGACGGCGTGCTACATCAAAGGCGCGCGCGAGGTGCTGGCAGCGATCGAAGGCGAATACGACGTGAAGGCCGGCGGCACGACGCGCGACAGCCAGCTCTCGCTGCTCACGGCGCGCTGTTTCGGCTCGTGCGCGCTGGCGCCGGTGATCACGTTCGATGGCGAGACGATCGGCAAGGTCACACCCACAGCAGTCGCCCAGCAGATCGCGCAACGACTCGCCGCAGTTCAGCAAGCTCGATGAACGCATCTTGACGGAACAGGGAGGATCAGCGCGATGAACCTGGAAGAACTTAACGCAACGGCAACGAGCGAGCGCCTGGCACGCATGAAGAAGCGCCACCACATGTATGTGTGCGTGGGCACGGCCTGCCAAGCGCTCAACAGCGAGCAGATCGCCAAGGCGCTACAAGCAGCGTTGAAACAGAGCGGACAGAGCAGCGAGGTCGAGGTGAAATGCGTCGGTTGCCCCGGGCTGTGTTCGCTCGGCCCGCTGGTCGAGATTGAGTCGCAGATCAACGGCCAGGTGGCACCAGGTGCGGCGGAAGATGAGAGACGCAGGTCAGTCCTATATCAATTTGTCAAGCCGGAGGATGCCGGCGAGATCGTCGCCCACCTGGATGGCGAGCCGGTCAAGCGGCTGGAGACGCCGCTGAATCAGCCGTTCTTCACCCGTCAGACCAAGATCGTGCTGGAGCATTGCGGCAAGATAGACCCAGAGCGCATTGAGGATTACATCGCCGTCGGAGGGTATCAAGCGTTATTGAAGGTGCTGACCGAGATGACGCCGCAGCAGGTGATTGACGAGATCACCCGCAGCGGCCTGCGCGGGCGCGGCGGAGCTGGCTTTCCTACTGGCCTGAAGTGGGGCACCGTGGCCAAGTCCGACCCAAGTGCGTATCCGACCAACGTGCCGGAGGGCATCCAGTCGCGCAAGTTTGTGATTTGCAACGGCGACGAGGGCGATCCAGGCGCGTTCATGGATCGCAGCGTGATGGAGGGCGATCCGCATCGCATCTTGGAGGGCATGGCCATCGCGGCCTATGCCGTGGGCGCGAACCAGGGCTTCATTTACGTGCGCGCCGAGTATCCGCTGGCCGTGAAGCGGCTGCGCACGGCGATCCGCCAAGCGCAGCGCGCCGGCTTGCTCGGCAGCGGCATCGGCGGCACGGCATTCAGCTTCAACGTGGACATTCGCTTGGGCGCCGGCGCGTTTGTGTGCGGCGAGGAGACGGCACTCATGGCCTCGATCGAGGGCGGACGCGGCGTACCGCGCCCACGGCCGCCCTTCCCTGCCGAGTCAGGCCTGTGGGGCTGTCCAACGCTTATCAACAACGTGGAGACGTTGGCCAACGTGCCGCCCATCATCTTGAAAGGCGCGGCGTGGTTTGCCAGCATCGGCACGGAGAAGAGCAAAGGCACCAAGGTATTTGCGCTCACCGGCCAGGTGACGAACACCGGCTTGATCGAGGTGCCGATGGGCATCTCGCTGCGCGAGATCGTGTTCGACATCGGCGGCGGCATCCCCGGCGGTCGGCAATTCAAAGCGGTGCAAACCGGCGGGCCGTCTGGCGGGTGCATCCCGGCGCAGTTCTTGGACATGCCGGTGGACTATGAGTCGCTGGCGAAAGTCGGCTCGATTATGGGCAGCGGCGGCATGATCGTGATGGACGACTCGACCGACATGGTAGAGGTCGCGCGCTTCTTCATGGAGTTCTGCATGGACGAATCATGCGGCAAGTGCATCCCCTGCCGCGCCGGCACCGTCCAGATGTACCGCATCCTCACCAAGATTCAAGAGGGCCGGGCCACCCGGCGCGACATCCAAATCTTGGAGGAGTTGTGCGACATGGTGAAACACACCAGCCTGTGCGGCTTGGGACAGAGCGCGCCCAATCCGGTCATCAGCACGCTGCGCTACTTCCGCGAGGAATACGAGCGGAAGGTGAACGGAGCGCAGGGATCAGAGGTCAGCGTTGGAAGTGAGGAGTGGGGAGTCGGAAAACTCACAGCTCACAGCGCATAGCTCAGACATGCCAAGAACACTTACGATCAACGGTCAGGAAATCAGCGCCCGAAGCGACCAGACTATCCTGGAGGCCGCGCGCGATGCACGCATCCCCATCCCGGTGTTGTGCCATCTGGATGGGCTCACCGACGTGGGCGCATGCCGGATGTGTTTGGTGGAGGTCGCCGGCTCGAACAAGCTCCTGCCCGCGTGCACTACGCGCGTGCAAGAGGGCATGGAGGTGCGCACCGACACCGAACGGCTGCGCGCCTATCGCCGGCAGATCATCGAGCTGCTGTTTGCCGAGCGCAACCACGTCTGCGCGGTGTGTGTGGCCAACGGCCACTGCGAGCTACAAAACCTTGGCATTGAGGTTGGCATGGAGCATGTGCGCTACGACTACCTCTTTCCCAAACTAGGCGTGGACCTGTCGCACGAGCGCTTTGGCATGGATCACAACCGTTGCATTTTGTGCACGCGCTGCGTGCGCGCGTGCGACCAACTCGAGGGCGCGCATACGATTGACGTCATGGGCCGCGGCGCTAAGTCGTTGATCATCCACGACATGAACGTGCCCTGGGGCGAATCCATCACATGCACCAGTTGCGGCAAGTGCGTGATGGCCTGTCCAACCGGCGCCTTGTTCAAACAGGGCTCCACCGTCGCCGAGATGGTGCACGACGCCGAGAAGCTGGCCTTCTTGAAGGCCGCGCGCGAGCGGAAAGTGTGGAATGTGTGAATATGTCGCTCGCGGCCGGCGAGCGGCGAGGAGAACGCGAAGAAGATGGGCAAGCTCAGATTCGCATCGGTATGGATGGGCGGCTGCTCCGGCTGCCACATGTCGTTCCTCGACCTGGACGAGTGGTTATTCGACTTGGCCGAGGCGGTGGAGGTGGTGTATAGCCCGGTGGCCGATATCAAGACCTTCCCGGAGAATGTGGACGTGACGCTGGTCGAGGGCGCAATTGCCAACCAGGATCACCTGGAGCTGATCCACACCATTCGCAAGAACAGCCGACTGGTCGTGTCGTTCGGCGACTGCGCGGTGACCGGCAACGTGACCGCCATGCGCAACCCGCTCGGCGGCGCCGACGTCGTGCTCGACCGCGCCTATCAGGACGCGCAACTGCTGCGCCCCCAAGTCCCGCACGACGACGGCATCGTGCCGCCGCTGATAGATCGCGTGTTGCCGGTGCACGCCGTCATCCCGGTGGACTTGTACATCCCCGGCTGCCCGCCGCCGGCTAAACGCATCCGTGCAGTGCTGCAAGCCCTCATCGAGGGTAAGCCGCCAGAGATGATCGGCCGCGAGATGTTGAAATTCGGTTGAACGATTCATCGGGAGTGGAGAGTCGGCTATCTGACTTCTGACTTCTGACTTCTGACCTTCTGCTATCTGAGCCATGACTCAACGGATTGTGATTGACCCGGTCACTCGGATCGAGGGCCACGCCAAGATTTCGATCTACCTCGACGACGCCGGCGAAGTGAGCGACGCGCGCTTCCACGTGGTGGAGTTTCGCGGCTTCGAGAAGTTCTGCGAAGGCCGGCCGCTGGGCGAGATGGCCGGCATCACGGCGCGCGTGTGCGGCATCTGCCCCGTCAGCCACCTGTTGGCCAGCGCCAAGACCGGCGACGACATCTTCGCCGTGAGCATTCCCCCAGCGGCGGAGAAGCTGCGCCGGCTGATGAACCTTGGCCAAATCGTGCAATCGCACGCGCTGAGCTTCTTCCACCTAAGCTCACCCGACCTGCTGCTGGGTTACGACAGCGATCCGGCCCAGCGCAACGTGTTCGGCTTGATCGCGCGCTACCCCGACCTGGCGCGCGGCGGCATTCGGCTGCGCCAGTTTGGCCAAGAAGTGATCGAGTTGCTGGGTGGGCGCAAGATCCATCCGGCTTGGGCGGTGCCCGGCGGCGTGCGCGAACCGCTGACGCCGGAGAACCGTGACTATTTGCGCGGCCGGCTGCCGGAAGCCCTCGACACGGTGAAGCGCGCGCTCGCCTTCTTCAAGCGCTACGCCGATGCGCACTCCGACGAAGTGGCGCACTTTGGCAACTTCCCCACCCTATTCATGGGCTTGGTGAGCAAGGACGGCGGCCGGTGGGAGCATTACGACGGCTGGCTGCGCATCACCGACAGCGACGGGAACGTATTGGTGGATGGGTTCGACCCACGCCACTACGCCCAAATACTGGGCGAAGCGGTCGAGCCATGGTCTTACCTCAAATCGCCGTATTACAAACCGCTGGGCTATCCCGACGGCGCGTATCGCGTTGGGCCGCTGGCGCGGCTGAACATCTGCTCCGGCATGGGGACGCCACAGGCCGATGCCGAACTGGCCGAGTTCCGGCAGCGCGGCAACGCGCACGGCGTGGTCACATCATCGTTCATGTATCACTACGCACGCCTCGTCGAGATCCTGGCTGCACTCGAGCGCATCGCGCTGCTGCTCGACGATCCAGACCTCCTCTCGCCCCGTGTGCGCGCCAGCGGCGGCATCAACAAGCTGCACGGCGTCGGCGTCAGCGAAGCGCCGCGCGGCACGTTGTTCCACGACTACGAAGTGGACGAGCACGGCATGATCCGTCGCGTGAACTTGATCATCGCCACCGGCCAGAACAACATCGCCATGAACCGCACGGTCAAGCAGATTGCGCAGCACTGGATCCACGGCGCAACGGCCGGTATTCCAGAAGGGCTGCTGAATCGGGTCGAGGCCGGCATTCGCGCGTTTGACCCGTGCCTGAGCTGCTCCACCCACGCCATCGGCCACATGCCTATGATTGTGACGTTAGTCGGCAGCGACGGCGCGGTGCTTGCCGAGGTCAAACGTGAGTAAAGAGGTTGCCACCGACTTTCTGATCATCGGCTACGGCAACCCGTTGCGGCACGATGACGGCGCCGGCCCGCGCGTAGCCGAAATCGTGGCCTCTTGGCGCCTGCCCAACGTGCGCGCCATTTCAGCGCACCAATTGACGCCAGAGCTCACCGATGCGCTGGCAAGCGCCGAAGTGGTGATCTTCGTAGACGCGCGACGCACTGACCCGCACGCCCAACCGCCTGCCGACGTCACCTTCACCGCGATCGGCGCAGCAGAAGATAGAGCGGGAGCGGCCGATACACACACGAGCGACCCACGAAGGCTGCTGGCGCTGACCCAACGACTATACGGACGCTGCCCGCAGGCTTGGTTAGTCTCGGTGCCCGGCGTGGACTTCGACTTCGGCGAGTCGCTCTCCGAACGGGCGCGTCAGGGCGTCGAAGTCGCGCTGCGCCGCATCCGGCTGCTCTTCACCAGTCGGTGAAGCAGAATCATCGCTCACTCAGCATGACGGTCTAGACTGGATGCTATGACCACGATTACTTCATTGACGCAATTCGCAGCGCTGCCCGGGCGCCGAAGCCCGCTCATCTTCGACGCCGCGTGGGACATCCGGCGCAAAGGCTTTCTGCAATTTCTACACGACGAATGGCGCCGACATGGCGACTTGTTTGAAATCCAGATCGGCCCGCGCAAGATGACCTTGGCCATCCATCCCGATCACGTGCATCACATCAGCATCGTTCGACGCGACATCTACGACAAGCGCGAAAGCTACGACATCGTGCGCGAGCTGCTGCTGGGGAACGGGGTGCTGACGGCCACCGGCGCAGCCTGGCGCAGACAGCGCCAACTGATGTCGCCCTTCTTTACGCCGCGCGGCGTCGAGCAGTTCCTGGCGATCATTATTCGCGACGCGCAGCAATTCATCGCGCGCTGGCAAGGCAAGGTTGGCTCCGTCGTCGAGATGCTCGACGAGATGATGTTCGTGACGGCCTCGATCATCCTACGCAGCCTGTTCACCACCGAATCGGACGAGACGCTGTTGGAGCTGAAGAACGACGTTGAAACGATGATCCAGTTCACCGCGACCCGTCAGAGCAGGCCGCTGAGGCTGCCGATGTGGCTCAAGATCGGCGAGAACAGGCGTTACAGCCACGCGCGCCGGCGCGTGCATGCGTATATCCAAGATGTGATCGCGCAGCGTCGCGCCATGCCGGTCGAACGCTGGCCGAACGACTTGCTGAGCAAGCTGATGCTAGCGCGCGACGAGGAAACCGGCGAAGCGGTATCCGATGCGTTGCTGCGCGACGAGACGATCACCCTGTTCTTTGCCGGCCACGAAACAACCGCGCGCACGTTGACCTTTGCCTGGTATGCGTTAGCCAAGCAGCCAGAAGTCGCCCGCCGACTGCGCGACGAAATTGACACGGTGCTGGGCGATCGCGAGCCGACGGTCGAGGATCTCAAGCGCATGCCTTACACCTTGCAGGTCATCAAGGAAACGATGCGGTTGTATCCAGCCGCACCGCTCTATGCGCGTGACGCGACCCAGGACGACGTGATTGACGGGAAGCGCATCCCCGCCGGTTCCACCGTCATCCTCGCCCCTTTTCTCACACATCGCCATCCTCGGTTCTGGGATGAGCCGGAACGATTCGATCCGGAGCGCTGGACGCCGGAGCGCGAAGCGTCGCAACACCCCTACGCCTATCATCCTTTCGCAGCCGGACAACGCATCTGCCTGGGGAACAACTTCTCGCTATTCGAGTCGCATATCCTGCTGGCGATGCTGGCGCGGCAATTTACGCCCGAATTGGCCAACCCGCGACACGATCCGCAGCTCGACATGGCCGGCACGCTGATCTCGCGCAACGGCATGCCGATGCGCATCGTCCGGCGCGCGTGATCTTACGGGGCGTGGCGTAGGGCGAATATGTCGCCGCCGTGTCCCACGACGAGGATGTAGCCGTCCGAGACGACGGTATAGCGCGGGCGATGGGCGTCTCCGTAGCCCGGTCCGGTTCCGTCCGGGTTGCAGGTTGACTGGGTAGGTGGATCCAACTCTTTCCAATACATCCAGAAGCCCTCGCTGTCATACCAGCGTCCATCGCACCAACTGGCGATCGGCCCGGGGAAGTAGCGACTGTGCGGGTTCGAGCCGCCTGGAACCCGTGTGACTGGTCTCGCTCGTCGGAGGATGATCGGCCCAAAAGAGGCGCCAAGAGGCTGTGCATATGTCCCTCCTCTACGAGACGAACGATCGGTAATTGTAATGGGATTGATCGTCATCCAATGGTTGATGAAATAGGTGTTGCCCGCCATGCTGCCGAAGCCCTGCTCATCTGAGATTTGTGTGTCATGGGTAGGCGCAGGGATGAATCGCATATCGCCGATTTGCCAGCCGGGTAGTTGTGACAAAACCATTTCACCGGGATGGGAATCCCAGCGCCCATCCCACTCACTGTCTTGGACATTGCCATTCCTGAACTGGATGTAAGCTGCCTGCGAGCCATCGGGAAAGGTCTTGACTACAGGCATCGGGCCAATAGTGCTGATAACACCTGGCGCGATGACATTACCGCAATCGAAAGCGAAGGATGAGTCAATCCCGCCGTTGCCCACAGCGGGGATGAACGCTTCGTTGCCGGAATCGAGCGATAACGCGAATAACGATTGTAAGTTTCGATTCCTACGCAAATATTGTTTGATCTCGGCATTCGTGGTCGGGAAGCGCCCCTTAGGACCAGTGGCCCACAACCACTCTGTGCTTCCCTCGCCCAGACGCATGCGAATGAATACCACGCCGACCGACTCAGCAATCACTGGAAATCCATATTGATATGAGTGGGGCTTATCTGCTGGCGTGGTAGAACCCAGTCCACAGGGAGTGACCGAATGCGGTGTGGGCGGTCTTTTCGCCCATCTTCTCGACCCGTCCGACTCGTTCACTGCGTGTACGGTAAGGTCGGCGGTCCCGAAGATCAGCAACTTGCGCGATGGCGAATAGGATGCGGCTGTGACAGATTTGACTCCTGCATCGTATATCCACACCTGCGACATCGAAGCGATTTCGATCTTGTGCAACTTACCAGCTTCCGTGGTGATGTAGGCATGCGTATCCACCAGTAGCACACCAGTTCGTATCGCTGAGTCCGCCTGGTAGGTAGCCTGGACTTTGCCCGTCTTGGTGTCGAGCCGATACACTCGCCCGGAGTGATCCCCGACTAGCACGGTCTGGGTGTTGATTTCGAACGCAGCCGCTTCTTCGATGTAGTGACCGCTGTCGAACCGCCAGGCAGTCTTACCATTCGCCAGGTTGACGGCATAGAGCCCCTGATCGCCTCCCGGCACATAGACCTTACCGCCGCCGGTCACGATGTGCAGCCCGTTGGGCATCGAGTACATGTCATTAGGCTTCCAATGCCAAGCAAACCGCCAAGGCAACTTAGGCTCAACCGGTGTGTAACCCGTGCGCTGAGCATCATGCGCCATCTGCGGCCAACCAGCGATCGGCTTAGGCGGTTGCAGTGGGGCAAGTGCAAGAGAGGTCACCGGCTGAAAGCCAAAAGCACACACACTGCAAGCGAACAAGATCGCGAGCGCGTGTCGTTTCATGACTCGTTAGTCGTCTTCAGTAGCGCAAGCTGCATCTACAACGTTCAGCAGGAACTCGCCCGCATGACGATTCCCACCTACAATAAGCCTCAGCGCCTGCCGGGATAGCCACTCAACTATCCCAGCCTTTGAACATGACCGCAACCAGCCTTCCTCCGCACATCCTGGTCTTCGTACCTGGCTACATGGGCAGCACGCTGCGTGACCGACGCACCGGCCGCACCGTCTGGCTGGACTTTTCGACCTTCCCGATCAATCCGGCGCAGTGGAACGAGTGGCTGGACGACTGGTTCGCACGCATGACCTATCCCTCGGAACTCGAAGCTGACGGCATCGTAGATGACGTGGTCTTCGTGCCGCCGTTCGTGAAGATGGAGCAGTATGGCCGGCTGCTCACGGCGATGTCACGCATGGGCTACCGCATGGCAGGAGATGAGCGCGAGGCGAACTTCTACACGTTCCCCTACGACTGGCGCCAAGACAACCGCATTTCAGCGCACCAGCTCGGCGCGGCGATCGAACGCTGGCGCGACCTCCATCCTGGTGCGCAAGTCTGGATCATCGCGCATAGCAACGGCGGCGTGGTCGCGCGCTGGTATATCGAGAAAGAAGGCAGCAAAGACGCCGTGCAGCGCCTGTTCCTGATGGGCTCGCCCTACGACGGCACGCCTAAAGCGATGCGCATCGCCTTCAACGGCGCGGATATGCTGGGCCGGCCCTGCTTCCAACCGTTCGACATCGCCCGGCGCACGCGCGACATGTTCCGCAGCTTCCCATCGCTCTACCAGTTGTTGCCGGTCAAAACGCCGTTTCTGCGCGATCCCAACAATGCCGACCTGAGCGCTTTCGATGCGCATGCCTGGCTGGACGACGCGCGACAGCGCATCTATCTCGAGGATGGTCGCCGCTTCACCGAGGCATTGGGCGATGCTGCCAGCGTAGAGACATTGTGCTTCTTCGGGCGACGTCGTCCTACCCTCACTCACGGCATCGTCCATGCGCAGGCGAACGACCGCTGGGAGCGAATCGAGTGGGTTGATACCGCTACAGGCGACGGCACGATTCTCGAACGCAGCGCAGCGCACCCACGGGCAACCGGTCGCTTCCCTTTCGTCGTCGGCCACGGCGACATCTACATCAACCCCGCTGTGCTGGAATTCCTGCGCTGGGAGCTGCTGGACAAGTACGACGGCCTGCCAAAGGAACTGGTTGCGAATGAAACGCTGATTATGGACTTCGCGCCCGACCGAGATGGCTATCGCGAAAACGAGACGATTTGGTTGCGCACAAAGGTAATGACACTTGACGACCAGCCGCTGGCCGGCGCGACCGTGACGGTGCGCATGTCTTGGGAACGGCCGCTGCTAGGAGATCCGCCACCCGAAGCCCTTCCTCCGGACATCGCCATCAAGCTTGTGCCGCTGGCACGCGAGCCGGGCCTGCACGAGGGGCTGCTCTACGGCCCATCCGTGAACGGCTACTATCGCCTCGTCGCGCGCGTGGAACATCCCGAAGCCGGCCCAGCTCAGGCGGAAGAGCTGATCGCCGTCGAGACGCCGCGCTATTGAGTTGCCGGCGACACAGCCATCTCCAGCGTCGCACACAAGCCCACGTGATCCGATGGATACAGGGTCGGATCGCCGGGCGAGGGCGTGTTCAACACCACCTCGCAAGATTGCACATGGAAGTTATCGTCCACGAAGATGTAGTCGAGTGTGCCACGCCAGGGCTCCGGCTGGCGGTAGGCGATTAAGTTGCCGACCATGCTCAACCCTTTGCGCACCGCATTGAACCGATACACCAGCGGTGTGGGGCAGGTGTAATCCGGCTCGCGCCCGTGCACCACTTCATAAGCCGACGCAAACGACTCCTTCATCATGCGGATCGTGCGCATGTCAGGCGTGGCGTTGAAGTCGCCGCAGACGACCATGGGATAGCTCGATGCCGCCAGCCGCAACCAGTTCAATACCCGATGCACTTGCTGCGTGCGCTTAATATGATCGTAGATGTGAAACATGAAGTGGCCGTTGACGATCACCACCGGCCGGTCGCCAATGCGCAGGCGCACCGCTTGTGCAACGCGCGACTGTGCCACCAGGCTAAGGGTGCGACACGCTTCGACCGGAAAGCGACTGAGCGTGGCGACGGCCTCATGCTCGGCCAGCGCGCCGGTCTTGGGCGAGGTGTATACGGTGTAGCCGCCGAGTTGATCTGCCAGCCACTGCGCGTTGTTGTGCGGCAAACTCACCTCTTGCAGCGCGATCACGTCCGGTTGAAGTTGGGCCAATTCGCGGACGATCAGCTCGCGCCGCTCGCGCCAGCGCGACGGCTTGTTGAGCAAGTTGAACGTGACCAGCTTGAATGTCGCCACTACCCCATCTCAATCATCAAACTTTGTTACCTTCGCTGCCAGATCGCGGCTGAACGCCGGCGCATCCACGACCAACTTCCCATCCGATGTGGCGACCGCCGACTCCAGCAATAGCGCGCCGGAGATCGTGTCGAACCACTGCACGCGATGCCGGCCATTGCCTAGCCCGTCCAGCGTCAGGGTGACGCCGTCCAGCCGGCGCGGCTCGAAACGAAAGGTGTGCTCCTTCGCCTGGCCGGTCGCGATCTGGATGCCGTATTGGTATGACCCTTCGTCCATGCGGTAGGCGCGATTGCGCAGCCAGATCAAAAGGCGATGGGGTGCGCGCAGCCCCAGCGCGATTGCATCTTTCTCCGGCGCGACGGCAACCGGCGTCGCTGCATAGCGCGCCAGGTCCTCGCCGCGCAGGAAGGTCGAGATGCCCTCATAGTGCGACCACAGATTGGCCGGCTCGACCAGCGTGTCCCACCACCAATACATGGCTGTGCTGGCGAAGCCATTGAAGGCCGCCGCCCACAGGCCGTTGTGGAACTGGATGCCCTCGCGCGTCAGCGCGTTCGGCTGCTCGAAGGTGAAGGTCGCGGCAAACTCGCCGATCACAACCGGTTTTGCTGCGATGTCCTGCATGTGGCGAAAAAGCGCGCGCCCGCCCTCGACCGGCTTGAACCAGCGCGCATCCTCGCCGATGTATTCGTGGCGCTGCACCACGTCAATCTCCGGCATGTTCCAAATGTGCGGGTCGCCGGGGACGGAATAGCTGGTGGTGATGAGGTGACGATAGGGGTCATGGGCGCGCAGCACAGATGTCATCTCCTCGATCCACGGCTTGAGCAGCTCGGTCGCCACCATCTCGGTGAAGTTCACCTCGTTCCACCATTCCCAGGCCATGAGGTGGGTGGAATAACCCCAGCGCGCCGCGATGTAGCGCAGCCGCTGTTTGAACAACGCGCGCGCTGTCGGATCGGTGGCAAAGTCGCGCGGCCGGGCGCATGGCCCACCGTTCGCTGCGTTATAGGGATTCTCATGCCATAGCGGATACACATTCAAGCTGAACTGGCTATAGTCCAGCAGCGTGAGCTGGATGTAGATGCCGCGCGCCTCGGCCATCTCGAAGACTTGATCCAGAAAGTGGGCGCGATCCATGCGCGCGGTGTAGTTGCCCAGCGGCGTGTCGCGCCACTCCAGGCTAAAGGACTGAGGCGCCATCCAGATGCGCGCCGCGTTGGCGCCGTTGGCCTGCAACGCGTCGAACCAGCGCCGGTAGTCGCCGATCGGGTCACGCTTCCACCAAGCTAAATTGAGGCCGATGGCGAAGAACGGCGTGCCGTCGTCGAAGGCCAAGTAGCGCGGGTTGCGCCGGTCCACGCGCAGGAAGCCGCGCGACCCAGGCAAAGGCGGCGTCACATGAAACGTCACCGGCACGCCCTCGAACGCGAACGGCGCGCGGAGCAGTGGCTGTGCACGCCATTCGCCCTCTGCCGTCGGCGTAAAGCGCGCCTTCCATCCCTGCCGTCCCGCGTGGTTGTAGAAGAAGGCCGGCACTTCCACGACCGCACCCTCCGGTGAGGTGAAGCGCACATTGATCTCGACCTGATTCGGGTCGAAGGGGTTATCTGCCCGAACCGCGGTGTTGAGGTCTAGCTCCAGCTTGCGCCACTTCGGCACGCTGCGGCTGGACACGAACTGGATGCACAGTGTTGTGCAGTCAGCATTCGTCTCGAAAGGCTCGGGGATGAACGCGGGCGCCGTCGGCCTGGGCAAGGCCGGCATAGCGGACGGGGCGGCGACGCAACCTACGAGCAACAGCACGCAGGCCAGTGCCGCGAGACGATGTCGCATCCACTCGCCATTGTAGTCAATCCAGGCGAACGTTCTTCATCCGAAGCAAGCGTCCCTCGAAGTCGAAACTAGAGGTCACCCGACATCACCGACACGCTCTCACCCCATCCGCCGGTAGATGAACTCCTCCGACGGATAGCTCGCCGAAGTTGCCACCTGGGCTGCCGCTGCCGCGTCGGCCATCCAGAAAAGCTTGCCGCGCGCCGGCGCGATCAGTTGCGCGGGCAACACGTCCGGCCGGTATTCGCCCAGCAACACGCGCCGCAGCGTCGCCGACTTGCCTACCCCGCTCACCAGGAAGAACACCACATCGGCGGCGTTGATCAATGGCGCAGTGAACGTGATGCGCTCTGGCACATTCGCTTGAGGTACGACCTGCGACATGACCAACCGCTCGCGTTCGGCTAGCACCGGCGTGTGTGGGAAGAGCGAAGCCGTGTGTCCGTCGTCGCCCATGCCCAGCAGGATCAGATCGAAGGCCGGGAATCGAGCATCAGCGGCAGCGATCGCCGACCGGATCTCCGCTTCATACTGCGCTGCTGCCTTCGCTGCACCGAGCTCGGTTTGCACGCGATGGACATGCTGTGGCGGGACGGGCACGTTGACGATCAACGCATCGTGCGCCAACTTGTAGTTGCTGTCCGGATGATCGCTTGGCACGGCACGCTCATCGCTCCACCACAGATGCACGCGCTGCCAGTCGAGCTGGCCGGCGTAGGGCACGTCAGCAAGGCGCTGATACAACGCCCTCGGTGTGCTGCCACCGCTCAACGCGAGATGAAAGACGCCGCGCCGCTCGATAGCCTTTCGCCCCCAGAAAACCACCCCTTTGGCCGCCAATTCGGTTAATGCCTCCGGCGTTGGCTCGACTTGAAGATAGTAGGTGCCATCGTCGTTCATGACGATGACGAAGGGCGCGCCGGCCATCACGCCACGTGCCATTTGCGCCCGTCGGCGGCGAGGAAGTCGTCGGCCTCCTTCGGCCCCCACGAGCCGGCGCGGTACATCTCGATAAACGAGCCGCCGCCTGCTTCCCAGCGTTCGATCACCGGCGTGATCAACGCCCACGACGCTTCGACTTCGTCGCTGCGGGTGAACAGGGTCGAATCGCCCAACATCGCATCGAGGATCAGGCGTTCGTAGGCCTCCGGCGCAGCGGTCTTGAACGTGCTGCCGTAGTTGAAACTCATCACCACCGTCTGGATGTTGTCGCCGCTGCCGGGGACTTTCGCGCCGAAGCGCAGCGAGATGCCTTCTTCTGGCTGGATGTTCATGACCAGCAAGTTGGGTTCGATAGAGCGCGCGATGGTCTCCTTGAACAACAGCAAGGGTGGCATCTTGAACTGGATGACGATCTCGGTCAGGCGCTTGGCCATGCGCTTGCCGCTGCGGATGTAGAAGGGGACACCGGCCCAGCGCCAGTTATCCACGAACAGCTTCATGGCCAAGTACGTCTCGGTGGTGGAATCGGGCGCTACGCCTTCTTCCTGCGTATAGCCGGGCACCACCTGGCCATCCATCTTGCCGGGGCCGTATTGACCGCGCACGGTGCCATCGCCGCGCGATGTATCCACGCGCAGTGCCTTGAGCACTTTTACCTTCTCGTTGCGCACAGCGTCGGCGCTGAACTCGGCCGGCGGCTCCATCGCCGTGAGCGCCAGGAGCTGCAACAAGTGGTTTTGCACGATGTCGCGGATGACGCCGGCTTTCTCGTAATACGAGCCGCGGTTGCCGATGCCGATGCTCTCGGCCACCGTGATCTGCACGTGGTCCACATAGCGACGATCCCAGATCGGCTCGAAGATGCCGTTGGCGAAGCGGAAGACGAAAATGTTCTGAACCGTCTCCTTGCCCAAGTAGTGGTCAATGCGATAGACCTGCTCCTCGCGGAAGAAGCGGTGCACGTGATCGTTCAGCTCGCGGGCCGATTTCAGGTCGCGGCCGAATGGCTTCTCGATGATGATGCGCGACCAGTGACTCTCGCTGCCGGTGGCACCGGTGCACAATACCGTGCCGACGTTCTCGATGATGGTGGGATACACCTCCGGCGGCGTAGCGACGTAGAACAGCCGGTTGGCGCCGCTACCATGCGCCCGCTCGATCGCCTCCAAGCGCCTGCACAGCACCTCGTAATCCGCCGCCGTGCCGTAGTCGCCCTGCTGGTAATGCAAGCTGCGCGCGAACTTTTCCCAGACCGCTTCGTTGATCGGCTTCGACCGCGCGAACTCCTCACACGCAACGCGCATTTCTTCGCGGAACGACTCGTTGGTCTTGGCCTTGCGCGCAAAGCCGATCATGGCGAACTCATCGGGCAGCAGCCCATCGCACATTAGGCTATAGAGCGCCGGGATCAGCTTGCGCTGCGTCAAGTCGCCCGATGCGCCGAAGATGATCATGATGCACGGCTCGGGTCTCTTGGAAAGACTCATAGTGAGAAGTCAGGAGTCAGGGGTCAGGGGTCAGAGGTCAGATTTCAGCGATCAGATATCAGAAGTCTGACTTCTGACGATCTGACTTCTGACGATCTGACCTCCGACCCGCTGATCAATTCGTTTTGATCGCATGGCCGCCGAAGCCTTTGCGCATCATGGCGGTGACCTTCGCGGCGAAGGATTCTTCTTGACGAGAGGCGAATCGCTGGAACAACGAGAGCGCGATCACCGGCGCCGGCACATCCTCATCAATGGCGGCTTGAACCGTCCAGCGGCCTTCGCCGGAATCTTCTACATAGCCCCGAACACCCTCCAGCTTGGGGTCTTCTTTAAGCGCCTCGGCCAGCAGGTCGAGCAACCAGGATCGCACCACACTGCCTTTGCGCCACACTTCAGCCACCTGATCCAGCTTCAGGTCGAACTCGCTCTTCTCCATGATCTCGAAGCCCTCGGCGAAGGCTTGCATCATGCCGTATTCGATGCCGTTGTGCACCATTTTGACGAAGTGGCCGGCACCGGCTGCGCCGCAATGCAGGTAGTGCTTGCCATCCGGCGCGAGCGACCGGAAGGCCGGCTCCAACTGCTTGAACACTGCTTCGTCGCCGCCGATCATCAAGCAGTAGCCGTTTTGCAGGCCCCAGATGCCGCCGCTGGTGCCCTGATCCATGAAATTGATGCCCTTGGCCTTGCACTCGGCATAGTGCCGCTTGGAATCCCGCCAGTTGGAGTTGCCACCGTCCACGATCGTGTCGCCGGGCTCCAGCAGGCCGAGTAAGCGCTGAATCATCGCGTCGGTCGTTGGACCGGCCGGGATCATGATCCAGATCGCGCGCGGCGGTGTGAGCGCAGCCACCAGCTCTTCGACCGTGTATACCCCGCGCAGGCCTTCGGCCTTCAATTCGTCCACCGGTTTGGGGCTGCGATTGCATACGATGACGTCGTGCCCATCGCGATGCCAGCGCCGCGCCATATTGGCGCCCATCCGCCCCAACCCGAACAATCCGATTTGCATGATGTTCCTTGTCTCCCTTTGATAAAGCGTCTATGTGAAATTTGTGTTACGCGATGCGTTTCACAGATTTGATTTCGCGCCTCTCCACCAAGGATCGGCCGGTCGAACTGCGCGACGCTTTGCGCTTCGCCGCTGTAGACCGCTTCGACCCAGCGCGCGCCATCGTCTTCTTCGTTGACTTGCTCGCAGTGCTCAACCGGCGCGTGCCGCCGCTGACTAGCTTGATCACCTTGTCCAGCGCCGCGTTCGGGTCGCTGCCGAGATGCAGCCGCAAGACGCGCCGCTGGTGTGCCTTGAGCGATTCGAAGTCGCCGAGCGCCTGCGCGCGGATGAGCGTGCCGAACGAGAACGGCTCACCGGCGATCAGCACGTCTTCTTCTGGATCATAGGTCAGTTGCAGCGCCACGACGTTGTTCGCCCCGCCCTTGTGCAACTGGCCGGTGCTATGCAAGAAGCGCGGCCCGTAACCAACGGTGACCGGCACGCCGGTCTTCTCGCGGATCAGGTGGCGCAGGCGTGTGAGCTGCCGCGCGACCGGGTCGGAATATGGCAGGTAGGCTTGGATGGCGATGTAGTCGCCGGGTTTTGCCTGGCGTAAGAACTTGTTGAGCTGGCCGTTGGCGGAGCGGCTGGTCAATTCATTGCTGAACGCGCCGCTTTGCTCGAACTCGTCGAGCAGCCGCTTGGTGTTGACCTTGCTCTCGGTGACATTCGGCTCGTCGAACGGATTCACGCCGATGACCACGCCGGCGATCGCCGTGGCGAATTCCCAACGGAAGAACTCGGCACCCAAGTCGTAGACATCTTGCAGCGTCACGGTGAGCACAGGCAGACCGGCCTTGATTAGATTCGCGACGAAGCGATCATAGGTGTCGTCGCCGGCCAGCTTCATATACACGAAGAAGCGATCCGGGCTGAGCGCAGCGACGCCCGATTTGCCGTGTGCTGCGTCACGTAGCGTCACCGGCGCACCGTCCATGCTCAGATCGCCTTCCACCGGCACGATGCCTCGCTCTTGCTTGCCGGTGCTCTCGGCGATCAGCTGTTCGACCCAGTAGCCAAACGCTTCGATCCCCGGCGAGAGAATAAACGTGACTTTGTCGCGGCCGTTCAAAGCCAACCCGCCCATGAGCGCACCCAGATACAGGCCGGGATTGGTCGCGCTGTCCGGCTTGCACCAGTTCGCCATCTGTGCCCCGCGGTCGAGCAGCTTGGCAACGTCCAACCCCTGCAAGGCCGCCGGCAGCAGGCCGAAGTAGGACAACGCCGAGTAGCGTCCGCCAATATCTGCGGGGTTGATGAATATTTTGCCGAAGCCCTCGTCGGCTGCCAAGCGCTGTAACGAGGTGCCTTCATCGGTGATGGCGACGAAGTGTTGGCCGGCTGCTTCACCCGCAACCTCGTCCACCTTCGCGCGGAAGTATTTGTAGAAAGCGTTCACTTCCAGCGTGCCGCCCGACTTGCTGGCGACGATGAACAGGGTCTTCTTGAAGTCGAGCCGGCGTTCCAGATCCAGCACGGTCGTAGGATCGGTGGTATCCAGCACGTGCATCTGCAGGCCCGTCACGCCATCAGCCGGAGTAAAAGTGACGCGCATCACATCCGGCGCCAACGAACTGCCGCCCATGCCCAACACCACGGCATCGGTCATGCCCATGCTCCGCACCTGTTCGCGGAAGGCATGCAGTTCCTCCACGCGGGGTTTCATCGTCTCGATCACCGAGAGCCAGCCTAGGCGGTTGCTGATGATCTTGATGTGCTCCGGCGCCGTCGTCCACAGCGACGCGTCGCGCTGCCATACGCGCGAAGCTGCCTTCATCTTCACCAGTTCCTCGACGTAGCCGAGCACGGATGCCACGCCGGACGCCTCGCCGCGCGCCACAACCGCCGCGCGCTTGTCCTCGATGCCCTTCAGCAGCGACTCGAAGGCATCGGCGAACAACTTCACGCCGTCGTCCTGCAGCTTCTGCCACACGTGCTGCATCGAGATACCGGCCGCTTCGAGTTCTTCGAGTGTGCGCCGGGCGTCATCCAGTCCGTCGCGCAGCGTCGGTGCGACGATGCCGTGGTCACGAAAGGCTTTCAACGTGGCCGGGGGCAGCGTGTTCACCGTGTGTTCGCCGATGAGCGCCTCGACGTAGTAGGTGTCCTTGTAGGCCGGGTTCTTGGTACTGGTACTGGCCCACAGCACACGCTGCACGCGCGCGCCTTGCTCGGCAAGCACTTTGAATTCCGGCTCGGAGAAGATGCGCTCAAAGATCTCGTAGGCCAGCTTGGCGTTGGCGATGGCGGCTTTGCCCTTCAAGGCTTGCAGCCGTTCGCGCTGCGCTGTGTCGTGCTCCGGAAGCGCGGCAATCCGCTCATCGAGCAGCTTATCCACGAGTGTATCCACCCGGCTGACGAAGAACGAGGCAACCGAAGCGACGTCGAGCGACTGACCCTTCATCGCGCGCTCCTTCAAGCCGGCCAGGTAGGCCCGCGCGACGGCTTCGTAGCCCTCGAGTGAAAAGATCAGCGTGACGTTGATATTGATGCCATCGGCGATCAGCGTCTGGATGGCCGGGATGCCCGCCGGCGTAGCCGGCACCTTGACCATCAGGTTCTTGCGGCCCACCCGCTTGAACAGTCGCCGCGCTTCGTTCACCGTGCCCTCGTAGTCGTGCGCCAGCAGCGGCGACACTTCCAGGCTGACGTAACCGTCCAGGCCGTTGGTCTGCTCATAGATCGGCTCGAGCAAGTCCGCCGCCGATTGGATGTCGGCGATGGCGAGCGCCTCGTAGATCGCGTTGGCGTCGGCGCCGCGCTGCGCCAGGGCAATGATGTCGTCGTCGTAGTCGGCGCTGCCGGTGATGGCCTTCTCGAAGATCGCCGGGTTCGAAGTCAGGCCGAGGACGCCGTAGTCGTCAATTAGCGTTTGCATCTCGCCGGAGGCGATGATGCTGCGCTGGATGTTGTCGTACCAGAAACTCTGGCCGTATCGTCGCACTTCGAAGTTGGGATTTCCATTCTGGCTGGTCATAGCACTTGAGAAGGATGAGGGCGCGCCGTGCGGAGCGCGCACCCTTCGACCGTCATGCACAAGACTCACGTTCCATCTGCTCGACTTTTTTCAAACGAGCGACGTAGCGTTCGATGCCGTTGAAGCGCGCACCCAAAAAGGCGCGCACGATTTCCGCCGCCAACTCCACGCCGACGACCCGTGCGCCGAGCACGATCACGTTCATGTCGTCGTGTTCCACGCCCTGATGCGCGGAATAGGTGTCGTGGCACACGCACGCGCGAATCCCCCGCATCTTGTTCGCAGCGATGCAGATGCCGACGCCGCTGCCACAGATGAGCACCCCTCGCTCGGCCAGGCCCTGCTGCAAAGCCTCGCCGACGGCGCGCGCGAAGTCAGGATAATCGGATCGTTCTGCGTTGAATGCACCTAGGTCGAGCACCTCATGGCCGTCTTGTGTGAGGAGTTCGACAAGCGAGGTTTTGAGCGAAAAGCCGGCATGGTCGGCTGCTATTGCAACTCGCATCCGTTTCATTATATGCGGCGAACCGATCTTTATCCAGCTCACTGGGCGCGGGCGAAGGAGACGGCATGAAAGCCATGCCGGGCCGCACATGTGTTCACCGGTTGTCGGTGTGGCTTGACTTTCGATGAGACCCGCCCAGGCGTAAACGCCTGGGCTGAGCCGACGGCGAATACCGCTGCTAGCCGGTCTGCGCTCCCCCGTTGTGAAATGCACCCGCGACTTTCATTTCACAGGGCACATACTATAATGGTTGCGAGTTTTACCAGTTTACTTTCTGCAAATCACCGATGGGCCATAGCATGAGCGCCCAGAAATGATGTCACAGTGATGTCATATTGTCACCGGGTAGGCGCGTGCAGTCCTAGCGTCGGGATTGCGGTGGAACTAAGGAAATCGAAGTGGAGGAATCCGTGTCAGAGATCGTCGTCGAATCCCTCTGTAGCCTGTTGCCGAAACGCATCCAGAAATTAGGAGAGATCGCTTACAACCTATGGTGGACTTGGCATCCCGAAGCGCAACGCATCTTTCAACGTATCGAGCCGGTGTTGTGGGAAGAGGTGTATCACAACCCGGTCAAATTCCTGCATCGCGTGCCGCGTAAGGCACTCTCAGACGCAATGAAGGATCGGCGCCTGCTGGACGCCTACGACCGCACGGTGGCCGAATTCACGGCGTACATGAGCGGCCGCGACAACGGCAATGGCAAGCCCTGGTTTCAGAGCTATGCCGGCGCGTGGCCCGCGCGCAAAGGTCCCGTGGCCTACTTCTCGTTCGAATTTGGCCTGACCGAGGCATTGCCGATGTATGCCGGCGGCCTCGGCGTCCTGGCCGCCGACCACCTGAAGGAGGCCAGCGACATGGGGGTGCCTATGGTCGGCGTCGGCTTCCTCTACCTGCAAGGCTACTTTCGCCAGCGCATCACCGAGGACGGCTGGCAGGAAGCCGATTACGAGCATCTCGACTTCGACCAATTGCCGATCATTCAGGTGCACGACGCCGCCGGCGATCCGTTGGTGCTGTGCGTCGAGCTGCCGGGGCGCTGCGTATACTTCAACCTGTGGAAGGCGCAGGTAGGGCGCGTGCCCCTCTACCTGATAGACACCGATCTGCCCGAGAACGCGCCTCAAGATCGCGTGCTCACGCAGCGCCTGTATAGCCCAGACCCCGACACGCGCATCAATCAGGAAATGGTGTTGGGCATTGGCGGCGTACGCGCGTTGCGCGCGCTGAAGATCAACCCGGCCGTGTGGCACATGAACGAGGGGCATTCCGCGTTCAGCACACTCGAACGCACCCGCGAGCTGGTCAAGCAAGGCATGAGCTTCGAACAGGCCAGGGAGAAAGTGCGCTGGAGCACGGTGTTCACCACACACACGCCTGTTCCCGCCGGCAACGACCGTTTCCCCAAATGGCAGATAGATCAGCATCTGAACGGCCTGTGGAACGAGCTGAGGTTGACCCGCGAGGAATTCATGGCCCTGGCCGACGACGAAGGCGCCTTCGGCATGACACCGCTGGCGCTGCGCATGTCGGCCAAGGCCAACGGGGTGAGCGAGCTCCATGGCGAGGTCTCGCGCGCGATGTGGCAGTGGATGTATCCGAACCAACCCGTGCCGATCGCGCACATCACCAACGGGGTGCACACGGCCACCTGGTTGGCGCGCCGCATGCGCCGGCTGTTCGACGAATACCTCGGCGCCGGCTGGTATGCCCGCCTGGATGACCCGGCCACCTGGCAGCTCATCTACGAGATCCCCGACGATGAGCTGTGGGCGGTGCGCAAACACCTCAAGCGCAAGCTCGCCCAGTTCATGCGCGAGCGCGCCCGCGCCAAGTGGGTCACGCATAGCCAGCACCCGGTGCAAACGATCGCCAGCGGCGTGATGATTGACCCGAACGCGCTGACCATCGGCTTTGCGCGCCGGTTCGCCACCTACAAGCGCGCTTCGCTCATCCTGCGCGACATCCCGCGCCTGCTGCGTATTATCAATAACCCGGCGCGGCCCGTGCAGATCATCTACGCTGGCAAAGCCCATCCCAACGACGAGCCCGGCAAGCGCCTCATCCAGGAGCTGTATCGGGTGATCAAGAACGCCGACACCGCCGGGCGCATGGTGTTCATCGAGGACTACGACATCAACGTCGCCCGCCATTTGGTGCAGGGCGTGGATGTGTGGATGAACACGCCGCGCCGGCCCTACGAAGCCAGCGGCACGAGCGGCATGAAGGCCGCGCTCAATGGTGCGATCAACTTCAGCGTGCTCGACGGCTGGTGGCGCGAGGCGTATAACGGCGCGAACGGCTGGGCCATCGGCGAAGATCGGTCCTACGACAACACGGAAGAGCAAGATCGCATAGATTGCGAGTCGCTGTTCAACACGCTGGAGCACGAGATCATCCCGCTCTACTACAACAGCGACGACGATGGCATCCCACACAACTGGCTGCGGCGGGCGAAAGAATCCATCGCCTCGGTCGCACCGCGCTTCAGCACACGCCGCATGCTCAAACAGTATGTCGAGGAGATGTATGCGCCGTTGGTGAATCACCCGACCCCGCCCTCGACCGAGCGCCCGATGAGCGAGGCAGTGCAGGTCTGATCGACCCAACCCTGCCACACCAGGGACTGCACACGGCTATTTGACCGCGAGATGCGCATCCAATAACGACATGACGGCGCGCGGTTCATCCCAGTGGACCAGCGCGCCGGCGCTCTCCAGGGCGTGGATGCGCCAGTTCGGCCTGTCGCACAACTCGTCCACCAACTCGTAGCCGGCGAAAGGATCTTGGCCGAAGATCGCCAAGCACGGCTGCGGCAACGCGCGGTATACCTCCAAGATGGTTGGGGTGAACAGCTTGAACGAGATAAAGTAATAGGGCGCGTTTTCGGCGTGTGGTTGATGGCTGGTAGCGTAGGCGTAATCCACCAACGAACGATCGAGCCGGGTACGCTGGCTGGACTGCAAGAACAAGCGTAGGCTGGGGCGCGAGGTGAGCAAGTCGTAGACCGGTCGTCGCCAGGCCGGCACGCGCAGCAGGCTGAGCAAAAAATCGTTCGGACGCAGTGACTTGCTGCGCCGGCTGAAGCCAGTCGCGGAAAGGAAGGTCAACGACCGAAAGAGCAGCGGACGCGCCTGCGCTGCCAGCGCCAAGAATTCGCTTCCCAGCGACAGCGCCACCGCATCCACGGTCGAGCCCCCTAGCTCCTGCTCGATCAGGTCGAGGATGGCATCGCGAAACAGCGCCGGCGTGTAGGTTCGATCGCTCCGGTCGGAGAAGCCATAGCCGGGCAGGTCGAGCGCAATCACGCGCCGCGACTGCGCGTAGTGATCGTAGAGCGGCTTCATCTCGAACGACGAAGCTGCCGCGTTGATGGAGTGGAGGAAGACCAGCGGGGGTGCGCCCCGGCGAAGCGGTCCGGCGGCATAGTACGCCAGATGTCCGGCCCGCCGTCCGCGAAAGCGCACCAGTTCGCCGCCCAGCGCTGCCGCCAGCGGCACGTTGTGATTGACGTAGTTGCGCGACCACGCGATCACCGCGAGGCCCAGCCCCAAGAACGCGCCGGTGCCGGCGGCCAGCACGATGGGCAGCAGGGCAGGCGGGGTAGGTGATGCGCGATCGGGCGTGGACGTGCCGTTCTGGCCGGACATCTGCGTCATGGAGCGTTCCCCTTTGTGCATGCGATGAACTGAACGGATCAACAATGTCGTCGAAATATCGCGAGTGAGCGCGCGTCATCCCATCAACAGATTCGCCGCCTCGTACAAGATCGCTGTGCCAATGGGCAGTGCCCGCTCGTCTATGTCGAACGTAGGCGTATGCCATTCCCCATGTCCCTTGATTTGTGCGCCGAGATAGAGCATTGCGCCGGGTGCCTTTTGCGCGAGGTACGTGAAGTCTTCGCCGCCCAAGCCCAGCCCGCGATCATCGGCGACGCAGTCTGGCCCGAGCACGTTGCGAGCAGCGCGAATCAACGCCTCGAGCGCCACACCGTCGTTGAGCGAGAGCGGATGCGACGGCTGTTCCCAACGCCACTCCACCTCAGCGCCCAGCGCCCGGGCCAACGCAGCCGCACGTTCGCATGCGCGCATGGCCGATAGGCGAGCCTCGGCGCTGCGGGTGCGCAAGGTGCCGGCCAGCCGGATCTCCGCAGGAATCACATTGTTGGCATAGCCGCCATGGACCGAGCCGATGGTGAGCACCGCCGGCTGCATGGGATCAACCGCGCGCGGCACGCCGGCGTAGAGCGCACCGATCACCTGGCCCAGCACCATCACCGTATCTACGGTCAGGTTAGGACTCGCAGCGTGGCCTCCCGGACCGCGCAAGCTGAGGACGAAGTCATCCACGCCGGCCGAGATCGCCGTATCGTAGCCGACTTTGCCAACCGGCAGCAGCGGCGTGACGTGCAACGCGAGCACGGCGCTCATGCCGTCCATCACGCCTTCGTTGACCATGCGCTGCGCGCCGCTCAAGCCTTCCTCGTCGGCATCTTCTTCACACGGCTGGAAGATGAAACGCACACCGCCGGCAGCCGGCGGATGCTGGGCGAACAACGCTGCCGCGCCGAGGAGCATCGCCGTGTGGGCATCGTGGCCACAGGCGTGCATGACGCCCGGCGTGTTCGAACGATAGTCACAGTCATTCTCCTCGTGGATGGGCAGCGCGTCCATGTCGGCGCGCAGCGCGATCCATCGGCCGGGCCTGTCTGCGGCAATGTCAGCAACGACGCCGGTTTTGCCCACCCCGGCGCGAAATTCGATCCCCATCGCCGACAACTCATGAGCTATAAGCTGCGCCGTCTCGAACTCGCGAAAGCCCAACTCAGGACGACGGTGGATAGCACGGCGCCATGCGATAAGCCTTGGGGTGAGTCGCTCCGCGCGAGCAAGCGTCCGCGAGAGCTGCAGTTGCGCCGTCATGCACCCGATGATAGCGCATGCGGGCGAAGGGGACATTCGAGGCAAGTGGCGCGGGCTAAGCCTATCGAAGCCCGTACCGCTCAGTCTCGCTTCCCCGAACTTGGAATGCACTTAGCCGGGAGAGTGGCGCGGCATCACCCAGTTTATGCTAAGCGGCGCACATGGGGTCAGCAGGTCGAACGAAGGCAAAGATCAAGGCCGCCCTCGCACCGGCCTGACCTTCGCTGGTTGAAAAATGAAGGACTTCTACCCAATTCAGGTGTCGTCGCGTCCCGGATCGCGGGGGCGCAAGCACCCCGGAATGGTTCTCGTGTCCACTCTAAGCCGTAAATCGAGTGGCGACGTCAGAACTGGCGGCAAGTAAGGAGCATGCTCGGCTGCACGCGAGAGGCGGCACTTGAGCCAGGCTCATTTGGGCCGGCCGTTGGTGCTCGGGCACGCGCACGATAACGATGCGCGTTAGCCGCACCGGCGGGGGATGGCGGTGGTAACCAAGCGCCTCGAACACACGATCCGCGAACTCATGCAGTTTATCGTCAATCTTCCTGAGCATCTGAAAGCCTCCTTTGCGCTCAAGTGAATACGAGATACGCGCATCAGGATAACGAACGGGGTGACATTCTGCTGGTTGTCCGGCAGACGAAATGAGCAAGGCGGATAGCGGCCGGCGATAGCTGAATTGCATACGTGCAACAATGTTCACCTGACGTGCCGGCGACGAACCTATAGATTTTCTCAACGGCTTCACAGCCTGGCGTGAGATTTCCGGCCTGGTGGTGCGGAGAGCAACCGAGTCACAGCATGAGCAGATCGTGGACAACCTGACGCGCGCAAGAATTGCAATCGAGGCGACACACTGTCAGGTCATGGCAAGCACTAGACAGCGCTCACATAAGCCCGAAGCAGCGACGCGCGGTGGTCTACCTCATCTTCGGTCGCGTTGAGGATAGAGCGGGGACCATAATCCTGGATGGCCAGCGAGGCCGATACCGCGCCGGTGATCGCCGCACGCACGGGGTCACCCTGCTTGATAAAGTCGGCCATGAAGCCGCCGCAAAACGCATCGCCCGCGCCGGTCACGTCAACGACGCGCACCGGCAGCGCCGGCACGTGCCAGAACCGCCCACTACCGCGCTCGTGCACCAGCGCGCCGTCCGCACCGAGCTTGAGCACTACTACGCTCGGACCACGGTCGGCGAACCATTCGATGCATCGTTTGGCGTCCATCTCCGCCGGCTCGTCGCGAAACAGGCTTTCGGCCTCTTGGTCGCTCGGCATGAAGATGTCCACCTGCGCCAGCATCTCCTCGACATACGGCATCAGCGCCGGCTGCATCGCGCGTTCGCCGGGATCGGCGCTGATGACACATATGCCATGCCGCCGCGCCGCTTCCGGCAGATAACGCTGTGTGCGGATGCTGCTCGGGGCGATGTGTAAACCGATGGCCGACCTTCGACTCCCGACTTCCTCTTTAGAACCCTGAAGATCGGGAGTTGGGAGTCGGGAGTCGGAGGCATGACGTTGAGCGGCGAAGTACAGCGCGAGGTCTTCGGGGGTGAAGGCGAGCGGTTCGTAACGATGCGGGTCGTCCTGGCCGGGCGTGGAATGCACATAGTCGTGCAGGGCAGCCGGCAGTGCTAAGCCCAGGCGGGCGAAGTGCCTGGCCGGCTCGGTGTCCACGCGGGTGTTCTCGTCGAGGTAAGCGTAGAAGGTGCGGTGATCTTGGGGACCGGGCACCTGGCGGATGCCGCTCACGTCGAACCCATACTCGCGCAAGTCATCCAGCCAACCGAGCGGGTAGCTCTCGCCGACACGGGCAAGAATAGCAACGCGCTCCAGCCACACCTTCGCGCCGGCGGCGGCATAGAGCGCGTTGCCACCCATCTCCATCAGTCGTGCCTCGCCGCGCGCGGTGATGATGTAATCGGTGCGCAGCCCCCCGCAGCACAACAGTTGGTGAGAACCCAACGCTGAGTGGTCAGCAGCGCCCGCGCCGGTCATTCCTCGATTCTTGCTTTTTGCCTCTCAGCTCACTTCGCCAAGGCGACCAATTCCCGGACTTTCTCCACATCCCACTCGACCGGCACGCCGTTGCGCGGCGGCAAGCCGCGACGGATGAACGCGGCATGTACGATGAAATGGTCGGCCCGGTTGACGAAGAACTTCATCGCTTGGGCCGAAGCGCCGCCGCCCAAAATGAGCGGGACGGGCAGCTTGAGCGGCTTCACTTCGTCGAACATGCGGATGGATTGTTCGGGCGTCCGGCCCGTCAGAATGATGCCGTCGGCTCGGCCGAACTCGACGGCTTGCCGGCACATATCCGGCAGCGGAATCGGCGCCAGCGGTTCGCCAAGCCGGTCGTATACGTCGGCCAAGATCTTGATGTGCTGCGCGTTCAGGTGATGGCGCGTCTTGATCGCCTCGTAGGCCACGCCCTGCACGATCCCTTCGGCCTTCAACATCGCGCCGACATAGACCTTGATGCGCACGAATTGTGCGCCGACGGCATGTGCGATCTCGATGGATTCCTTGCCACTGTTTTGCATCAGGCACACGCCCAGCGCTACGTCGGGGAAAGCACGCCGAAGCTCCTGGCCGACCGTCGTCATGTGCGACACGGTGTGTTCGGCCACGTGCGGCCCGACCGGCGTGTCGTTCACATCCTGGAAGTAGAACGCGCGCACGCCACCGTCGTAGGCGATCTGCGCATGGATCAAGGCATGATCTATGATCTTTTGCAAGGGCTGAAAGTCGGGACGGAACGATTCTCGAGATGGCAACAGATGGATCGCGGCGATGATGCGAGGGAGCTTTACGGAGTCGGTTGTCATAGGCCTGTGAAATTACCGATACCAGCTTGGGTATGAAGCCGAATTGTAGCGGAAGGCCGCCCAAGCGCTAAATCGCCGGGCTCAGCGCGCAGACGTGCTACGGCAAGTAGACGAGTGGATTTTGTGGCACACCGCCGTAGCGGATCTCGAAGTGCAGGTGTGGGCCGGTCGAGTTGCCGGTGCTGCCCATCGCGCCGATGATCTGCCCGCGCGAGACGGCCTGGCCGGGGTCCACATACCACTGGCTCAGATGCGCATAGAGCGTCGAGAAGCCGTTGCCGTGATCTATCTGCACCATGTAGCCATAGCCGACGTTGCTCCAGCCGGCGTAGGTCACATAGCCGCCGTCGGACGCGTAGATGGGCACGCCGATGCCGTTGGCGATGTCAACGCCGCGGTGGTAATAGCGGAAGCCCTGAGAGATATAGCCACGTGTCGGCCAGGCAAACGTGCCGCCGGCCGTGAAGCGGGGCGCGGGGCCGGTATAGCCGGTGCCGCTGGCCGGCGCGCGCCGCACATCAGCCTGGACAACGCGCGGGACGAACGGCTTGACGCCGCCGGGCACGACGATCCGCATGCCGGGCAGCAGGTTTGCCCCGGACGCCAGGTTGTTCAACGGCGAATTCAAGATGTCCTCTACATCGGCCTTGAAGCGCTCGGCGATGCTCGACAGCGTGTCGTTAGCTTCTACGGTGTACAGAATGCCGTCCACCGGCAGGATGTTCAGCACCTGACCCACGCGCAGCACGTCGGGGTTGTCCTCGATCTCTCGGTTCGACCACACAATCGTGGTGGGCAACAGGCCGAAGCGCTGGGCGATGGTCTCGACATTGTCGCCGGGCTTGACGGTATAGGTGATGATGCCGGTGCGCGACTCGGCCGGTTTGGCTACGGCGAACACCAGGTCACGCACGATGAGCGATGACTCTTGATTCGCCGCGCCGACCGTTGGGAATTGGCCGATTGGCCCACCAGGCGCAGCCAAGACGCCGCCTCCGAGGATGGTCGGCGAGCGGCCACCTCCCGGGGTTGCGCCGACCGGCGTAGGCACAGCGATTGCGGCTGCGCCGCTCCTACCGGCGGCTCCGGCGCCGAGGCCGGCCAAGATCACGGCCAAAACCAGCACGAAGACGATTGCGCTGTGCGCCGTGAACCGGCCGACGATGATGAGCGCGCGCCAGCGCGCATCTTCCGACTGCAGCAACGCTTGCGAAGCCGACACCGTCTTCGCGGCGCGTTCGCGCGCCATTCGCGCCAAGCGCTGCGTGTGCGCGACGAGCGATCGGCGCCCGACGACTTCATTCCGATCTGAATCCATGATGCACGAGGCATGGATCACCCTCCGAAGCGTCGCCACCGATGACCCGGCATTGCACACCCCTCGGAGGGTGACACGAAAGGCCGTTATTCTACCGTCACGGCAGCAGAGACCACGGGTTGACCGCGCGGCTGCCGTAACGGATCTCGTAATGCAAGTGCGGGCCGGTCGAACGCCCGACCGATCCAATGGCCGCGATCACGGCGCCGCGTTGCACTTGCTGACCACACCGCACATAGAGTTGGCTGGCGTGAGCGTAGAGCGTTTGATAGCCGTTGCCGTGATCGAGCACGACGTACTGGCCGTAGCCCACCGGCCGGCCGGCCGCGTTCAACGAGTATCCGGCGTAGATCACCGTGCCGGCATCCGAAGCGTAGATCGGCTCGCCCAGGCGACCGGCGATGTCCAGGCCGGGATGTACTCTGCTGAAGTTGTAGCCCGACAGATAGCGCCGGTTGGCCGGCCATACGAACGATCCCGTGCCCAGCGGCGGAATGGCGACTTCGCCACACACGCCCACCCGATAGACGCGCACGCCGGTCACCGTGCGCCTCACTTCGACCGGCTTGGGCACTTGCCAGATCACCGTCTCGCGCTCGCCGCCCGGCACATAGATGATCTGGCCGATGCGGAGCGGCTGGTGGATGTCGCGCAGGCCGTTGATCGGCTCGTTCACGATGCGCTCGGGTGGCACCCGAAAGCGACGTGCCAACCCATCAATCGTGTCGCCTTGCTCCACATCCACGATCAGCCCATTTTCCGGCGGGATGATGAGCTGTTGACCGATGCTGAGTAGGTCGGGGTTGTCCTTCAAGGTCTTATAGTTCGACCACAGGATGGTCTCCGGCGCCAGGCCGAATTTGAGCGCGATGCCGAAGAGGGTATCGCCGGCTACCACCGAGTAGGTATGGAGCTGGCGCGGTCGTTTGCTCATCGGCCCATCCACCGCGCCTGGATCGCTGCCGGGTAACACGAAGTCGCGCCGGATGAGGTCAGGGTTCGCCTCCGGCAGCCCGCCGATGATGGCCGGCTCCAAGGTCGCGCGGATGCTCTGGTTGAGCTCCTGCACACCCGGCAGCGAAAACGGCGAACTCGGGCTGGTTCGTTCCGACTCGGACGGCGCAATCAGCCGCGCGCTGGCCAGCAAGCCTGCACCCACCAAGATGGCGAGGATAAAGAAGTGGGCTAGATAGCGCGACAACCCAGGGGAAGCACGCCTTAGCTTTTTGGATGACAGCGTCGGCAGCGGGCGGTTGATCTGGGTCGGCAGTTCATAACGACTGCGCCGTTTCATCCGTTGGGATTATAGCGATGGGCGCGCAAATCGCAGTCCGCAGGTCGGTCAGGTCTGCCAGGTTGCCGGTCATCCCAGTTGTCAAGCCGGCGCATCATCAAGTCGAGTCGCCGGGTGACAGAGCCGAGGTCGCCATGTGCTTGCATAGCCAGATGACGTCAGGGATAAAGATAGGGTTGCGCGGGTTGTTGCGTGGATTCCACGCGCTCGGCGACGATGACCGGAATGCGTTCGCCGGCGAACTCGCCCACCTTGAACTTGCCGACCACGCGCACCCAGCTATCCGCCTCCAGCGCTTCGACGCCCTCGGTCTGCACCAGCAAGCCAAGCGCCGTCGCGTCGGCGACGCAGCAACTGACGGCGAAGCGCGAGACCCAGAACTCGTCGGGCCTGGTGCGCGGGTCTTTGTAGACGAAGCCGATCACATCCGCTTCCTTGCCTTCGAAGGTGCTCAGATCGGCGGCACGCGAGAACTCACGTAGCCAATCGAGGATGTTCTTCGGGCCGGTTGCGACGCGCTGCGCCTGCGTCACCGTCCCGGCGCGGTCAGGCGCAGTGAGACCGATGCCGCGACTTTCGATGGCGCTGGCGCCGAGCGGTCGCGCCGGCGTGAAGAAACCGAGCAACGCCGGCAAGATGAGCAGCCCCAGAGCCAGCCATGACGCGCGATGCGCATTCGGCCGGCGTGGGTTGCGCGCCTGCAAGGGAATCACGTCGAATTCGGTCAGCTCGCTCAACCGCCGATCGAAGCGGCGATATTGGCTGGCCTTGTATGCCATCGTCATTGCCAGCGCCAGGTAGAGGATGACGGCTACCAGCGACAACCATGCGAAGCGCGGGTTGATATAGAAAGCGAGGGTGCCATCGCTGATCTTGACGTAGAACATCAGCCCTGACGCTGCCAGCACGATCGCTTTGAGCAAGTACTCGACTCTCGGATTCATCGCCGCTCCGCGCTGTGTTCGGAAATAAACGCGCCGATTGTCTCGAACATCGCCGGCGCGTCGGATTCCAGGGGCAGCGCGTGCCCGCTATTGTCGCACCATACCACGCGCTTGTCTTTCGACCCGACGCGCGAAGCGATCACCTCGGCGCTGTCCGGCGCGATGACGCGATCTCTGCGCCCCTGGATGAAGAGTGCCGGCGTGGTCACGCGCGGCAACTCGCGCATCACCAGCCGGTTGAGTTCGAGCAACTCGTGAATCGCGCCGACGGGAATGCGCACGCTCTGGACGATTTGCTTCTGAACGCGCGGGTCATCCAGGTTGAGTTCGTCGCTGCTCAGGCCCAGGCGTTGGCGGATGCCGGCGCGGAAGTTCGGGTCGTTGAAATTCGCACCCTTCAATGGGTAGTAGTAGGGCACGAAGTAGCGGGCGAAGCGGACAAGCCGAGTACGCGAGTCGTTCACCGACGTCGGCGCAGCCATGACGACGATGCCGCGCAAGGGCGAGGGCTTGCCGTTGCAGGCTGCGCGGTAGCACTCGCTGGCAGCGAGGTGCAGCGCAATCAACCCCCCCATCGAAAGGCCGGCAATGAAGACACGTTGGCACCGATCTGCGAGCGCATTCAGCGCATTGTGGGCGCAGGCCACCCAACTGCGCCACGTGGCGCCTTTGAGTTCATCCGGCATGCCGCCATGCTTCGGCAACAGCGGCCCTTCGACCGTGAAGCCCTGCCCGGCCAGATATTCACCCAGCGGACGCATCTCCGCCGGCGACCCGGTGAATCCATGCAGACACAACACACCGACATCGCGATGCTGACCACCCACGAATGAGAACGCACGCTGCGCCCGGCGCACCTCATCGGAGATCTTCAGATCCATAGTCTCCCCTGCCAACAAGGATGGAAATATACATCTTGTGTTGTAGGGCATGATTGAGAATCAGACCCGTCCCGGCGTAAACGCCTGGGCTGAAAGGGGCGGGATGTGCGCGGCTTGCCCGTATGCTCAGCGCTGGGATTTATCCCAGTGCGACTGAAGCGAATATCGCGGCGGGCCGGTCCGCGCTCCCCCCACTGTGAAATGCACCCCTCGATCACCCCCCGATCCCTAGCCTCCGGCAGCTAAGCTACAATCGCGCTGCTTGTCCCTCCCATCGAATCGGAGCCGTTGGCTGGCCGGCCTCTTGCCGCTCGTCTTGATCGTCGCCATCGGAGCGGCGCTGCGCTTCTATCGCATTGGCGAGTTGCCACCCGGCCTATACCGCGACGAGGGCTACTACGGCTTGGACGCGCTGCGCGTGCTGGACGGCGACCTCGCGATCTACTTCGCCGCAAATAACGGGCGCGAAGGTTTGTTCATGTATGTGCTGGCCGCCGGCGTCAGGTTATTCGGACGCACGCCCGAAGCGTTGCGCGCTGCCTCCGCGTTTGTGGGGACATTAACCATCGTCGCGATCTACTTCGCCGCGCGCAACATGTTCTCGCCGCGCATCGGTGCGTTGAGCGCCGCGATCCTCGCTATCACCTTCTGGCATCTGGCCATCAGCCGGGTGGCCTTCCGCGCCATCACCCTGCCGCTCGTGCTGTGCGCGATGATGGCGTTCATCTTCGCCGGCCTGCGCACAAACGCGCTGCAGCCGCGCATGATTTACGCCGCATTGGCCGGCGCAGCCTTCGGGCTGACCTTCTACACCTACACCTCGGCCCAGTTTGTCCTGCCTCTCGTCAGCCTTTACGGCCTCAGCTTGTGGATCGGCCTCAAGCGCGAACTCTTCACGCGCTACGACGAAGCGGCAACCCGGCGCCGGCGCATGTCGGTGATCGCTTTCGCAGCCGCCGGGCTGGTCGTGCTCGCGCCACTGTTGTTCTGGCTCACCCGCCACGCCGACCTGTATTTCAACCGCGCCGGCCAGGTCTCTATCTTCAACCCTGCCATCAACGGCGGCGACTGGGCCGGCATGTTGATCGGCAACGTCGGCAAGGCCGCCGGGATGTTTACTCTTCAAGGCGATCGCATCTGGCGGCACAACCTCTCGCTACGGCCGGTTTTCGACGGCTGGTTGGCGCCGGCGTTCGTGCTTGGGCTGGCTGCGTGCGGATGGCGCTGGTGGCGAAGCTGGCAGTCGCGCTTCGGCGCGGAGATCCTGGGTGTCGAGACCAACGTCGCGCCTCAGTTCGTCTTGCTCTGGCTGGCAGTGATGCTCATGCCGACCATCCTGGCCGAGGACACGCCACACTTCTTGCGCGCCATCGGTGCTCTGCCGGCGGCATGCATCATCGCCGCAGTCGGGATAGAAGCGGCGCTGGCCTGGCTATCGCGGCGTGGCGTGCTGGCCGGCCTGACGGCGTTTCTGCGACGGACGATCAGCCCACCGGCGTTCGTCGCCGCGCTGCTGCTCGCCCTGAGCGCCATCGGCACGGTAAACGACTACTTCAACGACTACGTCAACCGCGCCCTCACGCGCTACTGGCTGGAGGATCACAATGTGCAGCTCGCACGGCTGATCCATGCCCATGCCGATGGCGGCAGCCAAGCTGCCCTGCCGCCTACAAACATCTGGCTCGAAGATCGCCTGGCCAACGACAATCCGTCGCTGGAATTCCTGGCCGGGGGACGATGGACGACTGTAGCTGGAACAGAGAGCGGCGCATGGGTTCGCGAGCGCACCCCGCAGGTGCCGGTGCTGCTGATCGTGGACCCAAATCACGACTGGGGGCATCTACGCGCAACGCTGCCGGCGTCGGCCACGATGAGCGTGATTGAAGGATCGCTGGCGCAAGGCGACAGAGACCCGACGCCACGCCGCGCGTTCATCGGCGTGCACGCTGCGCCGGCCGACCCAATCGAAGCCGGCCAAGTGCTGGCGCACTTCGAAGCAGGCATCACGCTGGAATCGGCGACGGTTCAGGCAGCGCTGCGACCGGCCAACTTCTACACGGTGACGTTGATCTGGCGCGCGTCCGAACCTGTCGGCGAGGACTACGCCATCTTCGTGCACTGGCTGCGCGACGGCCGGCCGCAACCGCTGGTGCAGGCCGATAGCAGCCCGGCCCAAGGCTATCTGCCCATGCCGGTTTGGCGCGTTGGCGACCGCATCGTGGACGCGCACGTGCTGGCCGTGCCCGATGGCGCACAGGCCGGCGATGTGATCAGCGTCGGCGTCTATCGCCGTGCAGACAACCGCCGGCTGAGCGTGCTCGACGCAGAGGGCAAACCGGCATCCGATTCGGTTATCATTCCCGCATCGCAATAGAAGCACATGGGCATTCGAAACGCTGTGGTGCGCGCGTCTGCTGCGCTGGCGACTTTCTTCCTCGCAATCGCATCTGCGCACGGCCAGACCGGCCAACCCATCCTTGCCGAGGAATTCGAAGGCGGCTTTCAGAGCGACCCGGGCTGCAAGCAGGGCGTGTGCAACGTGCCGGTCGGCTGGGGCGTCTGGTTCATCCCCCGCACCGAAAACGACCTACCCGGCGTGAACTTCCAACCGCAGGCCGACCGCACGACGGCGCGCGTGCGCAGCGGTGCGTCCGCGCAGCGTCTGTGGACCGACAACGCCACCTTCACCGGCGGCATCTACCGCGTCGTGAACGACGTGCAAGTCGGTTCGCGGCTGCGTTTCACCATCTGGGGGCAGGTGTGGTCCACCAACGACGAAAGCCCGATCTCGGCGCGCCCTTCGCGCGATATTCGCGTGAAGGTGGGCGTGGATCCGCTGGGCGGCGATAACGGCCGTCCCAGCCCGCTCAACGGCCAGGTGATCTGGTCGCCGGAGCAGGAGGCCAAAGACGAATTCATCCAATTCACCGTCGAAGTCGAAGCGCGGTCGTCCACGGTTATCCTCTATACCTACACAACGATGCGCGACAACGTGCGGCACAACGAGGTGTTCTGGGACGATGCCGTGCTCGAATACGTCGCCCCGCCGCCAACGGCGACGCCCGATCCGGCTTCCGCGCCGGCCACACCGACCACTACGCCCGAAGGCGTAGCTGCTCCCACAGCCACCCCGCCTGCTGCGCCGGTCACCGTCCCACCCGTGACTTACACTGTCAAAGCCGGCGATACGTTCCTCGACATCGCACTCGACCAAAACGTACCGCTGGCCGAATTGCTGAAGAACAATCCAGGCGTTAAGCCGGAGGCGTTGCAGATCGGCCAGGTATTGATTATCAAGCCGGGGACGACCGCTAACGAGTCGGCCACGGCAGCAGCGACGCCGGCACCGGAAGCAGCCGCCGACCAGGCGCCGGGCGAAGCGAACGCATCCGCGCCCGCGGTCGAAGCGACGCCAACGGTCGGCCAGGCATGCGTCCAAGCTTTCTTCGACGACGATGGCGACGGCAAACGCGACGACCTGGAAGACCTGGTGCCGAACATCCAGTTCGTCCTTACTACCGGCGGCAATATCATCGGCACCTATACCACCAATGGCGTGGACGAGCCGTATTGCTTCGAGAACTTGCCCAACCAAGCCTATACCGTGGCCGGCACGCCGCTAGATATCTACGTGCCGACCACGCCGCTGAACGACACGCTGCAAGTGAACGGCGCGCGATCGTATTTCTCGCTCGGCCTGCGGCGCGTCAGCGACGGGTTCGAGGATATCAGTCCCACCCCGACGCCGCGATCACCGCCAATCGCGATTGATGACAACCTCACCGTCGGCTTGCTCTCGCTGGGCGGCGGGGCGCTCTTGTTGATCGGGACGGTCGGGTTCATCGTTTCGGCTGTGTTGCGGCGGCGCCGGTTGTGAACGATTGCGGATGCAACGCCTTCTTTCGCTCGCCGCTCTCGCGCTGATCTGCGCGCTGGCGTCGGCGAACCTCTGGCTTGGCCCGGGCATCCTCAACACGCGTGCAGGCGGCGACAGCCCCTTCCTGCTCATCCGCACTTACGAGCTGGCAGAGAACCTGCGCGCCGGTGTCTTCCCGGCGCGCTGGATGCCGCATGCTGCCTTCGGCCTGGGCTACCCCTTCTTCAACTTCTACGCCGCCCTGCCATACTACCTGGCCGCCGGCCTGAACGTCCTCGGCGTGGATCTGCTTGTGGCGATCAAGCTGACGCAGACCATCGGCATGTTCGCCGCTGCCGGTGCCATGGCGCTGCTCGCACACGACCTGCAGTCAGGGATCAGGGATCAGGGGTCAGGAACCGGGCGCCAGAGGTCAGAGGTCAGAGATCAGAGGTCAGAGATCAGAAGTCAGAAGTCAGAAGTCAGAGGTCAGATGCCAGACGCAGGACGCGGAACGCAGGACACAGGACGCAGGACGCAGGACGCACCACGCACCGCTTACCGCTCACCGCTCACGGCCCCGATATTAGCCGGTGCCGCCTACGCCCTGGCGCCGTTCCACCTGGTCAACATCTACGTGCGCGGCGATTCGCTCTCCGAATTCTGGGCGTTCGTCTGGTATCCGTTGATCTTGTGGAGCGCCGGCCGGCTGGTCAGAAACACCTGCAACGGTGCCTCCGGCGCTTCTGTGCTGCCGGCGCTCGTCGTTCTGTCGCTTGCATGTGCGGCGCTGGTGGTTACACACAATGTATCGGCGCTGATCTTCGCACCCGTTGCCGCTCTCTACGCACTGGCGATGGCGGTACGCCACGCACGAGACACGACGAACGCCGCCAGCGCGCTCTTGCGAAGTGCGGCGCTGTTGATCGGCGCTGCCGCGCTTGCCCTCGCGCTCAGCGCATGGTTCTGGCTACCGGCACTCGGCGAATCGGCGAACGTTCAACTGGGTGACCAAACCACCGGCTACTTCAACTTCGCCAACCACTTCCGCGCCGCAAACCTGATTCAACCCTCGCTCGCCTTCGACTATGCTGTGAGAGCAGACCTCGGTGTGTTCGCCATGGGCATGATTCAGACAATCTCGATCGCTATCGGTGGGATTGTCTGGTGGTGGAGCAACCGGCGCGCCAGCCGATCGCACTTCATGCTCGCGCTCATCGGCGCGCTCTTTGCGCTCAGCACGCTCATGATCACGCCGATTTCATCGTTCGTCTGGGAGCGTGCTCCGCTGTTGCCGCTGGCGCAGTTCCCGTGGCGCTTCTTGTCGGTGCAAGCAGCCTTCGGCGCATTGCTCACCGGAGGCCTCGGCCTGTTGGCGATCGGTCGGTTACCCGCGTTCGGTGTGTCGGCGTTGGCGATGGCTACGCTTGCCTGGGCATCACTCGCCCACCTGCCCAACGCGCGGCTGAACGTGCGCGCCGAAGATGTGTCGCCTTACACGATCCAGTTCTACGAGTGGTACACCGGCAACATCGGCACGACCATCCGCCACGAGTACTTGCCGGCGACGGCCCTGCCTGCGCCGCGCACCGGCCCCGATGTGCTCGGCCTGCCACGCGCCGCGCTGATCGCGCAAGACGGGGCTTTGCCGGACACCCTATCTTCGACGCTGCTGTCGGCTTCACCGGCCCAGCAGACATGGCAAATCACTGCGAGCGAGGCGACGACGGTTGCTTTGCCCCTGCTGCATTGGCCCGGCTGGCGTGCCCGGCTGGACGGCGCACCGGTGGATACTTGGCCGCACACGGGGTCGGGTTGGCTAGCCCTGTCCGTGCCGCCGGGCGCGCATCGTGTCGAGCTGCGATGGGAAGGCACGACGCTTGGGCGTGTAGGCGAATGGGCATCGGTCGGCGCTGCACTCGTGTTCGTCATTCTGCTCGGCGCAGCCCTGGCGCGCGCTTCGCCCACGACCCGGCGAACGGCAATTGCTGCAGGATGGTCCCTTGCCGGCAGCGTGATCGCAATTGGGGTGGTTGCGCGGCTCGCCTCGGCGCAGACCGAGCCGCCACCGATACAAACGCTCGACTTCGACGGCCGTCCGTTCCCTCATCGCGACCCGGTGCGGTTCATGGGCGCAGGCACAAGCTACGAGCTGATCGGGGCGTCTATCGAGCCACAGGCCCTGCGCGCCGGTGATCCCTTCACCTTGACGCTGCGCTGGCGCGACGACCGTGCGCCGGCGCTGATTACTGCGACGCAGGAGCTGCCGATGGGCGGCGAATTCACTCGGCTCTTCCGCCATGCGCGGTCGCAGACGCCTGGCGACCCCCGCATCAGCCGGCATATCGTTCTGACCGACGCGCTGCCCGGCCCGCTACTGCTGAAGCTCTCCGCCGCCGATGCTGCTGGCGCACCGTTGATACCCTCGGCCTCGGATGGAACACCGCTGCAAACGATGATTGCGGGCAAACCGGCGCCGGCGATCACCCTGCTCGGACCTCGCATCGCACATGCGGCGCACCGCGAAACTGCGTCGCCGCGGCTGGACGTGGCCTTCGACAACGGCATTGTCTTGCACGACTTGGACTGGTTCTTCGCCTCGGCGCAGGAAGTGTGCTTCAAACCGGTGTGGCGACGGGTGCGATCGAACGTCAACCGGGCCGACGCGCTGCATGTCTCGCTGCGTGCCTTCGGTAGCGACGGCCGCTTGCTCGCCCAGGCCGATAGCCAACCGCAGGCCGGCCTGGCGCCGACGTGGTCGTGGCCCGACGATGCGCTAGTCTACGATAGCCAGTGCGTGCCGGCGAACGATGTGCTGCAGCCCAACGAGCCGTACACGCTGCAGATCGTATGGTATCGCCTGGCCGATTTGCAGCCGACCGGCGAGGCAACACTGCGCGGCGTCGGCGGCATACGCTTAGAGGATTTGAACGTCCCGCACCCCTGACGACGATGGTCCGGTTGCTACTCGCCTCGATCCTTGTCGTGTTGACCGCATGCGCTGCGCCTCGGCCGGTGGTGAAGATCGCCCTGGTTGCGCCGTTCGAGGGCCGCCTGCGCCAGGTGGGCTACGCAGCCTTCCCCGCCCTGCGGCTGGCCATCCGTGACCGAATCGCGACGGGCGGCGCCGGTAGCGTGCACGTCACGTTCATCGCCTACAACGACGACGGCGACCCGGCCACCGCCGCGCGGATCGCCCGCAACGTGGCGCTCGATCCGGAGGTGGTGGGCGTGATCGGGCATCTCGTCCCTTCGACGACGCTGGCGGCGCTGCCGGTCTATACCCAGGCCGGCCTGCCGGTGCTCGCGCCGTCCGTGCCGGCGAACGTGCTGCCGCGCGACCCGCTCGTCTTTCGGATGGGGCCGGCCGCGCCGAGCCGCAATCGCCAGACGAGCAATGTGCCATGCGCAGCACTCGATCCGTCGTGGGCGGCCACCGACTGGCCGTTTGGCGAATGCGTCGCCGATGCGCCGCCGGTGTCCGAGTTGCCCGGCGCGCAGCAGGCGCTCGCGGCGTTCACCGAGTTGTCGTTGGGGCCGCTGCCAGGGCCGCGCTCCATCGTCGCCTACGACGCAACGAACGTGCTACTCGACGCCATCGCGTTGGACGCACAAGTGCGTGGCATGCCGACGCGTGCCGGCGTGGCCGACGCCCTGCGTCGCGTCAGCCACGACGGGCTACTCGGGCGAATCACCCTCGACCGCGACAACACTTGGGCCGATGCGCCGATGTGGGTATATCGGAGGTGAGCCGGCGCCGCGCTACGGTTCCGCGTTCAGATGCGCGATCTGGTTGCCGGGCTGGAACCATTGAATCCAGCTCGGACGACCGGGGGGCGTGATATCGTAGTCCAGCGGCGTTTGATTGGGCGCGAGGTCGTGGTTATACGCGCCCACGCGCATGCCGACGTATTCGTAGGGCACACACTTCTCGCTAGGGCGCGTGCAATTCGGCAGCGGCGGGCCCCAATGCACGCGGTTGTCGAAGCCGCGCGCATCCGCGATGCCATCCCCGTTCGTGTCGAGCGACTCGTGCACCGGAACGACGTAGTCGAACTCGACCGTGAAGCGCGAGAATGTCCAGCGGCAAATCGCATCCGTCGGTGAACAGTGCGGCGTCGTGGCCAGGCCGTTCTGCCCAACGTTGGCGTGCGGATTCCACACCAGGATGCGGAAGCGAAAGTCCGGGATATGACCCCACCACTCGGCGGCATTGGGCATGCCGTTTGGGTTCGCGCGCACCTGAGCAGGCGTGACCGTCTTGTGGCAACGAAACTCGTCGAACGGATGCTCGTCGCCGCCGGGCAGGCCGCTCGCAGGAAGGAGCTGATTCCAGTTCCCTTGCCGGACGATGTATTGCATGAGATCTGGTCGCCTGCCCTCGAACGCAGCGTTGAACCCGATCCAGCAATCTTCCGACGCCGGTGGGATGAACAGCTTGTCGTAGTTCATCCAACCGCCTGTGCGAATGAGGCCGCAGCCGGTCTTCCTCACCGCATCTTCACATACGCGCAGCTCGGCCGAGAAAGAGTGAAAGCGCACCGGCGCATCGTGGCTGCTCATGAAATGCGCCTGTAGGCGGAAGTCGGTCACGCAGTTCCTGCCGCCGGCGCACATCTGATTGCGCCGCACGATCCACAGGTAACCCTCGTGCTTGGCTTCGTTCTCCCATTTCACGTTGGCCGGCTTGTCCACGTTGGGATTCGTCTCTGTATCGGCGATGGGAAAGGTCTGCCAGGGGTAAGCGATACTGCGGCCGGGCTGGCCGAACCACGCGCCGACCGGGCCGAAGATGTCGTCCACTAGCGATGGATCGTCGCCATGGTGATGGTTGTAGTGGCACTTCTTGACCGGGTCCACCAACGCGTGCCAGACGTTAGGATCATGTTCACTTGGCGAGCACGGGCGGTCGTAGACGCCCATGGCTGCGTCGCGCTTCATCTGCTCGTAGCGGGCAAGATTCATGCCCAGCTCACCGGAGATCAACGCGTCGGGCACGAACCGGCTGAGCATGATGGGCAGGTAGGCGCGCGGCGATGTGGCCATGACGGAATGCGTGTCCTCACCCTGGGCCTGCGCCAGGGACGACGGCCGCAAGACTGCGTTCAAAATCAGCAAGCCGATGAGCGCGCCGCAAGCGGCGCCGATCAATATGTGTCTATCTACCCCTCGCATAGCCGATGCCAATCGTAGGCCGCCGGCGACTGCGAATCCATACTACAACGCCGCCGAAAACAGCCGTAGGGTGATCGCGCATCCGCGGTTGCGGGCGGCGTTAGCGCGTGCAGCAGCGGACTTTCAACTTGACAACATCCCTACCCCTTCCCTAATATTCGCGCCGTCGTGCAATCGAACGCGAACGGCGCGATGGCACGCGAGGCTAACTGTATGACGCGTTTGATCGCCGGCGTGGATCTGGGAGCGACGAAAATCGCGATGGGCCTGGTAGAACCGGGCGGCCGCATCGTCACTCAGTACCGGCTGCCCACTCACGCGCAGCGCGGCCCGCAGCTCACCGCCGAGCGCATCGCCGCCGTGCTCGACGCCTGGCGGACGATGCTCCCACACGCGCAAATCGCTGCATGCGGCGTATGCACGCCCGGCCCGGTGGATCACGCGTCCGGCATGATCCTCGATCCGCCCAACCTGGGCTGGCGCGACGTGCCCTTCCGCGACATGCTGGCTAGAGAGCTGAGCCTGCCGGTGACGCTCGAACACGATGCCAAAGCAGCAGCGCTGGGCGAGTTTCACTTTGGCAAAGGCCGCGAATGGAACGCGCGCGACCTGGTTTATGTGATCGTCGGCACGGGTATTGGTGCGGCCATCATCCTCGACGGGCAGTTGTATCGCGGGCGCACGAACGCCGCCGGCGAAATCGGCCATATCACGATTGAACGCAATGGGCCGCCGGGTTCGTCCGGCATTCCCGGTTGTGTGGAAGCGTTTGCCGGCGGGCCGGCCATCGAAGCTCGCTACGCGCGGCTGACCGGCCAGCACCTCCCCGGTGAGAAGATCGCCCAGCGTGCAGCGAACGGCGACTCGGCTGCGCTGCAGGTGCTCGACGACGCCGGCGATGCGCTCGGTGCAGCCGTCGCGACCACGGCAATGATGATGGATGTAGACCTGTTCGTGATCGGCGGGAGCGTGTCGCGGGCGGGCGATCTGCTGCTAGAGCCGGCGCGGCGCGCAGTGTGGAAGTATGCCTTCCGCTCGGTCGCATCGCGCGTGCGCATCGTCGCCACAGCGCTGCACGAAGACGGCGCGATCTTGGGCTGTGCGTGGCAGGCGATGCGAGAATTGAGAATTGAGAATTGAGAAGTCAGAAGTCAGAAGTCAGAAGTCAGAATCCAGAGTTTCACAGTTACCAGCTACTAGCTAGCAGTTACCAGCTACTAGCTAGCAGTTACCAATCACCATTCACCAACCATCAATCATCAATCTTGAGTCATCAATCATGAAAGACGTGATCGGAAAACCAACCCAGCGATGCAAGATTGCCGCCGGCTTGTTCTGGGCAGACTACGGCGTGTTAGGTGCACAGGTAGAAGAGCTGACCGCCGCCGGCGTGGATTGGATTCACATCGAGATGCGCGACGGCAAATACATGGACTTCGCCGCGCCGCGCGGCGGGATTGACATCGTCGAAGCCGTGCGCGCGCACACCGACCTAGAGATCGAGGTGCAGTTGCAGATGTATCGCCCGACGATGGATCTTTACGAGCAACTCGCCGACATCGGGGTGAACCTGATCACGCTGCCGCTGGAGACCACGGGCGAGATGACCGCGCAGCATCTGACCTACATCCGCGACCTGGGGTTGAAGATCGGCGTATGGGCGTGGCAAGGCACACCGATCGTCGCGTTCGAGCAATACGTGAGCTGGGTGGACATCATCGAATATGAGTGCCGCGCGCCGTTCTGGAAGCCGCTCAAGGGTGCGCAAAGTCCGCATGTGATGGATCCGATCATGGTGACGAACATCCGGCGCATGCGCGAGATGGTCGAGGCGGCCGGCCGCGCCGACTCCGTGGACATCATGGAGGACGGCGGGTTGAACGCGGGCAACGTGGCCGAATTCATCCGCGCCGGCATGACGGTCGGCGAGTTCTCCTCGCCGCTGCTGAAAGGGCCGAATGGCAAGCTCAAGCCCGGCACAGGCGAGATCACGGCGGCGGTGAAGAAGTTGCGCGCGGCGATGGAAATTGAGAATTGAGAATTGAAAATTGAGAAAGGTGACGGTGAGTCGCCAATCTCCAATCGCCAATCGCCAATCTCAATGACAGGTATCGCCCTCATCGGCTACGGCGCCATGGGCCGCGCGCACGCGATGGCCTATGGCGACATCGGCTTTCACTACGGCCTGCCGGCCGGCGCGATTCGGATCGTCGGCGTGGCGACGGCGCGCGAAGAGACGGCGCGCGTAGCCGCCGCCGAGATCGGCTGCGATGCAGCCACGGCCGATTACCGGCGGTTGCTCGACCGCGACGACGTACACGTGGTGGATGTGTGCACGCCGCACGACTCGCACGCGGAGATCGTGATTGCAGCGGCTCAAGCCGGCAAACACGTGTATTGCGAGAAGCCGCTGGCGCGGACGTTGGACGAGGCCGAACGCATTGCCGCCGCCGTGCGCGCCGCGGGCGTCAAGCTCGGCTTGACGTTCAACTTCCGCTTCTTCCCCTGCGTGCTGCACGCCAAACGCCTGATAGACGAGGGCTTCGCCGGGCGCGTCTTCAGCTTTCACGGGCGCTACTTCCGCGCCAGCTACGTGGATCCGCAGCGGCCGATGGCGTGGCGCTTGCGCAAGACGCAGGCCGGTGGCGGCATCGTCATTGACAGCGGCGCGCACTTGGTTGACCTCACTCACTTTCTGCTCGGCGACATCACCGAGCTGCGCGCCGTGACCGGCACGCCGCACAAGCAGCGCCCCAAAGCCAAAGGCAGCAGCGAGATGGAGGACGTAGATGTGGAGGACATGGCCTTTGTCCAGTTACGCACCGATGACGGCGCGCTGGGCACGTGGGAGATGTCGCGCGTCGCGACCGGCGCGACCAACGACATCTGGTTCGAGGTGCGTGGCGAGCGCGGCGCGCTGCGCTTCACACTCGAAGAGCCGAACTGGCTCTACGTCTACGACATGCGCAGCGTGCACAAGGGCTTCGTCCGCGTCGAGACGGTCGGGCGCTATGCCGGCCAACTTGCACCCGATTGGACCGCGCCGGTGGGCGTGCCACGCACGCACGCCGAGTGCCAGTACCAGTTCCTCAAAGCGATCTGGGAAGATCACGAGCCGTCGCCTGGGCTGGACGACGGCTTGCGCGTACAGCGGACGATCGAAGCCGTGTATCGCTCGGCGGCTTCGTCGGATTGGGTGAAGGTCGTTTGACGCGAACGAGATACGTGCGCTCTACTGCGTCAGAATCGCGAAGCTGTCCTCACGCGTCACGCCGGCTGCATCCACCCAGCGCAGGCGCACCGTGCGTGGGCCGGTGACGTTCGGGATTTCGACGCGCTGCTCAGCGTTGATCGGTCCCTGGAAGCCGCGCCCATCGCCCTTGTCGAATTCGCCCGAGCGAAAGCTGACGATGCGACATACGGCGTAGGCCGTGCTGCCAGCAGGCACCGGATACGGCTGCTCGATGCACAGGTTGCTTACACCGATGCCGGCCCGGCTGCACGGGAAGGTGTCTACGGTGGGCGGCACAGGCAGCACAGGCGGCGAACCGACCTGGATCACGATGCTGTCGATGTATTCGCGGTTGGCCGTGTCGAACCAGCGCGGGCGCACAAGACGCGGCGCGGTGACGTTCGGTATGTCCACCCGCATCTGGGCAGCAATCGGGCCACGGAACCCCTGGCCGTCGCCGCGGTCGAATTCGCCGTAACGGAAATCGGCGATGCGCCACACTGCGTAGGCTGTGGCGCCGGGCGCGACCGGCCACGTCTCGATGCACAAGTTCGACAAAGCGAAGCCGCCGGCCACGCTGCACGCGCGATCGGTCGTGGTCGGGAATACCGTTGTGCCTGACGGCGGCAATGGAATGGGGGTTGGCGTAGGCAGCGCAGTGCCGATGCCGCGCATGCGCAGTTGGAAGCTGCCGCGCACACCATCAACGGCCGGCGCGATGGCAACGGTATAGAACGCGTTGCCGACCGGCGCATAGACGAACTGCTGCCAGCCCCCGCCAGCGAGGATCGGCCCGGCATTCAACTGTTGGGCAGGCAGCGCGGCGCCAACTGCTGCGGCTCCCGAGGTGACGAAGGCATCGAACGCACCCGATGTGACGCGCACCTCGACGACGAGCGTCCCACCGGCTGCCTGCACCTGCGGGCCGGGGATGACGTAGCACGCCGCGACGGCGATATTGCGTCCCGACTGCGTGTTGCGCCAGGCGTTGCCAAGGTTGCGCACTGTATCGCAGCCGATGAGTTCATCGGTTTGCGCGGCAGCCGGCGATGCGAGCGATGCTCTGCACAGAACGGCCAAAGAAAGCATCATTACACCTGTATCTGCTATCGTATATCGCCATGATGCACGTCCCCATCTTCCTCGGCGAAGGCAAGCTGAGCTACGAAGATCGTCCTATCCCACAGATCACCTACAACGATGATGTGCTGCTAAAAATTCACGCTAGCGGCATCTGCGGCACCGACTTGAATATCCTGGCCACGCCGCCGGCGCACAAAGCCACGCCCGGCATCGTCATCGGCCACGAAGGCGTTGGTGAGGTCATCGAAATCGGCCGGTCGGTCAGGTCACTCAAGTCCGGTGACCGCGTCGTGATCGCGCCGCGGCTGACGTGTGGCCGGTGTGAATACTGCCGGCGTGGGCTGGACAACCAGTGCACCGACTACCAAACCCTCGGCATCACGCGCGATGGCACGTTCGCACCGTATCTGCTCGCGCCGGAACGCGCGCTCTATAAAATTAGCAGTCGCGTGGCGCTGGAGGATGCGGCGCTGTTCGAGCCACTATCGTGCGTCGTTGGCGCGCTGGCGCGGGCACCGATCCACCCCGGCGACAGCGTGTGCATCATCGGTGCGGGGCCGATGGGCGCGCTATTCGCCATGGTAGCCTGGGCACACGGCGCGGGTCAAGTCATCATGTCGGACGTCGCGCCGTACCGGCTCGATTTCGTCGAGGAGACGCTGGAGGTCAGGCCGGTCAACCCGCAACAGTGCGATCTGAAGCAAGCGGTGATGGATCTGACCGGCATCGGTTGCGACCTGGTGGTGGACGCCGTGGGCAACCAGATCAACAACGCCATCGCGCTGGCGCGGCGCGGCGGCACCGTGGTCTTGTTCGGCCTGCGGCCACACGACAATCCACCGGTGAATCAATACACCATCACGCGCTACGACCTCAACGTGATCGGCGCGTTCGTCGGGTTGCATCCGTTCGCGCAGACGATTGCGCTGCTGGAGAGCGGGCGCATCGCGCCGCGCCGGCTGATTACGCACTGGTTGCCGCTCAACGCGCTGGAGCACGGCGTTGCGCTCATGCGCAGCGGCCAGGCAATGAAGGTGCTCATCGTGATGGAGTGAGTAATCTATAGGTCACGCCGCTCAGAGTGGTCCGACCTATTTCATGGAAATATGACAACGCAGGTAGTGTTGCCTAAACTCGGCAACTCGGTTGAGAGTTCGATCATCGTCGCATGGCTGAAACAGCCCGGCGATCGCGTTGAGGCCGGTGAACCGATCTGCACCGTCGAGACCGACAAGAGCACGCTGGATGTGCCGAGTACGGCCAGTGGCATACTGCTTCAACATCTAGCCAAGGTCGGCGACGACGTGGCGGTGCAAACGCCGATCGCCGTCATCGGTGATGCCGCGCCGCCAACGCAGCTCAAAAGTGCGAGCGAACCGCCGGCCATTTCCCCGCGCGCGCTGAAGCTGGCACAGGAACACGACTTAGACCCTTCGCAGATCGCCGGCAGCGGCCCCGGTGGGCGGGTCATCGAGCGCGACGTGCGCGCGCACATCGAGGGTCGGCGCGAAGAAAGCACGCGCATGACGCCGGTCGCCCGCGCGATGGTCGAGCGCGGTGGCTACATCGCGCCAGAGCGCGGCAGTGGCCCCGGCGGGCGCATCACGAAAGAAGACCTAATCCCGGTCGCCGACCCAGCGCAACCGCGCGAGCCGGCTGTGCCCTCCGGCGACTACGAAGTTGTCCCGCTGTCCGGCATACGTCGCGCGATCGCCGAGCGAATGCGCGCCTCATTGCAGTCCACCGCCCAGTTGACGCTGCACGCCGGCGCCGACGCGCGGGCGTTGCTCGCCTATCGCGAGAAGCTGAAAGCCAGCGACGAATCGCTCGGCCTGCGCCAAGTCACCATCAACGATCTGGTGATGTTTGCTGTGGCGCGCACCTTGCCGCAATTTCCGGCGCTGAATGCCACCTTCGCGGGCGGCGAGCTGCGGCAGTATGCGCGCGTACATCTCGGCTTCGCCGTGGATACGCCGCGCGGGCTGCTCGCGCCGGTGATCCGCGATGCCGGCAGCTTGAGCCTAAAGCAACTGGCCGAAGCTGCCAAGGCGCTGGCCGCTGACGCCGTCGCCGGCAAGCTCGCGCCGGACGCCCTGGCCGGCGGCACGTTCACGGTCACAAACCTCGGCAGCCTGGGCATCGAACACTTCACGCCGATCTTGAACCCGCCGCAAGTCGCCATCCTCGGCGTCGGCAACATCCACCTCAAGCCGATCACCCTCGAAGGAACGGGCGAGGTCACTTTCGTGCCACACCTCGGCCTGTCGCTGACGGTGGATCATCAGGTCGTGGACGGCGCGCCGGCAGCCAAGTTCTTACAAGCGCTCGCCCGCAACCTGGCGCAGATCGAGCTCTTGCTTGCAATGTAAGCGTAACCAACACCCTCGTCACCATCCTCGTATGCCTAAATCCATCCTGATTGACCCGGCGGAGGCCCGCGCACGCGGCACGCTCACTGCGCCGGAGATCCCGCTCAACGCCTACGTGTCCGACCCGGCCGCCGAAGCAGTGCTGTATGGGTCGGCCAACTTGGTGCGCATGTACCGCGACATGGTCATCATCCGCGAGTTCGAGACCATGCTGGACAAGATCAAGAAAGAGGGCAGCTACGCAGGCGTGCGCTACGATCATCGCGGGCCGGCGCACCTGTCCATCGGGCAAGAAGCGGCAGCCGTCGGCCAGTGCTATCACCTCACCCCCGACGACTTCATCTTCGGCTCGCATCGCAGCCACGGCGAGATCATCGCCAAGTGCCTGAGCGCTATCGCCAAGATGGACGAAGCCGACGTGCAGCACGTAATGAAAGGCTATCTGGACGGCGCAATTTTGCGCGTGGTCGAGCGCATCGCCGGCGCCGACTTTGCCGAGCTGGCGATCACCTACGTGCTCTACGGCACACTGGCCGAGATCTTCGGGCGCGCAACCGGCTTCAACCGCGGCATGGGCGGCAGCATGCACGCTTTCTTCCCGCCCTTCGGCGTGATGCCGAACAACGCCATCGTCGGTGGCTCGGCGGACATCGCCGTCGGGGCGGCGCTCTACAAGCGCGTGAACCGCAAGCCGGGCATCGTCATTGCCAACATCGGCGACGCCAGCATAGGTTGCGGGCCGGTATGGGAGGCGATGAACTTCGCCGCCATGGACCAGTTTCACACGTTATGGGACAAGTCCATGGGCGGCCATCCGCCCATCCTGTTCAACTTCATGAACAACTTCTACGGCATGGGCGGCCAGCCCAAAGGTGAGACGATGGGCTTCGACGTGCTGGCGCGCGTCGGGCTGGGCGTGAACCCACAGGCCATGCACGCCGAGCGCGTGGATGGCTACAACCCGCTGGCCGTGGCCGACGCCATCGCCCGCAAGCGCAACGTGCTCGAGGCCGGCCAAGGCCCCGTGCTGCTCGACGTGGTGACCTACCGCTATTCCGGCCATTCTCCATCTGATGCGTCGTCGTACCGCGACGCCGAGGAGATCAAGCTCTGGCAACGGCACGATGCGCTGCTCGACTTCCGCAACTATCTGCTCATCAACGGCCATGCCGACGAGGGCGCGCTCGATGCGATCGTCGAGGCAGCGCGCCGGCGAACGCGATGCGTGCTCGAAGCTGCTGTCTCGCTCGAACTTTCGCCGCGGCTGACCGTGCGCGGCGATGAAATCGGCACGCTGATGTTTTCCAACGCGCCCCTGGCCAAGCAAAACGGCGCCGGCTGCCCTGAGGTGCTCATCCCGCGCGAGCAAAGCCGGCTGAAGCAACTGGCCGAGAAGCATCGTTTTGCCTTCGATCCCGACGGCAAGCCTTACCCGAAGTTAAAGACGCTGACCTACGCCGAGGCGCTCACCGAGGCGATGCTACATCGTTTCTACGAAGACCCGACGATGATCGCCTTTGGCGAGGAGAACCGCGACTGGGGTGGCGCATTCGGCGTGTATCGCGGCCTGACCGAGGCGTTGCCGTATCACCGCCTGTTCAACACGCCGATCAGCGAGGCCGCCATCGTGGGCGCCGGCGTGGGCTACGCGCTGTGCGGCGGGCGTGCCGTGGTCGAGCTGATGTATGCCGACTTCATGGGTCGTGCCGGCGATGAAATCTTCAACCAGATGGCGAAGTGGCAGGCGATGAGCGGCGGCGTGTTGCAAATGCCGCTGGTGCTGCGCGTGTCGGTGGGCAACAAGTACGGCGCACAGCACTCCCAGGATTGGAGCACGCTGGTGGCCCACATCCCGGGGCTGCAGGTGTTCTTTCCGGCCACGCCCTATGATGCCAAAGGCATGCTGAACCTGGCGCTGCGCAGCAGCAATCCGGTCGTTTTCTTCGAGTCGCAGCGCTTGTACCCCGAGCCGGAGAAGCTCACGCCGGGTGGCGTGCCGATCGAGTATTACGAAGTGCCGCTCGGCCAGCCCATGGTACGGCGCATGGGCAGCGATGTGACGATCATCACCATCGGCGCGACGCTCTATGTCGCGCTCGAAGCGGCCCGTGAGTTGGAGCGATACGGCATCAGCGCCGAGGTGATTGACCTGCGCTTCCTCAACCCGCTCGACTACACACCCCTGGTTGCATCGGTGCGCAAGACCGGTCGGGCGATCGTGGCCTCGGATGCCTGCGAGCGCGGCTCGTTCGCCCATACGGTGGCCGCGAACCTGTCGCAACTGGCCTTCGACGCGCTCGACGGCCCGATTGCCGTGCTGGGCGCACGCAATTGGATCGTCCCACCGGCGGAGATGGAAGATCTCTTCTTCCCACAGCCGGCCTGGATCGTGGATATGCTGCACGAGCGCATTTTGCCCCTCCCAAGCTACACACCCAGGACGACGCAATCGAGCGATGAGATCGTGCGCCGTAACCGCTTGGGGGTATGAAGCGGGTATACTGTTTGGCGGCTGCGCGCGGGTCGCGCCGGCCACCGGTTTCGCATTCGCGATGAACGTATTCGAAGTGGATTCTCGGCTGGCGTTCACCAGCGGGGTGATTGCTACCGTCATCGCCGTGTTCGGCGCCATCGCATCCGCCATCGCAGCAGCGCTCGTCCCCCTGTCTGGGTTGACCTTCCTGTTCGTCGTGAGCGCGATAGCTTTGCTGGCGCTCGCCATCTGGTTGGGCTACCACACCTATCAACTGGCCTACGCCAGCTACTCGCTCGACCGTAACGCCTTCGTGATCCGCTGGGGGGCGTTGCGCGAGGTAGTGCCGATGGGCGACGTGCAGCGGGTGATCGCCGCCGAGGAGGTCGCCGACGAGCTGCGCCTGTTGCGCGTGCCGTTGCCGGGATGGTGGTTTGGCGTCGGAAGCCATCCGGCGCTGGGCAAAGTCCGCTTCTACGCCACGGAACCGCCTGAGCAGCAAATCATCGTCGTGACACCGGAGTGCAGCTACGCCGTGTCACCTTATGATGGCGAAGCCTTCTCGGATGCCTTCCGAATCCGGCTAGAGATGCGCCCGACACAGAACGTGACGCATGCAAGATTGTTGCCCGGCTTTGCAAACTGGCGCATTTGGCGCGACAAAACAGCGCTCACCTTGCTGATTCTGGCAGTCGCACTAAACTTGGCGCTGTTCGGCTTTAGCGCGATGCGCTTTCCGGCAGCCTCGGCACAGATCGCGCTGCACTTCGACGCCAGCGGGTCTGTGGACCGGCTCGGTGAGAAGTCGCAGCTGTTCGTGCCGCCGGCCTTAGGGCTCATCACGCTTGCCATCAGCTTGGTCGCCGGGCTCGGGTTGTATCGGAAAGGTGAGACGCTGGCTGCGTTCATGATATGGGGCGGCAGCGCCGCGACGCAGCTCCTGTTCTTCGTCGCGGCGCTCACCCTCGGGTTTACCTTGCCATCATGATTCTCGTCACGGGATCAACGGGCTGCATCGGTCGAGCCGTCGTCGAACGCTTGGTCTCTTCGGGACACCAGGTCAAGTGCCTGTTTCATTGGGGCAACGAGCATCCCTGTCCGCGCCGCGTCGTCATCACCGGTGGCGATGTGCGCAACGAAGATTCGATCTACGAAGCGATCACCGACGGCGGCGCATGCGACACGGTTGTGCATCTGGCCTATCTGCGCCGCGAGACCGCCGAAGACACCTTCGAGGACGTCAACATCGCCGGCACGCACAACGTGATTTCGGCGATGAAGCGGGCCAACATCAAGCGCCTGATCGTCGTCGGCTGCCTGGGCGCGGAATCGCGCTCGCCCTATCCGCTGCAGCGTAGTCTAGGCAAAGCGGAGGAGATCGTGCGGGCCAGCGGCCTAAACTTCACCGTGCTCAAGTCGGCAGTGGTGTACGGCGAGGGCGATTGGCTCACCTCGTGGCTGGCCGGCGTGGCCACCGATTTCCCATTCGTCATGCCGCTGCCGCACGGCGGTGCAACGAAAATGCAACCGATCTGGGTCGGCGACGTAGCGGCCTGCGTCGAACGCTGTTTGAACACCCGCTCCACCTTCCGCCAAGTAGTGCCGATCGGTGGCCCACAAGCGCTTACCCTCGCCGACATCGCGCAGCTCACCATGAAGGCCGCCCAGCGCCCGCGCCGCGTCGTGCGCGTGCCGAGCGCGTTCACCCGGCAGGTGGCCGCCTTCCTCGCGCGCTGTCGCAACGCGTTGACCGAGATGGAGATTGACGCGCTATCGTACAACCGCACCACCGAAATCGGCGGCGTGCACCGCGTGTTCGGATTCGCGCCGGCCAAGATGCCGACCAAGCTCGACTATCTCAATCCCCATCGCGAACCCCCGCCCTTGCCCGTACGCTTTAGATATCGTGGTTAGTTGCTGGCCGCTGGTTGTCAATCTCCAATCTCCCAATCTCTAATCCCTAACTCTTAACGCCGAGCCATGCCGCGCAACAATTACACGAACGAATTCGCCGTCATCGGCCTGGGCCGGTTCGGCTCCAGCCTGGCCCGCACGCTGGTCAGCCGCGGCGCAGTTGTGCTCGGCATAGATCGCTCGCCGGAATTAGTGCAGCAAATCGCCGATGAAATCACGCAGGCGGCTGTGCTCGACTCAACCAACGAGGCAGCGCTGCGCGAGGTGGACATCACTGCGTTCAAGACCGTCATCGTCGCCATCGGTTCGAACTTCGAGGCGAACCTGCTGACGACGGTAGCACTGCGCGAGATGGGCATCCCGAACATCATCTGCAAGGCGCTGAACCTGCGCCAGCGCGACATCCTGTTGAAAGTGGGCGCGAACCGCGTGGTGTTGCCGGAGTATGAAGCTGGCCATCGCCTAGCACTCGAACTGACCATTCCGGGGATGATCGGGCAGATCGAACTCGGCCCCGGCTACGTTATCAGCGAAATCAAAGCGCCCGAACGCGTCACCGGCGTCGCGCTCGCTCGCTCTGAGTTGCGCAAGTTGAACCTGAACGTGCTGGCCGTGAAGCGCGGTGACCGGCTGATCGTCTCCCCGGCGCAGGACTTCGTGCCGCAGCCCGATGATGTGCTGGTCGTCATCGGCAAATACACCGACATCGAGCGCTGCACCGAGAGCGCATGAACTTCGCCAACCGCATCCGGCGTGCCGGGATCCGCGTGCCGCCGCCGGCCCGGCTCGTCGCCGGACTGGCGCTGCTGGCGTTGACCGGCTCGCTGCTGCTGATGCTGCCCGGCATCGGCACTGCTCGCCCGCTGCGACTGAACGAAGCCGTCTTCACCGCCGTATCCGCGCTCTCGGTCACCGGCCTGACGGTGATCGCGCCGGGCCGCGACCTGACCGTGTTCGGGCAGATCGTGCTGCTGGCGCTCATTCAGGTCGGCGGCGTGGGCTTCATGGTGCTGGCCGTGCTGGTGTATCGGCTGATCGGGCGCCAGATGTCGCTGGAAGACCGGATGGCGCTGCGCGACTCGCTCGGCCTGCTCAGCCTGACCGAGATCGTCGTCCTTACGCGCCGCGTGTTCAAGGTGGTCTTGCTGATCGAGCTGATCGGCGCAATCTTGCTTTGGTTGCACTGGCGCACTCTCCTGCCGTTGAGCGAGTGGGACGCGATGCGGTATGCGCTCTTCCACGCCGTCTCGGCGTTCTGCAACGCCGGCTTCGATCTGTTCACCGGCCTGCCGCAGTTCCCCGACGGCGTGCCCAACGACGGCGTCACACTCACCATTTTTGCCATCCTGATCGTGATCGGCGGGTTGGGTATTCCGGTGGTGGCCGATCTGATCAACTGGCCGCGCTCGCGCACACTGTCGCTGCACACCCGGCTCACGCTGTTCATCGTGCTCTGGCTGAACCTCACCGGCGCGCTCTCGATGTTCGTGGCCGAGACGCTGACGGCGGGAACACTGCACGCGGCACCTGTCGGCCAGCGATTCGGTCTATCGCTGTTCCAGGTCATCTCAGCACGCACGGCGGGCTTCGCCGGTTTTCCCAATCTCGAAGCACTTTCGCCCGGCGCGCACCTCACGCTGATCGGCTTGATGTTCGTCGGTTCGGCGCCGGCTTCGATGGGCGGCGGCATCACCACCGGCACGTTCCTGGTCATGCTGATCTCGATGTGGAGCTACGTGCGTGGCTTTCCGGCGGCACGCGCGATGGGCCGTACGATCAGCCAAGAGACCGTTCGGCGCGCTGGCGCAGTGCTGACCGTCTCGCTCGTCGTCGTCATCACCGCGACATACTTGATTGCTATTTCCCACTCAGACATCGCTTTTCTGGAAGCGCTGTTCGAGGTCGTCTCGGCCTTCGCCACGTGCGGGTTGTCGTTGGGGATCACCGGCGACCTCACGCTATTCGGCCAGGTCGTGATTATGCTGGTGATGTTCTGGGGGCGGCTGGGCGCGCTCACCATCGTCGCCGCGCTGGCCATGCCGCGCCGCAAGACGCTGGTGAACTATCCCGACGCGCAGATTTTGATCGGCTGAGCGCGAGGCGCGAAGCCCACGGCTACGGTGGGCAAGCCGGGCTCGGCGCGGGCATGAAGCCCGCGGCTACTTGGCGGCGACCGAATAGGCGCGGTCGGTAACCAGCGGATAGGCGCGCAGCACTTCGTCGGCGACGCGCATCGCGCCCATGGTCACGCCGGCCGTGCTCTGGCCGGGGAAGATCGAATCGCCCACCAACCAAGCGTTGCGTAGCCCCGTCCACGGTCCGCGCGCGGTGAACAAGCTAGTGAACGGGAATCCGCCCACCCCGCCGCGGTGCCGGCGCGTGTAGAACTTGAACGTGATCGGCGTGCCCGGCAGTTGCAGGCGGATGCGCTTGCGCAGCCCGGGTACGGCGCGCTCTGCCAGGTCGAGCATGCGTTCGGTGTACTCGGCGACGCGATCGTCGTAGGCGGCCTTCGCGCCGGGCGTCTCGCGCAGTCGCCACCATTCGGCGACGCGCGTGTGCGTGCTGATCGTCAGCGCGCGGTGGCCGGCCGGTGCACGGCGCAGGTCGCCGCGCTCCGAAAATGACATGAAGATCGAGTTGCCCTCGCCCAGCGGCCGATCGTACGAGCCGATCACCTGGTAGTGATCCGTGAATTCCGGTTTGAGATTCGAGATTTGAGATTCCGGAGCCGAAGCCGGATCATCCTCGATACCTAAGTACAGGGTGAAGGCGCCCCACTGCTCGGCACGGGTGCGCACTTCGCGAAGCAGCGCAGCGGGTGCCGCGTCGCCGAGCAGGCGCGCCAGATCCCACGGCGTGAGATTGGCAATGCACACATCGCACTCGAAGCGCGCCCCCTTGTTGGTGTGCACGGCAACAACGCGACCGTCGCGCACGTCAAGGCGCGTGACCTCTTGCCTGAACAACACTTGCCCACCGAAGCGACGAATCGCCTCGACGAGTTGTTCACTGATGCCGCCGATGCCGCCCTCGGGATGCGTCACGCCTCTGCGCGGCAGGTCGGATGCTGCTGCGCCGAACAGCGCGCTGGCATAGTCGCTCGTGGTCTGCGCACTGATGAGCAACTGCGCATCGAGGAAGGTGAGCGCCGCGCGGTCGGTAAGTCCGCTGCGCCGCGCCCAGGCGCCCATCGTCTCGAACAGGTGCGGTAAAGCGATCAGCGTCTTCGGGCGCAACGCGCCGGCCATGCGCAGCAAGTCGCCGATGTTCGACGGCGGCCAAGCCGGCTTGCGCGAGGCAAAATCCCATACCGCATCGCTCACCCGCTCGGCTGCGCGGAAGAAGCGCACGATTCGGTCTCGCTGTGGGCGATCGGCGAAGGCGCGCGCGAGTTCGTCATGCCAGCGTTCGGGATCGCCGAATTGCGTCACACTGCGGTCGGGCAGCAGTACTTGCCAGGCCGGGTTGACCGGCCGCACCTTCCACGCGATGCCGAGCAACTTGCCGACCACATCGTGCGGACCGCCTGGGTGAAAGCCGCCGGCCAGTGTTGCGCCGGCGTCGAAGCGGTATTTCTGGTGGTAGAACGTCCCCGCGCAGCCGCCGGGATACACGTGCGCTTCGAGCACCGTCACATCGTGTCCTGCCCTCGCCAACAACGCAGCCGCCGTCGCCCCGCCCACACCCGCGCCGATCACCACAACCTTCGCCATGCCACACCTCATCCATGAAATCTTCGGTCAACATCAATCAGCACCACTACTGACACTATTGACACTATTGACACCAACAACGCCACCGACACTCGCCACCTTACTCTGCCTAGGTGTGTGGTTGCTGAGAAAGCGATCACACCATCAACGCAAACGGCCGCTCGATCAACTGCTTGATGCGCTGCAGGAACCTGGCTGCCGGCGCGCCATCCACCACGCGATGGTCGAACGACAGGCTAAGCGTCATCACCGGCCGGGCAACGATGGCGTCGCCGTCGGTCACCACGGCCTTCTTCGCGATCCGCCCTACGCCCAGGATGGCTGCCTCGGGCAGGTTGATGATCGGGGTGAAGCCGTCCACCTCGAACATGCCGAGGTTGGTGAGGGTGAATGTGCCGCCGCGCAACTCGTCGGGCAAGGCCTGGCCTTCCTGCGTCCGTGCGACCAGATCGTTCAGCTCGCGATGGATTTGCGCCAGCGACTTCGCGCCGACGTCGCGCAGCACCGGCACGAAAAGGCCGCGCGGCGTATCTACCGCAAGGCCGATGTGGATGCTCGCATGCTGCACGATGCCCGGTTGTCCGGGCTTATCAGGCAGCGAATCCACCCAGCTCGCGTTCATGTGCGGATGCTCGCGCAACGCGCGGGCGCAGATGGCGAAGAGCAGCGCGTTGTAGCTGATCTTCTCGCCCAGCTCCGCGCCGATCTGCTCACGGGCGACGACCAGGTGCGCAGCGTCGGCCTCGGTGAACAAAGTGACGTGCGGCGCGGTTTGCGCGTTGGCCGCCATGCGCTGCGCCGTGACGCGCCGGGCAGGTGACAAGGATTGGTAACCGGTAATGGGTAATTCGGCCAGCTCCGCCGAAGCGCCTATCCCTCGTCCCCGACTCCTGCCCCCTGATCCCTGATCCCTGACCGCCCGCTCAACGTCCTCGCGGGTGATGCGGCCGTCGGGCCCTGTGCCGGTCACGCCGGCGAGATCCACGCCGAGTTCGGCGGCGATGCGTTGCGCAACCGGCGTCGCGCGTGGCGCTTTGGGTTGTCTGCTTTCGGCAAAAGCCAGGACATCGCGCTCGCGGACAGCGCCGCCCGGGCCGCTGCCCGCCACGTGTGCCAGATCAACGCCTAGCGCGCGGGCGCGTCGCCGAGCGCGCGGCGAGGCCGGCCGGCGCTGTGGATCGGTTGGAGAAGCAGATTCCCTACTCCCAACTCCCGACTGACCCGAGGGAAGTTGGGAGTGGAGAGTGGGGATTGGTGAGTCGGGAGTCGGGCGCGGCTCCCCAATCTGCGCGACCGGCGTCAGACATGGCACAGTCTGGCCTTCGGGCACGAGGATTTTCGTCAGCACACCGGACTCCGGCGCTTCATAGTCAAGGGTGGACTTCTCGGTCTCGAACGTGAACAGCAGTTCGCCTTTGCGCACGAAGTCGCCTTCGCGCTTGTGCCATTGCACGATGACGCCCTCGGTCATCGTCAGGCCGACCTTCGGCATCACGACGTTCATGGGCCGGGTAGCGTGGTCAAACTTGGTCGGGGAAGTCGCGCCGGAGCACTTCGACCAGATCGGGCAGCCAACCGCGCCGGTTCAGATATTCGGCGATGGCCTGTGCGGCCAGCTTCTGCGGCTTGCCGGCAGCGCCGACGATGCTCAGGCTAAGCCGCGTGGGCTGGCCGGTGCGCGCTTCGACCATCGCGGCAACATCGGCGCACAACACCTCCATCTCCTCGGGCGTGTAGTGCTCGTCTATGAAGTTGCGGATGGCGACGATGTTCGACGTGTTGAGCGTCGTCCGCTTCGGAAGCAGCGCGATCAGGTCGGCAGCCGTCGTCGGCTGTGCCGACGCGCCGGCCAGCGCCTTCTCGCCGCCCAGGTAGAGCGCCAGTGGAAAGTTGGCGTCCAGATCGTTCACCTTGAAGATGGGGTGCTGCTGGGCATGGCGCCGCGGCACCTCTTGGAAGACGTATGAAACCACGTCGAAGATGCGCAGCAGGCCGTCGCCCTCATGCTTCGCCTTGCCGTTGATCGCTTCGAGCAGGCACTGCGTGAACAGGCTGTTCGGCGCGTTCGGCATGACGTAGGAAACTTCCTCCGGCTTGGACGAGGCGAAAATCACCCGGCCGGCGCCTTGCTTCAACTGGTCGTAGGCGGCATCGTCCAGGCCACGCTTCACCGCCGGCTCATCCGTTGCCTTGGCATCTATGTTGATCAGCATGCCGGCGTTTGGATCACGATCGCCGGCAAGGCCTATGTCTTTCGGATCGCCGGTGCCGCCGGAGTGGCAGGCATCCAGCAGCACCACCAGCTTCTGCGTCTGGATTTTGTTCAACGCCGCGGTCAACTCGGCACTGCTAATCGCCGTCGTCTTGATGGCGTTCAGGCGCGTGTCGTAGGGGATGAGGTAGTTGCCGGCGTGCTCGCCGCTGGTGATGCGCCCACCGTGCCCGCTGAAATACACGACGGCGGTTGCGTCTCTGCCGGCGTTGTTGGCCAGCCAGGCCAGGCCGTTCAAAATCCCTTGTCGGGTGGCCTCCCTATCCAGGAGCAACTTGACCTGATCTTTCGGGTAGCCGGCGCGCGCCGGATCTTGCAGGATCGCACTGATGGCGCGCGCATCGTTCAACACCGATTCGGGCAGCGGTCGGACATGGGGATAGTTGGCGACGCCGATCACGAGCGCGTAGCCCTGGGCAAAATGTGCCATAAGCTGGATTGTATGTCCAAGCGCCGAAGACAGGAATTCGCGCTTGCACAAGGTGGAATGCGTTTAATGTCCACGGCCCGTTGGCCGTCATTCCCGCTTTTGCGAGCATGACGCGCAGGCGCGCTCAAAAAGCCTGAGACCACGGGAGCGATTCCTACCCGTACGGAATCTGCGCTAGTCTTCGTCGAAGCCCACCACGCTGTTGTCACCGACGTTGAAGCGGCGCGGGCGACCACGCAGCACCGCGTCGCGGCCGATCAGCGAGTTGGCCAACACATGATCTACAACCTCCGCGCCGGCTTCGACAATGCTCTCGCGCACCACGCTGCTCTCGATGCGGCAACCCTCGCCGATGGTCACGTGCGGGCCGATCACACTGTTGATGATCTTCGCGGTGGGATGGATGTTGACCGGTGGCACGACCACGCACGCACCGTTGCGCCACTCACTGCTGTTGTCATGGCCGTGCTGCAGCAGATAGCGGTTGGTCTCCAGCACCGTCTGCGACGTGCCGCAGTCGAGCCAAACGCTCACTTCCTGCGCACGCAGCTTCGCCCTGCCCTCGATCATGATGTTGAAGGCGTCGGCTAGGAAGTATTCGTTCTTGGTCTTGATGCCGCGCCGCATGAGTTCCTCACAGGCCACCATCAGACATTCGGCGTCTCTCACGTAATACATACCGATCACCGCCAGCCGGTTCTCTGTAGTAGAAGGCTTCTCGACGAAACGCGTGATGTAGCCATCGTCGCCGATCTGCACGACGCCAAAGCGCCGCGGGTCTTCAACCTCTTTCACGTAGATCACGCCGTCGCACGTTTCATGGGCCAGCTTGGACAGGTCGGCGTCGGCCAGCGTATCCACGAACACGATGAACGTCGGGCCGCTCACCTTGCCACGGGCGAGCAGGATGGCCGGCGCCTGACCGTTCAACTCTTCCTGTTCCACATACTCGCCATGCAACGCCGGATAAGCCGTCTTCACGTAGCGCTCGATCTGTTCGCCCAGGTAACCGACCACGAAAACCACCTTGTCCACTTGGGACTCGTTGATCATCTTGTCCAGGATGTGGCCGAGCACCGGCTTGCCGGCCACGCTGACCAGCGGCTTGGGTTTGGAGTATGTGTGCGGCCTCAGCCGCGTGCCGAATCCGGCGAGTGGGATGATCACGTTCATGGCGAGATTAGGGAATTGGAGATTGGAGATGTGAGATGAGATAGGATACAGGAGACGGGAGATCGGAGCACCACGCCCTCAATCTCTAACTCCAATCTCTAATCTCTAATCTCTAATCTCCAATCTCAACCTCACAACACTGGTTTCTTCAAGTGAAAATCCGTCGTCTGCTGGAACGCATGCGCGACTCCAAGCACGCGCTGCTCACCGAACGCCGGGCCGATCAATTGTAGGCCGACGGGCAAGCCATCGTGGTCGAAGCCGCACGGGATGCTAATGCCGCAGATGCCGGCCAGGCTCACGGGTAAGGTGAACACATCGGCCAGATACATTTGGATCGGGTCGTCCGTCTTGGCTCCCAGGGGGAAGGCCGTCGTTGGTGACACCGGCGCAGCGATGATGTCCACCTGCGCGAACGCCTGCGCGAAGTCTTGCTTGATCAAGGTGCGCACCTTCTGCGCGCGGATGTAGTAGGCATCGTAGTAGCCGGCGCTCAGGGCATACGTGCCCAGCATGATGCGCCGCTTCACCTCGGCGCCGAAGCCCGCGCCGCGCGTCTCCATATAAGTCGCGATCAAGTCACGTCCCTGCACGCGCAGACCATATTTCACCCCATCGAAGCGCGCAAGGTTGGCTGAAGCTTCAGCCGGCGCGATGATGTAGTACACCGGCAAGCCCAGATGTGTGCGTGGCAGGCTGATCTCACACACCTCTGCGCCCATTGCCTGCAAATGCGCAATTGCCTCGCGCACGCGCTGCTCCACGTCGGGCTGCATGCCATCGCTGAAGTATTCGACCGGCACACCGACGCGCAACCCGCGCAACGAATCGTGCATTGCATTCAGCGCGCCCACGTCAATGGGCGCGACGTCCACCGATGTCGAGTCGCATGGGTCACGTCCTTCCATCGCACGCAGCATGATCGCGGCATCGCGCGCATCTTTCGTCAGCGCCCCCACGGTGTCCAGCGAGGAGGCAAACGCGATCAGGCCATAGCGAGACACTCGTCCATAGGAGTTCTTCAGGCCGGTCACGCCGCACAATGCCGCCGGCTGGCGGATGCTCCCGCCCGTGTCGGTGCCCAGAGCGGCGCAGCACAAGTCCGCGGCGACCGCCGCCGCCGATCCACCCGACGAGCCACCTGGCACGCGCATCTCGTTCCATGGGTTGCGCGTCGCGCCAAAGGCCGAATTCTCCGTGGACGAACCCATGGCAAACTCGTCGCAGTTGAGCTTGCCGAGGAAGACCGCGCCCATCGCGCGCAGTCGCGCTACGACCGTCGCGTCCCAGCTCGGCGTATAGTCCGCGAGGATCTTCGAGCCGGCGGTGGTGCGCATGTCGCGCGTGGAGAGCACGTCTTTGATCGCGATCGGCACGCCTAACAGCGGCGTGTCCTCGCCGCGCGCGATGCGCTCATCGGCGTTGCGCGCCATCGCCAGCGCTGCCTCATCGGCCACCGTCAAATAGGCGTTTAGGCGCGGATTGAGCGCATGGATGCGCTCGAGGAACGCGCGTGTCAGCTCTACCGCCGAGACCTCGCGCCGGCGTAGGCGTTCACGGGCGGCATGCACGGTGAGCATGCGGAAGTTAGGAATTGAGAATTGAGAATTCAGAATTCAGAAGTCAGAGGTCAGAAGTCCGGATGATCAGAAAGCCCAACCTGATACCTGGCAACTGACACCTGACACCTGAAACCTGACACCTGACACCTGCGGCCTGACCTCTGACCATCTGACCCTGATCGTCACTCGTCGTCGAAAGTGGCCTGAACGATGAAGCTGGCGCCGTCGGTATCGGGCGCGTTGCGCAGGGCATCGGCGCGCGTTAAGCCGGCGACGACCTCATCACCCTCGCGCATCACGCTGTGCACGGATAGCACGCTTGCGGTGGGTGGAATGCCCTCGACGTCTAGCTCGGCCAGTTGCGCGGCATAGTCGAGGATGGCGGAGAGCTGGCGTGCGTAACGCGCCTCCTCGTCCTCGCTCAGCGCCAGCCGTGCGAGTCGGGCAATGCGCTCGACTTCAGCGACGGTGAGCATCAGGACTCTTCTACTTCACCCTCGATGGCGGCGACCGGCCGGGGAGCGGCGATGCGCGGCGGCTCGAAGGCCGGCGGCTCGACGTCGCCCGCCATGTTGGTGTTGCCGCGCAGGTAGGCACCCTCGTGCAGCAGCATGCTGTTCACGTTCAGGTCGCCCCACACCTTACCGGTCTCGGTGATCTCGACTTTGTTGGCGGTGATGTTGCCCTTGACTTGGCCGGAGACAATGACGTTGTAGGCCTGGATTTCGGCAACCACGCGCGCTGACTCCGCGACAACCAGGTTGCCGGTCGTCTGCAGGTTGCCCTCGAAGATGCCTTCGATGCGGATGCCGCCGTCGCTCTGCAGCGTGCCGGTCAGCCGGCAGTTCGGGCCGATGACGGTTTCGATCTTCGGCGTGGTGTTTGCCGCGACCGGGATGCTCTGCGCAGTCGAATTCACCTGACTGCCCGGGTAAGACGATTGCGGTTGTTGCGGCTGTTGCGTTGCGCTTTTGTCCCTTCCAAACATGATGTGATTGATCCTCCTTGCGTCTGACAAATGATGTGTTGACGCAGGCGTCCAGGCTTGCGCGTCACTTGAGAAAGTCTTCCCACCATAGGCGGGTAGTCTCTCGTGGCACTGGCGGCACGACGATGATCTCGCCTTCCTTGCCCCAGCGCGCCCGCACGCGCGCCCATTCCTCAACGAAGGCGTCACTGCGAGCGTAGTCCAACGCAGCGCGCAGACCGCTGAGCTTAGCTTCTGCTGCGCTTACCTGCTGCGTCATGCGCTCTACTTCGGCGCGCATACGCGCTTCAGCCTGCACACGATACACGATGTTGAACACCAACGGCAACGAGAGCAGCAGCGCGCCGATCGAGAACCAGATCAGCAGACGATTCACAGTGGAGGGTGACGAAACCCGATCGAACCGATGAGGCGCAAGTGGTTGAGCCATATTTGCTGATCCGGAATCGGAGATGCCGAAGCCGGGACTTGAACCCGGATGAGGGAACCCTCACTACGCCCTGAACGTAGCGCGTCTGCCAATTCCGCCACTTCGGCCTGAGCAACAAAGATTATACACAAGTCCGCAAGCCGCCGATCACGACTTCGACAAAGGGCCGGCAGTTGCAGTACGATTGCCGCGACATGGAACTCCCGCCGACCGAGGTGCGCAAGGCGCGCTGCCAGACCTTCCCCGCTGCCGGCGAGCGCGCCGCACTGTGGTACTTTCCTCAACTGACCGGCGGCACGGTGCGCGTGTTGCGCAACGCGTTGTGCATCTATGCCGCGCGCATCGCGCCCGGCTTCGGTATCAAGCGCGCGTTGCTGCGGTTGACCGGCGCGCAGATCGCCCCTCATGCTGCCATCGGCCTGGGCGTCATGCTGGACATCTTCTTCCCACAGGACATCACCATCGAGGACGATGCGACGGTGGGCTACAACACGACAATCCTAGCCCATGAGTTCATGCGCTACGAATGGCGGCGCGGGCCGGTGCGCATCTGTCGGGATGCGACCATCGGCGCAAATTGCACCCTGCTGCCCGGCGTGATCGTCGGCGAGGGCGCGACGGTGAGCGCGATGAGCCTGGTCAACCGCGACGTGCCGCCCGGCGCATTCGTCGGCGGCGTGCCCATTCGCCTGTTGCGCGAAGGCTGAATTTGTCGGATCGTCATCTTGGCATCTCCCCTATAGGGCGGTTAAACTCTGCGTCAGAAACTTTACACAGGAGGCACATCATGCAACGCGTCGGCTTCATGCTCAAAGTCAAACCGGACATGATCGAAGAATACAAGCGCCGTCATAAGGAAGTCTGGCCGGAGATGCTGGACGCCCTGCGCGAGACCGGCTGGCACAACTATTCGATCTTCATGCGCGACGACGGCACGTTGTTCTTCTACGTCGAAACGCCCGACTTTCAAGCCGCGCTAGACGGCATGGCGAAGAAGGAAGTGAACGCGCGCTGGCAGGAGTATATGAAGGACTTCTTCGAGGACACCGGCGGCAAACACGCCGACCAGAGCTTCGTCATGTTGGAAGAAGTGTTTCATCTGGACTGAAAGAGGAATCACGGAGGCGCGGCGACACGATTTCTTTGCCACCTCCGCTACCTCCGTGCCTCCGCGGTAAACATCCATGACTACCTATCAACAACTCGCCGACCAACTGGCATCCAAAGGCATTGATGTCGAAGCCGTGAAGGCGCAGCTTAAGGCGCAGAAGATCGAGTTGCCGTCGTGGGGCTTCGCCAACACCGGCACGCGCTTCAAGACCTACGCCTGGCCCGGCGCGGCGCGCAACATCTACGAGAAGCTGGCCGACGCCGGTTTCGTCCACAGGCTGACCGGCGTGTGCCCCACCGTCGCCATTCACATCCCCTGGGACAAGGTGAAAGATTGGGACGACCTGGTCGAATACGCTGCGGCGCAGGGCGTAGCCATCGGCGCGGTGAACACCAATACCTTTCAGGCCGACCGCTACAAGTGGGGCAGCCTCACCCATGCCGACCCGGCCATCCGCAAGGTCGCGCTGGAACACCATCTGGAGTGCATCGAGATCGCCAAGCGTGTCGGCTCGCACGCCATCAGCCTGTGGTACGGCGACGGCACGAACTACGCCGGCCAGGAATCGTTCGTCGAGCGCCGACATCGCATGATTGCCTTCCTCAAGGAGGTTTACGCTGCCCTGCCCAACCGCATGCGCATGCTCATCGAATACAAGTTCTACGAGCCGGCCTTCTATCACACCGACTTTTCGGACTGGGGGCAGGCCTATGCTGTGTGCCTGAAACTCGGCTCACAAGCACAAGTGCTGGTAGATCTCGGCCACCACGCACAGGGCGTGAACATCGAGCACATCGTCGCTACGCTGCTCGACGAGGGCAAGCTGGGCGGGTTCCACTTCAACAACCGCAAATACGGCGATGACGATCTTATCGTCGGCACGGTCAACCCGTTAGAGTTGTTCCTGATCTTCAACGAGCTGGTAGCCGCCGGCGAAGCGGCAAAAGACGTGGCCTACATGATTGACCAGAGCCACGTGATCGAGCCGAAGATCGAGGCCATGGTGCAGTCGGTGATCAACATCCAGACGGCCTACGCCAAGGCGTTGATCGTGGATCGCGCTTGCCTGCGCGAGCGGCAAGCGGCGCACGACGTGCTGGGCGCACATCGCGTGCTGATGGACGCCTTCGAGACCGATGTGCGGCCACTCCTGGCCCAGGTGCGCAAGGAGATGGGACTACACCCCGACCCGATCACGGCGCTGCGCGAGAGCGGCTACGAGCAAAAGATTGCCGCCGAGCGCGGCGTGAGTGCTGGAGGCGGCGGGTATCCAGAAGGGGATTGAGCTGGCCGAGCGTCTTAGAGAGCGTGTTAAAAGTGGTCAGGTAGGCTGGGAGGATGAACTACGTCCAATCCACTTATTACCCGACCGACCTGAAGTTTAACGAATGGCAAGTGATCGAGCCACTGTTGCCCAAACCCGAAGCACGTGGCGGGTGCACCGGCCGGCCACGCTAGTGGCCGCTGGGCTTGATCGTATCGTATTGGTGCACAGCGCCAGCGTGCCCGACGGCACGGGGGCAAGCGGGTGCTGCAGGCACTGTTCGAGCGGATCACGGGCGTGTCCTACAACCGACGGTGTCGCTTGACCCAGATCTGGGCCGATGGGGCGTATGAAGCCCGCGTCGGGTGGGTCAAACTCATGCTGGGGTGGACGCTGGAGAGTGTGTGCCGTCCTGGGCAGACTCAGGGATAGGTGCTGATTCCCAAGCGCTGGGGGGCGGAGCGCACTTTCGGCTGGCTCAGTCGGTATCGGCGCTTGGCGCGGGACTTCGAACATACGGTGGCGTCGAGTGAAGCGATGGCTTACATCGCCGGCATTCGCCGCATGCTCAAACTGCTTGTGGCTTGAGTTTTAGTACGCTCGCTTAGCGTTCTGTCCAGCGAATGTTCATGGTGCATATGCTTGGCGAGTGCAACTCATTTCTGATTTTGAAGACCTCCACGAATTCGTGGAGGTCTTTTGTTTCGGCATCTATTTGTTGACACAACTGTGACACAACCGTGACGAGACCTCCGCCGGAGATTAAGGTTAGGGTTATATGCTGTCGGCGTGCTCGTTAGGTATGCAACGACGATTAGGAGGCGAGTCAGCGACAGATAGTCCATGTCAACTCAACAAGAGGAGTAAACACATATGTTTGGACAAAAGACACTCGAGCGCGGGAATCCGCCAATGGTGAGTCGGATAAGGTCTAAGTTAATCGCACTAACTGCGGCCGCGAGCGCTATTCTGATTGCCGTTGGCACTGCATGGGCGTGGGATCGCACCTTTACATCAGCGCCATTGGGCTACTACTGGTTATCAACCAGCGCCGATTATCAGGGCGGAATTGCACAGAACTTAAAGTGGGATTCCAGTGCATTATCGGCAATGCGGTCAGACAGCTCTCCAAGGCTCGACATGACAGCCGACTGCACCGCTGATAACCCTGGCGGTGATCGCTTGAACTACAACACGTTCTACACAAATCTGCCTAACTATGGCATTTCGGTTTGGGACGACTGCGGCAATCCCTTCGTTTACGAAGAGGCCGAGTTAGGTGTCAATCCGTGGTCGGTCGTTGCCAACACCGAATACTACTTCCAAGTCTTCTATTACAAAAACCAACGAGGGGTAAGCGGGGCGATCAACATCAGCTATCAACGAAATAACTCGCCCACCCACGATTGGCTGGATAAGGTGCTTTACACCAACTGATGCAATTTAGCACTTGCACTTGGCGCTTGCAGAGGATTCAAAATGTCAAAGCCAGAGAAGTTTGCAGTGATCGCAACGTGTCTTCTTGGACTTGCGGGAGGTTTCTTTACAATCAACACCGTCCGCGCTGATATTGCGTCGTCGAACCCGTTCCCATACAGCGTCGAGACTCGTCCCAACGGCTATCTGCGCGTATACGTGAATCCAGACCTCCGCGATTCCTCACAACGCGAGAGTTATGCATCCGCTCAACGTATGGCAATATCGAACCTGCTTGCCGATGGGCAAACCGAGGTTGTGACTCTCCAGGTGACATTCAATCAGCCCATCACCTTGGAGGAGTTGCGAGATCTATCGAATCGCACAGGGTTGTCCTCAGAACACGTCATACTGGCAGCCAGAGATGACAAGGATCAACTGCATGCGATTGGACAGCGCGCGATTCCATCAGCGATCGTCAATACGGACGAACTGAATGCGGAGCTTAACTCACGGGGTCTGAGGCTGTTGGGTGTTGCGGTCATTCGAGGACGAATTGTCGCTAGTGCATCGGGTCTCGGACAGCTTGCTAACGATCCCCGCATACACCTTGTTGATGTTATGCCCCACATTCTTGCAAAAGAGTTGGCGATGAAACAAGGTGTCAGCGTGGATAAAGTGCAGGTTAGTGTCCCGTCGCCGTATTGGGACTTGCTCAGTAACGGGAAGTGATGCCACCTGCTTGATAGTCGAGAAAGCATACCCAGCCTTCTCGACTATCAGGCAACGCATCGGAGTTATACAAGAACTGAAATGGTATTGACAAAGCGTGCACTCATCCTCGGGATCCTGATTCTCGCAATAGTCTTGAGTATCGCCGCGGCGTGGAAGCCGACGATTAGCTTTGAAACACCACAGGGCTTGACCGCGCCCGAAGTTGGGTCGTTGATACAAACGACGAACCAGTTATTGCCGGTTGGCGGGTCTTTACCGCAGCGAGGTTCACAGCTCGTTAAGCGTGGCAACCATCTCGAATGGGAACCGACAGCGATGGCCGATCAGACAGTGGCGGACGTCAAGGTTCGCCGCGTTCAGTTCGATGCAGATCGCTCGCTCCTGTTCCATCTGCTCGATGATGACCCACAGGGTCAGACTCACATTGATGTGCTCGTGACAACCGACGAGGGGATCACACACACACTGCGCATCACGCTATGGGACTATGCACGCGTCACACCTTTATCGCCTCAACGGTTGGGGGACGGCTGGAAGCCGGTGGCCGTAACATGGGGATCGTGACACACCTTTGATCTTGCCATGCTATCCTGCCCGCCGATGCGTAAACGAACTCTGTTCCTTGCGCTTGCAGTTTGCGCCGCGCTGATCGCGTCTGTCGCACTCTGGGCTGTGCCGATCCCAGGCAAGTTCACCATTGCTGCTGGTGACCTGCGAGAAACACTCACGCTTCCCCGCGTTGAGGTCGAGAAGGGGGCATCGAATCGCTATATCGTTTCGGTGACGGACGCCACACCGTGGGCAAACGTGTTGCTGATGGCAAATGGCCAACATGTGCCGAGCGCACAATGGCAACAAGCCGGCAATACCTGGGTGTGGCGATGGCAAGTAGACAACGTGGTGTGGAACGCACAACAACCTGTGGAACTGGTGCTATATCACAGTTGCGACACAGGCTGCGTGCAATGGGCGTCCAGGATAGTTGGCACAGCGTCCACTGCACCAACAACCGCTGCAAGCCGCACGCCGACCAAACTGGGCGTTGTATTCGCTTCGCGCACGCGAGACTGGCACGGGCGCAGTGGATGGAATGTCGAACTGACCTATGTGCTGGCGAACAGGAGCGACGATTATTGGATGATTGACAACGTCGCCGAGCGAGTCCTGTGGTCGAGCAAACAAGGGTTGCGCGTGCTGCTGCGGATTGACTATGACCAAGGTCAGAGCATGCCACCGACAAACGATTACGCCGCGCTGAACACTTATCTCAACTTTGTCCGGCGGGTGGCAAACGATGCCCGCTTTCGTGACGTGTATGGGCTCATCATCGGCAGCGGATTCAACGACAATGGAAGCAACTCTAAAGCGCCTGATCGCAAAGTCACACCCGAGTGGTATGCTCGTGTGTTCAATGGCTATAGCGTTGATCACGCTTCTACGGACAATGTGGTCGAGACGATTCGTTCAGTAAATTCGCACGTTCGCGTCTTAGTCGGTCCGGTGCGCCCCTGGAACCGCGATCAGGATGGAAAGATTCGCTGGGAGGTTGATGTGCCATGGCTGAATTACGTGAATACGCTGGTGGCAGCACTCGATGCTTCGGCGCGCGACCATGCCAAGCTCGGCCGGCCTTATCTTGCACCGGACGGCTTTGCCGTCCAGGCGCCCGGCCGCCCCGATGCGCCTGAAATCAAAACGGCTGATGCGGCGCGTGAACCGAAGCTCGATCTTCAACGACGTGAATGGAACGGTGCACAGGCCGGCTTTCGCGTATACCGCGACTGGATAGCGATTGTCAATGCCTACACGACCACGCGCGGGTTACCGATCTTTATCAGTTCAACCAACACGTTCGCCCCTGACACGCGAGTGCCGCCGGCCCAGAACTATCCCAAAGGCTGGCTCACAAACGCGCTCGATGCCATCAATCAAGAACCGCAGGTTCAAGCGCTGTGCTGGTTTATGGACAGTTTGCCATCAGACGAACAGTGGGATTTGTTTAACCTGACCAAACAGAAAGGACTACTGGTCAACGCCGCCAATGAATTTGACGCTCTGTTGCGCGCGAGACCCCAATAAACGTAACCAATGACCAGTCGCCGGATCCTAATCGTCGAAGATGAAGTATCTATTTCCTCGGCGCTGCAAACGCTGCTCGAGCATAGCGGATACGAAACCATCGCCGCATATTCGGGCGCGGAAGCCGTCGAGAGGCTGAACGCAGCACAGCCCGATCTGGTGCTGCTCGACATCATGTTGCCGGGCATGGACGGCTTTGGCGTGTGCCATCACATCCGGCGTCAGGATCGCTATGTGCCTATCATCATGCTGACTGCGCGCGATCAGTTATCCGACAAGCTGGTCGGCATGGAACTGGGCGCGGATTTGTATTTGACCAAACCGTTCGAGCCGACTGAGTTGATCGCTCATATCCGCGCGCTGTTTCGACTGGTGGACAGTCAGAACCGGGCCAACGACGGCCGGTTTGCATCGCGGCCTCTGACTCACGGTCCGATACAGATGTGGGACGCCGAGCATCGCGTCGAAGTCAACAGCAAACCCGTGGAGCTTGCGCCAAAAGAATACGAGTTGTTGAAACTGTTTCTGCAACAACCGGGCCAAGTATTCGGGCGGGAGACGCTGCTGCGGCTGGTGTGGGGCTATGATACCGGAACAGATTCACGGACTGTGGACACGCATGTTCAAAGGTTGCGTCTCAAGATCGAACCTGATCCGTCGAATCCACAGTTCCTGATCACGATTCGCGGTTTTGGATATCGCCTGACGCAACCCAAAGATAGGCAGCCTTGAGTGTAAGCAGATAAGCGATGATCACGGATAAGCAATGATCATTGTTGAAGTCAAGCTGCTCTTGTTCCTCGTCCTTATCGCCGTCGCAGGCATCACGCTGATCAGCAGTCTCACCACCGCGCTGATAGGTCGCCGCTCACAAAGAGCGACGTTGAATCAGCTCAATCTTAGTCTGTTCGATTGTGCGCCTTTTGGCGTGATTGTTGTCAGCAAGCAAGGACGAACGACTTACCAGAATGAGTATGCAAAGGATTTACAACTTATTAGCGATGCGTGCAGCGGAGACGTTCGAAACGCCGACACAAATACACCTCAGAGCCGGGTCATATTTGAGCAGGACGTGCCAAGCGCCCTGAACAATTCAAGTGGCGAGCACGCCATCATTCATTCGGCGACCCTGCCCGATGGCCGCAGCGTGCGGTGGTGGATGTGTGGCAATGCAGATGTAGCCGCCGCATTCATCCTCGACGTTAGAACCTATCTCTAAACTTACGGAACGAGCCATAATAGGGATATGGATAATACCAGTGGGACGCGATACGCCGACGTTGCAAGTTGGGAGCTGTCTGATAGTCTGTGGGCGCGCATTGAACCGTTGTTGCCCCAACCGAAGTCGCGCTATCGCGGACGCGGACGGCAGCGCAAACACATCGGTGGGCGGCCGGCAGCAGACCGGCGCAAGACCATGACCGGCATCTTGTACGCGCTGCGAACCGGCATTCCGTGGAACGCCATGCCGAAAGAGTATGGATCGGGAAAGACAGTCCATCGCTACTTTCAGCGCTGGGTGCAGGCGGGCGTCTTCAAGCGCATGTGGCAGGCGGGTTTGGCGGAGTATGACGAGGTCAAAGGGATCGCCTGGAAGTGGCAAGCGGGCGACGGGGCGATGACCAAGGCCCCGCTGGGGGGCGAAAAGACAGGCAAAAACCCTACGGATCGCGCCAAAAGGGGCGTCAAGCGCAGTCTGTTGGTGGATGAGCAGGGTGTGCCGTTGTCGATCGTGGTCAGCGGGGCGAACACGCCGGATAGCGCGTTGCTGGAGTCCACGCTGGATGCCATGCCGGTGGAGCGACCTGACCCGCAAACCGTCCCGCAGAATCTGTGTCTGGACAAAGCTTACAGCGGCGAACCCTGCCGTCAGGTGGCGCAGGCACATGGCTACGAAATCCATGTGCCGGACAAGGAGAACGCCCAAAAAAACGCCGGCGCAAGCCGGGCCGACGCAAGTCGCGCCGCTGGGTGGTCGAAGTGACTCATTCATGGCTCAATCGCTTTCGTCGGTTGCTGATTCGCTGGGAGAAGAAGGCGAGCAATTATCTGTCCCTGCTGTTTTTCGCCTGCGCCATCATCTGTTGGCGCAAATGCGAGGTTTAGAGATAGGCTCTTAGCCAACAGCGCAAGTCGGAAACCGCGGTTCACAATTTCATCGGCACGTTGTCGCACGAACTCAGGACGCCCCTCACCGCCATGCTCTCGCACTTGCAGATTGCCCGCACTGATGAGTTGCCGGCAGCAACGCGCGAGGCGTCGCTCGAACTGGTGAATCACGAGATTCATCGCATCCATCGCTTGGTTCAGGACTTGTTCCTTCTCAGCCGCGTTGAGGCCAGCAGCGACTATGGCTTACGGCCGGTGGATATCGTGCTATTGGCCGACGAAGTGGTTGGCCAGATGTTTACTCGCGCTGAGGACAAGGATATCGCGCTCGACTTCGCTAGCACTGCGCAAGTTCCCCGCGTGAGGGGCGACCCGGATCAGTTGAAGCAAGTCTTTTTGAACTTGATTGATAACGCTGTCAAATATTGCCGCCCTGGCGACAGCGTTACAGTCCGTATCGCGACCGAGGGCGACGCTGTTCTTTGCGAAGTGAGTGATTCTGGGCCTGGCATCGCCCCGGAACATCTGCCTCACTTGACTGATCGCCTGTATCGCATTCGCAGAGATGTCGAGGGCAGTGGACTCGGGCTTGCCATCGTGGAGGAAATTTTGCGCCGCCACAACAGCCGCCTTGAAATTGAAAGCGACGTCAAGGGTGGTCGCACCGGCACGCGCATGCGATTCAAGCTACCGAAGTGGACGTAATACCTCATTCGCACCCCGCCTTTTGTTTACACAACTGTGACACAACTATGACGAAACTTTCGCCGGAATTTAAGGTAGGGGTTATAGGCTATCGGCGTGCTCTTTCTGCGGAAGGTCACAATAAATCCAAACACGAGGGTTAGCCAAGCGGCGGCTCAGCCGAGGAACTTGTTTACCTGTATCTATAACGAACCGTCCATCGGCGGTAACATCTGGTATAAGCACTGGCAGTGGTTCAACAAAGCGCCGGGCAGCATCACTCAAGGTGAGGTCAACTACTTCTTCTCCTACGACCCTGGCAACGACTTGTGGCTGGGCAAAGTCAATTACAACAGCGCACACAACGCTACAAGCTCTGATCGGTCGGGTCTGTTGAACATCTACTAAGGCGTAGATACCAGATTCGAGTCAATGCGAGGTGAAACGATGAAAGCCCGAAACAACTTGCCACGCTGGATGTTCAGCGGCTTTCTTTTGATTAGCATTGCTGTTGCAAGCTTAGCTCCGTCACTCAACGCGACGGCGAACGCCAAGGGTCGTTGCGCAAGGCAACGGATTTGTCTACGAACTTGAAACTGCCGGCGAGCAAAGCGCCATTATCGTTGACAATGCTGAGGCTGTGCAGAGGTATCGCGACGCGAATCGCCAACGCGCCTCGGCACTGCTCGTTCATCAGCCGGGCAGTGAGATTGAAGTGCAGATCACATTTGCCCAACCAGTCTCTCCGTCTGTTGTTCGTGTCAAGGCTTCGAGCACTGTCTTGACGATTCACAGCTATCTGTCGGTCGGTCGAAGCCCGCAGGGCAGAAAGATCAGCGACATTCGCAAAGGCGTTACGAAGCGCTCTGCTTACGATCGGATGGCGTGAGACGTGCTCATTTCGCCCGCTTCATCGGCATAGACTACTCCGGCGCGGGAAAGCCAACCGACGGCCTGCCTGGCCTGCGCGTTTACCTGGCCGAAGGCGATGCGCCGCCAGCCGAGGTGCGCCCGCCATCCGGCCGGCGCCGGCACTGGACACGGCGCGGCATCGCCGAGTGGCTGGCTGAACGGCTGCGCCATAGCCCGCCGGCGCTGGTTGGGATTGACCACGGCTTCTGCTTCCCACTGCAATACCTTCAGAAATATAACCTGTCGCCAGACTGGGCGGCCTTCCTCGACGACTTCCACCGCCACTGGCCGACCGATGAGGACGACACCACCGTGGACTGCGTGCACGCGGGGGCACGCGGCAACGGCGCGGCGCGCACGGGCGACCGGCGCTGGCGACGGCTGTGCGAAATCCGCGCCGGCGCAGCCAAATCGGTCTTCCACTTCGACGTGCAAGGCAGCGTCGCCAAGTCCACCCACGCCGGCCTGCCGTGGCTGCGCTATCTGCGCCACCAGCTCGGCGCGCGCGTCCACTTCTGGCCGTTCGACGGCTGGGATGCGCCGCCCGGTCGCTCGCTCATCGCCGAGGTGTATCCTCGCCTATGGCGCGCAACGGCGCCGAGCGACGGCCGCACGGCCGACCAGCACGACGCCTACGTCGTGGCCATGTGGCTGCAGCAGGCTTCGCGCAACGGCACGCTCGACGTTTACCTGCATCCGGCGCTCACGCCGAAGGAACGCGCCATCGCCGAGATCGAGGGATGGATCCTGGGGGTCGTGTGAGCCGAACCCGCCTACGTGCATTGCTTGTGGCGCTTACCCGTCCGCCTAGGCTCGCGCACGCGGTCAACCCATACACCGAGTATTGCCCGACGCTGGACGTGCCGGACGCGCCGCGAATTCGACTGGCCAACCTCACGTGCTATCTGCACAATCACCGGCACGCGCGCATCGCGCTGGTCGGCGAAGCGGCCGGCTATCGTGGCTGCCGCTTCACCGGCATCCCCTTCACCAGCGAGGCGCAACTGCGCGAATGGCGCGATCCGCGCTACCGCACCAGCAGCTTGCGCGGCGATCACGACGAGCGATCCGCGCGGTGCGTCTGGCGCACAATCGGCGCGCGCAACGACGTGGTCTTCTGGAACGCCTTCCCTTGGCATCCGCACCAAGCCGGCCGGCTTCTGTCGAATCGCCAACCTTCGGCCGCAGAATTGCGCGCCGGCTATTTCGTGCTTAAGCTGTTCTTGGACTGGAAGCAGCCGGAGCGCATCATCGCCGTTGGCCGAGCTGCCGAACGCGCCCTGCGCGCGCTGGGTGTGCCGGCGATCTACGTGCGCCATCCATCGCACGGTGGCCAGCGCGACTTCGAAAGCGCGATACACTCGCTGTTGGGAGCTGGGAGCTGTGAGCTATGAGCTGTGAGCTGTGAGCTGTGAGAGGATGGAAGACGGAAGACGCAAGACGTGCAACCTTCAACCTGCAACCTGTAACCTGCAACCTGTAACGCAAAAGGAAACTCAACACGCAATATGCCCAAGAACCTGTGGAACGACCATGACGCAGCAGGGTTAAGCCCGCTCGACCTGCTGGCCTATCGCTCGCGGTTGCTGGCCGCCGACCGCAGCGTGGTCAACATCTTCGGCGGCAACACCTCGGTCAAGTCTGTCGAGCGCGATCACTTGGGGCGCGAAGTCAATGTGCTTTGGGTGAAGGGGAGCGGCGCCGACATGGCCACCTGCACGGGCAAGGACTTCGCCGGCCTCAAGCTAGACGAAGTGCTGCCCCTGATGGAGCGCGAAGCGATGAGCGACGAAGAGATGGTCGCCTATCTCACACGCTGCCAATTCGAGCCGAACCGCCCGCGCCAGTCTATCGAGACGCTGCTCCATGCCTTCACACCGCACCCTCACGTGGATCACACCCACCCCGACGCGATTATCGCCTTGGCCTGCGCGGAGCGCGGCGAAGCTGCGGCGCGTGAGGTCTTCGGCGACACGATGGTGTGGGTGCCTTACATCCGACCTGGTTTTGCCCTGAGCAAGCAAATCAGCCGGCTGCTGCGCGAGCATTCCGAGGCCACCTGCGTCATCATGGGCAAGCACGGCCTGATCACCTGGGGCAACGACGCCAAGAGCAGCTACCATAGCGCCATCGCGCACATCCAGCGCGCCGAGGACGCCCTGCGCGAAGCCGAGAAGCGCGTCTTCGGCTTATCGAAGGTGAACGAGGCGCTGGAGAAGCTCACCTTGAGCATCAGCAAGCACAGGCGCGAGACGATCGTCGCCGCCGTAATGCCGACGCTGCGCGGCGCGGTGACGGCACATCGCAAAGCCATCGTCGCCTTCGACGACAGCGAGGACGTGCTGCGCTTCCTCACTCGGCATGATGCGAAAGAACTTTCGCAAGTCGGCGCAGCGTGTCCCGATCACCTGGTACACACTAAGCGTGTGCCGCTGTTCGTCGAATGGGATGGCCAAGACGTCGAGCAGCTTAAAACTGCGCTGAGAGACGGCGTTACGCAATACGCCGTGCGCTACACGGAATACTTCAATCGCCTCAACCAAGATCCGAACGTGAAGATGGCCGACCCTGCGCCGCGCGTGATCCTGGTGCCCGGCTTGGGCATGTTCAACACCGGCCGCGATGCTGCGCAGGCCGACGTCTCGCGCCAGCTTTACCATCGCGCCATCGCCGTCATGGAGTTGTGCACGCGCGTGGATCGCTTCACCTCGCTCGACGAGAAGGAAACGTTCGACATCGAGTATTGGCCACTGGAGCTGTATAAGCTCACGCTGCGCCCGCCGGATCGCGAACTGGCCGGCCGCGTCGCGTTCATCACCGGCGCGGCCAGCGGCATCGGTCGCGCCACGGCCAAGCGGCTGGCGCAGGAAGGCGCGCACGTCGTGATCGCCGACATCAATTTGGCCGGCGCGCAGGAAGTCGCGAACGACATCGTCAAGGCGCATGGCCTGAAGCGCGCCATCGCCGTCTCGTGCAACGTTACCAGTGAGTCGGAAGTGGCTGCCGCCTTCGCAACTGCCTGTCGCGAATATGGCGGCGTGGACATCGTCGTGAACAACGCCGGCATCGCTACCAGCGCGCCGATCGAAGAGACCACGTTGGCCGACTGGAACCGCAACATGGACATCCTCGCCACGGGCTACTTCCTCGTGGCGCGCGAAGCCTTCCGGGTGATGAAGCAGCAGGGTCGAGGCGGCTCGATCATCTTCATCTGTAGCAAGAACAGCGTGTTCGCTGGCAAGAACGCTGCCGCCTACAGCGCCGCCAAAGCCGCCGAGTTGCACCTGGCGCGCTGCTTGGCCGAGGAAGGCGGCGCCAGCGGCATCCGCGTGAACAGCGTGCTGCCCGACGCCGTGTTGCAGGGCAGTGGCATCTGGAGCAGCCGGTGGCGCGAGGAGCGCGCCAAGAACTACGGCATCAAGCCCGAAGAGCTGGAGGCCTACTACGCCGCGCGCACCACGCTGAAGGTCAACGTCTTCCCGGAAGACATCGCCGAAGCCGTGTTGTTCTTCGCTTCCGACCGCTCGCTCAAGACCACCGGCGCCATGCTGACCGTGGACGGTGGCGTGGCAGCGGCGTATGGGAGGTAAAACTGAACCACCCAAGCCTTCATGACCGTCAATGTGCGTAGTGGTTTCAAAGACTGCACCGAGGAGATCTCGAATAACACGGGGGCTCGACTCCGCAAACCTTCGTGACCCTCGTGTGCTTTGTGGTTTCGAATCCAATGGCTGACACAAACTATCGCCACGAAATCGTCGGCGTGTTCGGCGATCCGGTGGACGAGAACCCGACCATTCTGATGTTCGAGGCCGCCTTCAAGGCCAAAGGGCTGCGCTGGCGCTACCAGAATTTCCATGTGCGCGCGGAAGACCTGGGGGCAGCGATGGCCGGCATGCGCGCGATGCGCTTTCGCGGCATCAACCTGACCCTCCCACACAAGATCGAGGGGCTGCGCTACCTCGACCGGATTACGCCGGAGGCTGTGCTCATCGGCGCGGTGAACACCGTCGTGCGCGACGTCGATGCGCTGATCGGCACCAACACCGATGGCAAGGGCTTCCTCATGGCGCTCAAGCTCAATGCCAACCTCGACCCCGCCGGCAAGCACGTGGTGGTGCTAGGCGCGGGCGGCGCGGCGCGCGCCATCGCGGTGGAGCTGGCGCTGGCCGGCGCGCGCCGCATCATCATCGTCAATCGCACTGTGCAGCGCGGCGAAGCGCTCGCACAACTCATCAATGACAAGACGTCCGCACGGGCCGAGTTCGTAGGATGGTTGGGTGATTACACGCTGCCGGAAGACACCGACATCGTCGTCAACGCCACCAACATCGGCTTGTTTCCGCACATGGATGACAAGCCCGGCGTGAACATGGACTCGATTAAGCCCCGCATGCTGGTGTGCGACATCGTGCCCAATCCGCCTCGCACGCGCTTCTTGATCGAGGCCACGGCCAAAGGTGCGAAGACGCTCGATGGGCTGGGCATGCTGGTGTATCAAGGCGCGATCGCGTTCACCATTTGGACCGGCCAGGATGCGCCGGTGGACGTGATGCGCCAAGCGCTGGCCGAAGTCTTCGCGTGAGTCAATCGAGTCCACCAAGTCAGTCAAGTCGGTCGAGTCAATCAGGTCGGACCGGATGACTGGATGACTCGATGCGACGCGAGGACTTGATGACCCACTCAACCAAAACATGGACACACTCCGTGCAGTCCTCGTCGGCTGCGGCAAGATGAGCCGGGGGTGGCTGAGGACCATTACCACGATCGAAGGGCTGGCCGTTGCCGGCCTGGTGGATGTCGTCGAAGATGCCGCGCGGGCGCGCAAGGATGAATTCGGGCTGGTGCATGCACACACCGGCGACGACTTAGAAGCGATGCTCGCTCACGTCGAACCGGACATCGTGTTCGACGTGACCGTGCCGGAGGCGCATGCCCAGACAACGTTGACCGCGCTGCGACACGGTTGTCACGTGTTGGGTGAAAAGCCCATGGCAACCTCGATGGACGATGCGCGGCGGATGGTCGAAGCCGCACAGCGCGCCGGCAAGCTCTACGCCGTCATGCAGAACCGGCGCTACACCACGCCCATTCGCCGCGTGCGCGAGTTCCTGCGCAGCGGCGCGATCGGACCGCTCACCACGGTGAACTGCGACTTCTACATCGGCGCACACTTTGGCGGCTTTCGCGATCACATGCCCCATGTCCTTCTGTTGGACATGGCCATCCACACCTTCGATCAGGCGCGCTTCCTAACCGGCTTGGATGCGGTGCGCGTCGCTTTCTGCAAAGAGTGGAACCCGCGCGGTTCGTGGTACGACCGCGACGCCTCTGCAATTGCAGTGTTTGAAATGGGCGACGGTGTGGTCTTCACCTATCGCGGCAGTTGGTGCGCCGAAGGGATAAACACGAGCTGGGAGAGCAACTGGCACTTCGTCGGCGCGAACGGCAGCGCGACGTGGGATGGCAGCAACGGTTTCCGCGCTCAGACGCCGGAGGAGCGCAGCGGCCTGATCTATAAACAGCGCGATCTGGCACTGCCCGAACCGGACACCACCGGTTTGAGCGAGGGGCACGCCAGCGTGATCCGGCAGTTCGTGCATTGCGTGCGCGAAGGCGGCGTGCCCGAAACGATCTGCACCGACAACATCAAGAGCCTGGCGATGGTGTTCGGGGCGATCGAAGCCGCTGAGCGTGGACAACCGGTGACCATGCGGATTTAATATAACCCGTGCACAATTTAGTGCGCGACGGATCGGCAACTGCCGAATCCGTCGCGCCGAGGAGCCGATCATGATCGCAACACAGCCTTTCGGCCGGACAGGACATCAGAGCACGCGCACTATCTTTGGCGCAGCCGCGCTGAGCAACGTCTCGCAGCGCGAGGCCGACCAAACGATGGCGCTCCTCATGCGTTACGGCGTCAACCATATTGACACCGCAGCGAGCTACGGCAATTCGGAACTGCGCCTCGGGCCATGGATGAGGCGCTACCGGGATCACTTCTTCCTGGCGACCAAAACCGGCGAACGCACCTACGCCAAGGCGCGCGATGAAATTCGCCGCTCGTTAGAACGGCTACAAGTGGATCACGTAGACCTGATCCAGCTTCACAATCTGGCTACGCCGGAAGAATGGGAGATCGCCCTGGGACCAGGCGGTGCCCTCGAAGCGGCCATCGAAGCACAGCAGCAAGGGCTGGTGCGCTTCATCGGCGTCACCGGACACGGCGTGGGCATCGCTGCGATGCACCTGCGCAGCCTGGAGCAATTCGACTTCGACTCGGTGCTGTTGCCATACAGCTACATCTTGATGCAAAATCCGCAATATGCACGGGACTTCGAAACATTGATGCAAATCTGTCAAGCACGAGGCGTCGCCGTGCAGACGATTAAGTCCATCACACAACGGCCGTGGGGCGAAGATGCGCGCACTGCCGCCACGTGGTACCGGCCGCTGACCGATCCAGCGGAGATCGAGCGCGCGGTCCGCTGGGTGCTAGGGCGCCCAGGCATCTTTCTGAACACGGTCGGGGATATCCATCTCTTGCCGATGGTGCTGGACGCGGCTAGCCAGGCCGGCGAGCGCCCACGGCCGGCCGCAGACGAAATGGCGGCTCAGGTCGCACGCATGGGAATGGCGCCGTTGTTCACGTGAGGCTGAACGCCTCGCTCGGAAAATGCGACTTGCAATCGGTTCACAAACGTGTTTGACATCCGATTTGCACAAATCGCAAAGAGTGTGTAAAACTATGGCCTAGAACCGCGACGCTCAAAGCGGCGGTGGGCCATAAAACAGTTCAATTCTGGAGGGAACAGCTCATGAAATTCGCAAAGCGTGTCTCGTTATTGATCCCCGCGCTGGCACTCATGCTTTCTGCATGCGGCGCACCTGCTGCTGAGGTAGACAGGAATAGCGACTTCTTCCTGGCTCTACCCCGCATAGAAGTCGCACTTGACGACAACGGTGTACCCTCGATCGCGGGCATCAGCCCCGAACTCCTCAATACGTTGACGTTCGGGCAACTGAACCTCGCACAGTTTGCGATCGGCAAGGACTGGGTAGACTATCTGAAGAGCACGGGCGTGCAGCACATTGAGCTTGCCTTCAGCGGCAAGGGCGCGTATATCTACGCGAACGGCAAGCAACTGCCGTCCATCAGCCTGAGTGAGGAGTCGGTGTCCAACATCGGCGACGTGGCCGAGAGCGTCACCCCTATCTTCGCTCCGGGGTATGAAGGCTATGCCGCGTTGGCGAAGCGCTTCCTGCCGCTGGCTCGCAGCCTCGGCCTGGGTCTGGTGATCCGCGTCCCGAGCACCGGCGCGCCGGAGATCCCGCTGCGCGATCCGAAGGCGCCTGCGCCGGCTGCGCCTGCGACGCCGGGCGAAGATTCGGTGCTGGTTCGCGTCGTGATTGATTACGATCAAAACGGCGTGCCATCGGTCGCCGGCGTCTCCGCCACGGAGCTCGAGCAGCTGTTCGGCTTGGATCTGACCACGGTCAAGCTTGATCCGAACTTTGTCCGCGCACTGATAGATCGCGGCGTCCAGCACATCTCGATGCGCAGTGAAGGTGACGGCCTGGCCCTAGCCTTCAACGACAAGCCGCTCCCCAACTTGGTGTGCGATGCAAACTGCTTGACGAACACGTCTGAGGTGATCGTCGCCCTCAACACGTATCCGGAGTTCAGCCAGATCAACACGCTGGTCGAGAAGTTCGGTCCGACGCTGGCGAGCGTCAATGCCGAAATCGCGCTGCGCTTCCCACCTGCGCCTGGCTCGCAGAGGATTCCGCTGCCCTTCGGATCGGGCAACTAGTCGCATTCGAGGGCGAAAGGGGTTACACCTATGAACGTACCGCGAAGATACGGCGGGCTAAGAGTCTTGGGGACGATCCTCATCGTCGCGGGCATCGTCGTGCTCGTCTTGGGGCTAATCAGCGGCCTGATCTTGCTGACGGGTAACTTCTGGCCCGGCTACAACCAAGGCTTCAACATGGTCGGCTGGGGCCCGGTTCTCGTGGGCCTGGCAAACGGCATTCCGCTGCTCGCATTCGGCGCCGTGCTGCGCCTCCTCACTGACGTTGAGTACAACTCGCGCGCAGCCATGCAAGTGGCTGAGCAGAGCCGCAAGTCGGCCGAGGCAGCGGTGAAGAACAGCGAGATGCTGATGAAGAACACCGAGACGTTGATGCGCAACACAGAAGTGGCCGTTCGCAACACGGAGACAGCGCTGAAAAGCGTTGGGAGCGCGCTGGCTCCTGCAGCCGCCGCAGTATCTGGAGCGATAGAATCAGCAGCCGGTGCCGCGACGAAGGAAGCAGGAGCTAACGCCTAGGCAATGGCAGCAGGGACGTGACGGAGCACAGCCGCAAAACGTCACCTCGTTGCTCAGAAGCCAGGCGACGGCCCACTCATTAGCCTGTCGCACCGAAAGCGGGCGTCCCGATGAGGGACGCCCGCTTTTTGTTTCTCGGCATTGGCAAACGCATCGCAGTCAAAGCGTAGGCTTTTCGTGCTCACCTCAAAGCGCAGCTTATCATCCAAGCCGCTACAACCTAGGCATGCTTAAACGCTTCGTCTTCAACGAAGGCCGGGCACGCATCCGTCGCTCGCCCCTCGCTGCGATTGCCCTCAGTTTCGCCCTGCTGTGCAGCGTAACTAGCGTGACCTACGCCGGCGCGCCTCAGGCGATGGACCCGCGCGGCAAGGTGCCCGGCGTCGCTGATTTCTCCTGCCCGCGCCCACGCGCGGCGACCAACCGATTCGGCTACGGCATCCAGAGCAACTGGCCGGTCGGCGATATCGGCTATTGGAACAGCGTGATGGCCGGCCAGTTGAAGATGAACTGGACGCGCGCCAAGGTCAACTGGCACGAGTTCGAGCCGGCGCCAGGCGCGCCGAACACCTTTCAATTTCAGCTCTTCGACGCCTTCGTGGCCGATGCGAACCGGAAGGGGCTGAACATCGTCGTGACCGTCACTCAGCCGCCGGCGTGGACGCGCGTCACGCCGGCCCGCAATCCCACCCAGCGCCCCAGCCCGCCGGAGTTGCCGGGCGAAGGCGTGCGTTTCTTCCGACTGATCGCCGCGCGCTACAAAGGTTGCATCCAGGCGATCGAGGTGCTGAACGAGACCAACCTCGACCGCGAGTGGGTGGTGGCGTCCGGTGAACTACGCGCGGCGGACTACGTAGCGTTCCTGCGCGAAGTGACCCCTGTGCTGCGCAGCATAGATCGCCGGCTGATCATCATCATGGCCGCGCCCTCGCCGACCGGCGCGAACATCCCCGGCGTGGCGCAGGACGACTTCCTCTATCTCGAAGACTTCGTGCGCGCCGGCGGGCTGAACCTGGTGGATTGCATCGGTGTGCACCTGAACGGCTACAACATGCCGCCGGACAAGCGCTGGGACGAAGGCTACAACGACCCGACGGCGCGCTTTCGCGGGCCGTTCGACAACCCGCATCACTCCTGGTCGTTCATCAGCACCATTGAGGGTTACCGCCAGCGCACCAACAAGCCCATGTGCGTGACCGAGTTCGGCTGGGCGTCTGCCGAGAACCTGACGCGCAAGGACGGCTCGCCGCTGAGCGGCGCTGCGCCGGGCTTCGACTTCGCGTTGGACAACACCGAAGCGGAACAGGCGGCCTGGATCGTGAACGGCTTCCAATTGCTTCGCCGGTTGGGCTACGTCCGCTTCGGTATCGTCTTCAATTTGGACTTCATTCAGAAGATCGGCCAGAATCCCGACGAGCCCGGCGGTGACCCGGCGCTATACAGCGTGATCCGGCAGAACGGTGCACCGCGCCCGGCGTTCGAGGCACTGCGCGACATGCGGCGCTAGGAAAACCGAGAAGCAAGCGTCAAGAGTTCAGTGATTCTTCGATCGTTTTGATGATCAGCCACGCGCTCGTCGCACCGGCGTCTTGATAGCCGCGCGCGCGTTCGCCCAGCCGGCTGGCGCGCCCGCGCTTCGGGATGAGGTGCTTCGTGCTTTCCACGCCGGCAAGCGCTGCCGCCGTCGCCCGGCTCAGACCTTCGCTCAACGAAGCCCCGGCTTCGGCAGCCTCGCGCAGCGCGTTCGCTGCCGGCAGCCAAGCATCGAGCAGCGTCTTATCGCCCAATTCGGCCTTGCCGACGTTTTGCATCTCGCGCGCCATGGCTTCGTAGATCGTCGCCCAGTCGGCAGAAGTGTCGAGGGTGGCTTTGCCGGCGGCCGCGCGCGCGGCTGCTTCAAACGCGCCTTCGTAGAGCGCACCGGAGGCTGCGCCCACTTCATCGGCAAACGCTTCGGCGACCGTGCGAAAGGCGGTTTCCGGAGTGGGATTCTGCAGCGCCTGTAGGGCTTTGCGGGCAGTGCGCATACCGATGGTCATGCTTACGCCATGGTCACCATCGCCGACGTCACTATCCAGCGCGCACAGGTAGTCCTTGTTCGTTTCGATCACATTCGCCACGGTGATCAACGCGGCGGTCACTTTCGGTCCATCAATAGGTGTCATGGTGGGTGTCGTTCGTGTCGCTAGTGTCGGTGGTGTCGTTGGTGTCGGTGGTGTTATTAGCGTCGGTGGTGTCGTTGGTGTCAGTGGTGTCGTTGGTGTCAGTGGTGTCGTTGGCGTTGCAATGGCCCCGACACCGTTGATACTCCCGACACCACCGACACCCGCAACACCGCTTCAAAACTGCTTGATCATCGGCGTGTGCATCGGCATGGCCAGCAGGTCGTGTAGCTCGGCATCCAGCCGCATCAGCGAGACCGAAGCGCCGGCCATCTCCAGCGACGTCGCATATTCACCGACATACTTGCGACGGATGGTGATGCGCCGTGCGTCGAGGATCTGCTTCACCCGCCGGTACATCACGTAGAGCTCCTCGTATGGTGTCGCGCCCAGCCCGTTGACCAGCACGGCCACGTCGCTACCGGTGAAGTCCAGGTCAGCCAGGATGGTCTCGACCAGCTCATCCACAATGGCATCTACGGGCGCAAGTTTGGCGCGGCGCACACCCGGCTCGCCATGGACGCCGAGCCCCACCTCCATCTCATCGTCGCCGATGGTAAACGTAGGCTTGCCGTTGGCCGGCACGGTGCAAGCGGTCAGCGCCACGCCCATCGTGCGCGTATTGGCATTGGCCTTGCGGGCTGTGGCAACGACGGCATCGAAATCGGCCATCGTCTCGGCCTTCGCGCACAGGGCCTTAACGACGAGAAATGCGCCGGCGATGCCGCGTCGGTGATGCACTTCGCTCGGCGGCGCGGAGGCTACGTCGTCCGTGCCGAGCACGGTGGCGACGCGGATGCCCTCGGCTTCGGCCATCGCTGCCGCGCGGTCGAAATTCAGCACATCGCCGGCGTAGTTGCCGTAGAAATACACCACGCCGGCGCCGCCGTTCGCCGCGCGCGTGGCTTCTAAGATGGGCTTGGCCGGCGGCGAGGCGAAGATGTTGCCGGCGGGCGCGGCATCCGCACCGCCCTTGCCGACGAAGGCAGTGTAGAGCGGGAGATGGCCGGAGCCGCCGCCAACCACCACGCCAACCTTACCTTTGATCGGCGCATCAATGCGGGCAATGGCGCGCCGGCCCACGCGCTTGATCAGGTCATCGTGCGCGGCACAGAAACCTTCCAGCATCTCCTCGACGAAGTCGAAGGGGTCATTGATCAGCTTTTTCATTTTCAACCACGATCCTCCATACGGACAAGCGGGCGCGAAGAACACGAAGGCCCTTCCTGGGTGTACCTTCGTGTTCTTCGTGGATTATCGCTGTTGTTCCGACTCGATTTGCGCGATCTTGGACACTTTGCGCGTGCTAGCGCCGCCCTGGAATTCGCTGGCCATCCACACGTCCACGATCTGTTTGGCAAGCTCAGGGCCGATCACACGCGCGCCCATCGTGATGATCTGCGCGTTGTTGCTCTTGCGCGCGCGCTCAGCAGAATAGGTATCGTGCGCCTGCGCGGCATACACGCCCGGCACCTTATTCGCCGTAATCGCCATGCCGATGCCCGTGCCGCAGATCAGGATGCCGCGCTCGAACTTGTGCGCCGCGATGTCCCGGGCCAGCACAACGGCGATGTCCGGGTAGTCCACCGGATCGGGCGTGCTCGGGCCGTAATCCGTGACCTCAACGCCCTGCGATTCGAGGTGCTTCTTGATGATCTCCTTCAACACATAGCCGGCGTCGTCTGCGCCGATGGCCACTTGTCTTTTATCACTCATGTCAAGTCTCCACACATCCGCTGGTGTGCTTAGAGCAGAGCACTATATCCGGCGTATAGGTCGGGATCCTTCATGCGCTTAGAAGGCGCTTTGCTGAGCACAGTTCATCACTCTGTCATCGGCAACGTCTCTGCCGCGTTCATGAATTCAACCGTCTTCTCGAAGTCACGAATGCCCGCATCAGAGCCGAGGCCGGTAGCCACCAGCGCCGACGCGGCAGTCGCCAGCCGCATGCTGTCCTCGATATCCCAGCCGCGCGACAAACCGACAATGAAGCCGGCGCAGTAGGCGTCGCCGCATCCGGTCGTGTCCACCACTTTTACCCGAAACGCCGGCATGCGCAAGACAATGCCGTCAGCATCGGCGTAGACGCTGCCACTCGCGCCCATCTTGAACACGCACGCTCGCACGCCGTGATCAAGGAAGAACTTGCACACGTCGCGCCAGTCGCTCAGGCCGCAGATCATGCGCGCCTCGTCAATGCTCGGCATAAAGTAATCGAGGTAGGGTAAGCTGGGCGCGACCACGCTAAGCATGTCGTCGCGTGGGATGCCCAGGATGTCCATCGTGCTGACCACGCCGTTGTCTCGGCAGAACTTGGCGATTACCCCCGCCGGTTCACCGTCGAGCCTGGGCAAGAGGTAGAACCCGCCGAGGTGCGCGTATTGCGCAGACTTAATGGCTTCCCAATTTACGTCGTCAAGGCCGAACGCGCCATTCGCGCCAATCACGTGCAAGGCAGGACGTTCGCCATTGGGTCGGATAGGCAGCATGGTCGCCGAAGTCTGCACATCCTTTTTGCGTACGAGATAGCGCGTGTCCACGCCGTAGCTCTGCATGATCGTGATCACGGTGTCGCCGATATGATCGCTACCCAGCGCGCCCATTGCAATCACGTCTGCACCGAGCTTGGACAGGTCAATCGCTGTGCCCGCCGCCGTGCCTGCGACGGTAAAGCGAATCTCTTCGAGCAAGTCGATGTTTTGCCCGTCAGGGATGCGCGTAACGGGCCGACCAAGCACGTCGAGGATATGAACGCCGAGACTGACAACTCTTGCCATGTTTGATACCGCCAGGGCGTTAGGATTTCAAGATAGCTTTGCGTGCTCCGCACTTTCGTGGTGGAACGTCATCCACACAGCGAGGACATTTGTGAGGACGGCAACGAAGCCGTCTACTGTACAACAGGCGGCGCGGCCAATACCCATGCCGACTGCTTGCGGCAGGCATGCGTGACGTGCGCAGTTCGTCGCATCTATACTGCCGCCATACAAGATAGGCATACTGGCACTTGCTGCGCCGAACAACTCGTGCAACACACGACGAATGTTCTCGAAAGCGACACTCACGTAATCTAGATCAGCCGCCACGCTGCCTGCGCCGACCTGCTGAATGGACACCGGTTCACCCTCGTACAACATCACGCCGAGGCCATGTCGCGCAGCAGCGAGCGCTTTCCGGTTCAGCGCCTCATTGCTCTCGCCGAACAGCGTACAACGCTCAGCATGACCAAGCATGACGAACTCAGCCCTACAGGCTTTGAGCATGAGCGGCGAAATCTCGCCAGTGAAGGCACCCTCGTCTGCCCGGTGCATATTTTGTGCACCGACCATGACGCGCGCTCCGCGAGCCGCGTCAGCCACCGCAAAGATGGACGTAAACGGCGGTGTTACCCATAGCGCTGTATGCTTGATGTGGGGCACGGATGCGATGCGCTCGCGCAGCGTGTGAATGAACGCATGCGTCTGCGCAGATGTGTGATGCATCCTGAGATTCGTGCCAAAGAGAAACACGGCAAAGATTGTCAATCGTCATTCAACTCCAACGACACTTGCCATCGCCTGAACAAACAGATAAGCGTTGGCTGCACCAGGGTCAATGCTCCCCACACCGCGCTCGCCGACATAGCTGGCGCGGCCCTTCCTGGCGATCAGTCGCGCCGTCTCGTCGCGGCCGAACTTCGCTGCATCGGCGGCGCGCTGCAATGCGGCCACCACCGGCACGCCTTGCGCCACAGCGGCTTGCAGCGCCTCGACTGCGGGCACAAACGCATCGAGCATGGTCTTGTCGCCGACTTGCGCTTTGCCGCGCGCCATGACACCGTCCACGCCGGCTTGCAACGCTTCCGTCCAATCACGCAGCGACAATTCGGTCTTGCCCTGCGTTTTGCCGCCCATCTGGATGAATAGCGTGCCGAGCAGCGGGCCGCTTGTGCCGCCCATCGTATTCACGAGTATCATGCCGACTATCTTGAAAATCGCACCGATGTCCTGCTCGGCCATGCTCGGCATCTTCGACTGCACCGCGCCCAGGCCGCGCTGCATGCTGGCCCCAAAGTCGCCATCACCCAGCATCGCGTCGAGGCGATTCAATTCGTCGGCATGCGCATTCACCGCGTGCGCGTATGCATCCAGCCATTTGAGGATGTGCTCACGGGTAATTGTCATCTTGTCACCTTTCGCTGTGCTGTCTTGTCGCCACTCCGTTTCTCACTTTCGTCCTCAAATGCCCCATCGTAACGCCGCTGTCTTCACCGGGGCGTCCCAGAGCCTAGTCAATTCATCGTCCAACTTGAGCAGGGTGATCGAGCAGCCTTGCATCTCCAGGGAGGTGATGTAGTTACCAATCAAGTTGCGCGTGATCTTCACACCGCACCCATCGAGGATGCGCGCCAGCTCGTTGTAGACGATATACAGCTCGATCTGCGGCGTGCCGCCCATCCCGTTGACGAACGCCAAAACTTCGTCGCCCGATTTGAAAGGCAGATCCTTGATAACCGGCTCAGCCAGCATGCCCACGATGTCGCGCGCGGAAGCCATCGGCACGCGCCGGCGGCCCGGTTCGCCGTGAATGCCGATGCCAATCTCGATCTCGTCTTCGCCTAGCGAAAAAGTCGGCTCGCCGCGATGTGGCACCGTGCACGAAGTGAGCGCCATGCCCATGCTGCGGCCCTGTGCGGTGACTTTGCGTGCAATCGCGACCACCTCGCTTAGGCTGCGCTTCTGCTCGGCCGCCGCGCCCGCAATCTTCTCGACCAGCACAGTAACGCCCACGCCGCGTCGCCCGACGGTATACAGGCTGTCTTGCACAGCCACGTCATCCGCCGTGATGACCTGAGCCACTTCCAGACCTTCCATGCGCGCCAGCTCAGCGGCCATCTCGAAGTTCATGGTGTCGCCCGTGTAGTTCTTGACAATATGCAGCACGCCCGCGCCGGCATTCACAGCTTTGCTCGCTTCCAGCATCTGGTCGGGCGTAGGTGAGGTGAACACCGGGCCTGGGCAGGCAGCATCGAGCATGCCCAGGCCGACAAAGCCGACATGCATTGGCTCGTGGCCGCTGCCGCCGCCCGACACCAATCCAACTTTGCCAGGGATAGGCGCATCGGCGCGGACGATGTAGTTCGGGTCATAATGCACCCGCACGAGATCGCGATGCGCTGCTTCGATGCCGCGCATTGCTTCAACGACGACGCTTTCCGGCTTGTTAATCAACTTCTTCATCTAAGGCTCGCTCCGTTGTGCTTGTCGTTGCTAAATATGCGCACGTGTTCTATAGGAAATTCCACCCACACATCCCCCCACGTTGAGTGCGGCACCAGTGCTATGCGACACCTTAGCCTTAGCAGCAATATCGCCTACTTTCAAGCCCACGAGATACTGTCCGCCCACTACAATCGCCTTGTTCAAGACCCGGGCGCGCACTGCCACCGGCGTTTGCGATGCAACAATCCGTATGTATTCGGGACGAATGCCCACCGTGACCGTGGGGTGATTGACATACGCCGGCGACAGCTCGACCGGCGTTGGGAACAGCGCGCACGACACTTTACCTTCCTTCACCGCGATGCCTTCGTAAAAGTTCATGCCCGGATTGCCTAGAAAGAAACCAGCGAAGGCATCGTTTGGCTCGTCGTACAGCTCGCGCGGAGTGCTCATCTGCGTGATTACGCCTTCATTCATCAAGGCGATCTGGTCGGCCAGCGTCATCGCCTCGGTCTGATCGTGTGTGACATAGATGATGGTCTGCTTCAACCGTGTGAACAGCTCCTTCAGCGCGCGCTTGAGTTGCAGCTTGCTGTTGATGTCCACGTTGGTGATTGGCTCGTCGAACAGGATGATGTTCGGCTGACGTGCGACCTGGCGTGCAACGGCCACTTTCTGGCGCGTGCCATTGTCCAGTTCGGTAATATCTTTGTCTGCTGCGTCCCGCATCTCCAGGATGTCGAGCACTTCGTCTATGCGACGATCGCGCTCGGCCTTGGTCAGGCTGCGGTCTTCGGTCAACGGCAACTCGATGTTCTGGCGTACGTTAATGCCGCGATATACGACAGGATACTGAAAGACCATCCCTATGTTGCGCTGGCGCGTACTCAATCGGTTCACCACATCACGGCCAAAATACACTTCGCCCGTCGTGGGCGTTTCCAAACCAGCGATGATACGCATGAGCGTGGTCTTGCCACAGCCGGACGGACCGAGGAGACACGTCACCGCGCCGGCGGGAAAGGTCATGTTCAACCCTTTCAATGCGATGAAGTCATCGAACTTCTTAGTGAGGTTCTTGACAGTAATGTCCACCATTTATCCTGCTCTCCCGACATACTTCCCGCCGGCATACACCACTACATGTTCCGGCCGGATATAAGCGGTCACCATCTCATCAATGTTGATGTGCAGGGCGATCTCGTTGTCGCTGCGCAGCACCGTGGTCAGCTGCTGCCCCCCCGTGTCGAGATAGACGATCTCTTCACCGCCTAAATCTTCGCGCAACAACACTTTCGCTTTGAAGGTGAGCGCGCCATCAGGTGGGTTTGAGTCAATCACGATGTGCTCCGGCCGCACTCCAACGCTGATGGGCAGGCCGATTGCCTGCTCAAGTGCAACTTGTGCATGGCTGGACTGGTGCAGTGGCGACTCGAACAGTGACGTGCTCAGCCAATGCTGTCCATCACGTTGAACCAGGCTGCCTAGGATGAAGTTGGCTTGCGGGAAGCCGACGAATCGCATCGTCTCGGCACGCTTGGGCCGGTTGTACAGATCTTCAGGCGGCCCGACTTCGATCACCTCGCCACGATCGAGCACGGCTAGTGTCGAGGCCAGTTGCATTGCTTCAACTGCCTCGGACGTGGTGTAAATGAAAGTGGCCTTGAGCATCTCTTGCGTGGCTTTCAGATCCTCGATCAGCCGCTCGCGCAGCTTGAAATCCAGGCCAACCAGCGGGTCGTCGAGGACGAAGATTTCGGTTTGTTTGACCAGGCCGCGCGCAATGGCGACACGCTGCTTCTGGCCGCCAGAGAGTTGATCGGGCCGTCGGTCGAGAAACTGTTCAATCTTGAGCAGTCGCGCAGCACGTTCTACCTCTGCACGTGTTTCTTCCTTCGACACTTTGGCCAGCACAAGCGGATAGGCGATGTTGTCGTACACACTGAAGTGTGGATATAGCGCAAACGACTGCGGCACGTAGCCTAGATTGCGCTCGCCGGGCGCAGCGCGCGTCATGTCCTGGCCACGGATGATGATGCGACCGCTGTCAGGTTTCTCCAGGCCGGTGATCAAACGCACCAGCACGCTCTTGCCGCTGGCCGGCATGCCGTATATGACCATGAATTCGCCAGGTTGCACAGCTAGCGTCACATCGTGCAGCACCCGTCTGCGCCCGTAGTGCTTTGCGACACGATGGAGTTCAACGATGCTCATATTCCGACTCCTCTCCTCTCAAGGGGGAGGGGCAGAGAGTGGAGGCTATCGGCCCAACGCATACAGCAGTGGTGTGGCGAGAAAGCTCACAACGAACACAATCAGGATAATTCCCATGAACGGCCAGAACAATTTCATCGAGCGCCGAAAGGCAAACGCGCTGGGGATGTTGCCGAAGGCAATCTGCACGAGCGTGGAGGCGACTAACGCGATCAAGCCGAGCTGGTAGACGGCTTTGTTGAACTGCTGGCCGATCATCACGATGCCTGCTATCATTAAGATCACCAGGCCGAGTTGCATCGTCGCTGCGAAGGGTCGTTTGTTTGTGTTCATGTGCTTTTCTCCCCTCCCTTCTAGGGAGGGGTAAGGGGGTGGGTTCTAAACCTCACCTCGTACCGTGCCAAAGGTCATGCCCACCAGCAGGTACTTCTGGAAGAAGAAGATCATCACCATCGGCAGCAGCACGTAGAGCATGGACAGCGACGCAATGTAGCCCCAATCCACGTTGCCACCTGGGCTGATCAGGCCGACCGCCAGCGCATACGGGATCATCTGCGTGTTGGTCGTCGGCGTGCCTAGGATGAAATTGAACAGGAACTCATTCCACACGAAAATCAGATTGAAGATGAATGCGGCCACGATCCCCGGTTTCACCTGTGGCAACACCACGCGAAACAGCACATGCCAACGCGACGCACCATTGACGTAAGCCGTCTCGTCGTAGCGCGGCGATACACCATCAATGAAGCCTTTCAAGATCCATAGCGAGAACGGGATGCTGAACATCGTGTAGAGCAGCAACACGCCGGGAAAGCCGCGGAACAACGGTTCCCGGGCCAAGCCAGCGCTGCGCAAGCCGATGTCGAAGGCGTTATACATCTGAAAGATGGCGATGATCGTGGCCGATGCCGGAACCATGCGCGTGCTGAGCATCAGGAACATCAGGAAGTTCGTCGTCTTCAGTTTGTAGCGCGAGAACGCATACGCCGCCAGAAACGACACGATGATTGCAAGTGTGACCGACAGGATGGACAAGAGCAGGCTGTTGACGAGATACGGGATGGTGTTCGATACGCCCTGGCCGCGGCCGAACAACGCGCGATTGATCTGCTCGAGCGTGGGCGTGAAGATGAGCTTGGGCGGCACGGCCAATATGTCGCTGTCGGTCTTGAAGGCCGCCAACAAAATCCAGAAGATCGGCAGGAAGAACAGGATGGCGATCAGCCACAGAATCGCGTAATACGCTCGGGTTCGGGTTCTACTCTCCATGTCAATTGAAAATTGAAAATTGAGAATTGAAGATTGAAAAGCGAAAACTTGCGCCGGTCTTTTTCATTTTCAATTCTCAATTTTCAATTCATTTCGCCGTCGCGCGTTCAGCACCCACAGATAGATCGAGGTGAACGCGATGGCCGTGATCAGCAGCACCACCGCCAGCGCCGATGAGAAGCCAATGTTCAAACTGGCAAAGGCGTAGCGATACAACCGCAGACCGATCAGATCAGTGATGTTGCCCGGGCCGCCCCGCGTCATCGTCAGCACCAGGTCGGTGGTTTTGAACGCATCAATCGTGCGCAGCAAGATGCCGAGCATCAGGATGAACTTGCCGTGCGGCAGGATGACATACCACAGCCGCTTCGGCCACGACATGCGATCCACCTCGGCGGCCTCCAGCTCGGCCTTGGGCACGCTACCCAGCGCGGCCAACGTCATCAGAATCATGAACGGCGTCCACATCCAGACGTCCACGAACAGTACAGCAGGGAAGGCCCACTCGTTGTTGGTGAGGAAGTCAATCTTCTGCCCGCCGAATGCCGTGATCAGATAGTTCAACACGCCAAAGGTGGGGTCGTAGATCAAGCGCCAGAACAAAGCGCTGGCCACCGGCGTGACCACCATGGGCGTGAAGAGCAACGTGAGCGCCAGACGCCGGCCCGGCATCTTCGCGCTGCCCCAGAACAGGAAGCCGAGCAACACCCCGAGCACCACCTGGATGGAGACTGCCAGGATGACGAAGGTGAAGGTGCGGCTGAACGACCCCCAGATGTCCGAATCGTTGTAGATCTTGATGTAATTGTCCACTGGCGGCGCGGCGGGGATGACGATCTGCAACTTCTGTGTGAGCGAGACCTGGATGTCGGTGGGGATGGTAAACAGAGCCGGGCACGGTCCGCCTATGCATGCCGGCCGCGGCGGGTCGGGTGATTGCAGGCTGTAGCGATAGAAGCTGAAGCCGATCAACCACATCGTCGGGATGACGTTGAGCAGCACGAAGAAGATCAGAATCGGCGTGAGCAGCGCGACGGGAAAAGCGCGAGACTCCTCGAATGCGCGTATGCCGCTGCGGCGCGGCGCCGACACCGCCCGCTCGTTCCGTTCCATCACCGAAGATGGGGTTGTATCCATGGTCTCCCCTCCCATTGCGTGCTACGCCTGCAAACAACCTTATTGACGCCGGGAGGCAGCACGCAACGCACTTCTGGCTTTTGGATTCAAGGCTTTAGCCGGTGGGTCAACTGCGCTTGAATTGAGTTTCCAAGTTGATGTGCATGGTGTGCAAAAGTTAGGGCGTCGTTCCAGCCGCCGAAACTTTTGACGAGCAACTCAGCGCATGCGTGTAACCGGCTAAAGCCTAAATCCTGTGCCAACTCGAGTCTTTTCACTTCGGCTGAGCGTCTTTCAGCTCATCCGGCACGGGCGTCGTGGTGCGGCCCTTCTCGAAGAGCAGCGCCTGTTGCTTCGCCGCGATCGAATCCAGCACTGACTTGGCGTCCTTGAATTGGCCCGCCGCGTAGCCGTTGTAAGCTTCCTGCTGGATCGCGAGCAGCTCGGCATATTCGGGCAGGTGCCAGAAGTCGCGGCTGCGCCCCTCTTCAAGCATGTACACGAACGGCTTGACCACGGGGGCGGGTCGCCTTCGAACAACGGGTTCTCAATGCCCTTCTTGCTCCACGGCAGCCCGCCTTTGGCGAGGAACTTCTTCTGCGTCTCGTCGGTGTACCACCACTTGAGGAAGTCTATGCCGACGCGCATGTGGTCGTCGTCGTTGAACTTGTTCAGCACCCACGGCTGGCCGCCCATCGCGCCGATAACCAGCTCGGGGCCGCCATCGAAGGCGATCTTCGGATGTGGGATGGCAATGGCCTTGCCCTCCAGCTCCTTCGGGATCATGAACAGGCCGACCGCCAACCACTGGAAGGCCGTCAACACCTTGCCCTGTGTGAACAGGTCAATCATCGTGCCAATGCCGAAGTCCTGTGAGCCGGATGGCTGGTATTGTTGCAGGCTCCTGAAGTATTCGAGCATCTTGGCGTTGGCGTCGGTATTCAACACGCCCACCACGTTGCCGGTGGCGGGGTCCCAGATGTCGCCGCCGGTGGCATACCGTAGGGGTGATAGGCGCACGAGAAGAATTCGTACTCCCTCGACTGCATGATGGCGGTGGCGGCCATGCCATTCTTGCCGTTGAAGTACTTCCAGATCGGTTCCCAGTCCTGCACGGTGAGCTTGGACAGCTCGTCGTAGGTGAGCGGCAGATCGTTGCCCGTCTCCTTCTTGTAGTTCTCCGCCTCTTGCTCCATTATGTCAATGCGGATGAACAGGCCCTGCGTGTCGGGCATCTGTGGGAACCCCCACCGCTGGCCGCTGCCGTCGGGGTAGACCTGATAGGTGTTCTTCACCAGGCTGGAGAACGGCTCGATGTCGAGTTCGGGCACGACTGCATACACGTCGTCGGCGCGCACGATCCAGCCCGGCTCCGCCAGCGCGCCCAACCACTGGCTGTCCGACACCATGATGTTGTATTCCTGCGATTTCGCGGCTAGCGTCGGCGCGATCTTCTGGAAAAGCTCACCGAACGGCGCCTCGGTCTTTCGCACGGTAACGTCGTAGCCATACTTCTCCTTGGCGAATGCGGCAAAGTCTGGGAACAGTTCGATGGGCGCCTGGCTGGGCGGCCAGCCGGCAATCACGGCGAAGCTCATCTCGATGGACTTGCCCTTCATCTCGTCGCCTTGCGTGCCAGCGAGCGGGTTGCCTGCAGCGGATGGGGCGGCTGCGGGCGCGGTGGGGTCGCCTCAGCTGCAGGGGCGGCAGGGGCTGCAGGCGACGCCGGTGCAGCATACGCGGCCAGCAATCCTGCGCCAGCGGTCAATACGGCGCCTCGCAGCAATTGGCGGCGGCTCAAACGGCTCGGTCGTTCATTTGACACTGACATGTCTCTGGGTCTCCTCTCTACTACTGCATCTCTAGACTTGGAACCAATCGTGGGTTCATGTATTCGCATCGGTCTCAGTATTGGGGGTCTACATCACGGTATTGGAATTGGAAGAAGAAATCGTCGTCGCTGCTCTTGTCGCCTCCTGTCGAATGTCGAAAATCGTAGATCGGTCAAACCGTCCGGCAACTGCTGCGCTCAATCAGCTTTGCCGGCACCAACACGTCGCACCACGCCGCTGGTGAGAAGCCGCCGTTGCGCCCACGCTTCCTGCTCTGACCGATGCCGTCGAGCGTGAGTTGGGCGGCTGCTTGGCACATCTCGGCCACCGGCGCGGCCATCACGGTTAGCGGCACAGGTAATACGTCCATCCAGGGCGCGTCGCCGATGCCGATCACAGACACCTGATCTGGATAGGACACGCGAATCTCGCGCATGGCCTTCAATAGGCTAAGCGATGAAGTCAGGCTCATGGCGATCACAGCTGTGACAGGCGGGGTCGCAGAAAATAGCCGTTTGGCTGCGCGTATCATTTTGTCAGTGGAACAGTCTTCGGTGACATGCTCAGCATGCACAATTTCAATGATCCGCTGATCAATCGGAATCCAGTGATCCCGCAGAGCGCGCATGTAGCCCTGCACGCGCTGGATGACCGGCGACAGATGGTAGCCCCGTGCCATTACTCCGATGCGCCGGTGTCCTAGTTTGAGCAAATATTCAGTCGCCGTGTACGCCGCCGCCACATCGTCGTTCAGCACAGCCGGTCCACATGGCGTGCCTGGACGGCGATGCATCGAGACGAGCGGCACTTTGCTCTCGATGAACTGCTGCACGATGGGTTGTTCGATGCCAGTCGGCACCATGATGACGCCGTCCACACGCTTGTCGTATAGCATCTCGAGATAGCGCCGCTCGCGCTCCGGCCGTTCGTCGGTGTTGCACACCATCAGGTTGTACTGGTGCGGTTCGAAGGCGGCCTCCAGCTCGCGCACGATCTGGGCGAAGAAATAGCTGGTGATGTCGGCGACGAGCACGCCCACCACATGCGTGATGTTGGTCTGCAGGCCGCGCGCGACGGCGCTGGGGCGATAGTTCAACGCGCGGATAGCCTCCTCAACTGCCTGGCGCGTCTCGGGCAGCACGTTGCGCGTGCTGTTGACGACGTGAGACACAGTGGCGGTGCTCACGCCAGCCCGTCTAGCGACATCCTGGATTGTTGCCATTCACTTATGCGCGATCGGTGTTAAGCGATTGCGTAATCGTTTAACTAGACGTGCACATACTTTAATGCAGCTAGTGCTTGTCAACTGCTTGTGGCAGTGTGAAGCGATTTACACGGTCGGGATTCACAAATGTGACTAGATCACCCGCTCGTTGCCGCCATCAATCGGAATCTGCGCGCCGGTCGTCTTGGCGAAGACGGGCCCGCATAGCTCGGCGACCAACTCAGCGACATCCTGGCTGGTGATCTGGACGCCCAGCACGTTGTTGCGCTTGTACTGCTCGACGGTCATCCCATAACTCTGTGCGCGCGCGGACAGCACCTCATCCGTCCAGATGCCGGTGTCGAACACTGCGTTCGGGTGGACGACGTTCACGCGGATGCCGTCGCTGCCCCACTCCAGCGCAGCCACGCGCGCTAGCTGCGTCAGCGCAGCTTTCGATGCCGAGTAAGCGGCTGCGCCCGGCCCCGGCGCCGGCACGTTCTTCGAGCCGACCACCACCACACGCCCACCACGTGGCGCCAGTTTTAGCAGCGGATGCGCTTCGCGCATCAGCATCGCGTTGGCATCAAGGTTGATGCGCAACGCGCGCGACCAGGTCTGCGCCTCCAGCGCGGCGATACGCTGGCTGGCCGGGAAGATGCCGGCGTTGAGCACTAACATATCCAGCCCGCCATAGCGCCGCGCCGTACGTTCCAGCGCATCGCGCAACGCCGCTTCGTCGCTCACGTCGGCGTGGATTCCCAAAAACTCCGGTTGTGGAAAGAGGCTTTCGATGGCCGGAGCGATGTCGAGGCCAACCACGGCTGCGCCGCGCTTCAGCAATGCCTGGGCGCATGCCCTGCCGATGCCGGAAGCCGCGCCGGTCACCAACGCCACTTCGCCGGTGAACATCTGCGGCGCCGGCATGCGTTTAAGCTTGGCCTGCTCCAGATCCCAATACTCCACGCGAAACAGCTCCGCCTCCGGCAGCGCACACCATCCACCCAGCGACTCTGCGCGCAGGATGACGTCAATCGTTTGCGCATAGATCTCAGCGGCGACAGTCGCGTCTTTCACGCTGCGACCGGCGGTCGCCATCCCCAGCTCTGGGTCGAGGATCACGCGCGGCGCCGGGTCGAGCATGGCAAGCGGCTGCGACGATGCCGCGCTGTGACGGGCAAAATAGGCCTCATATTCGGCGCGATACATCGCCACGTCGCGACCGATTAACGGCAGGCGCTTGGTGCGAATGACGTGATCGGGCGTGACCGGGCCGCGCCGCGCAATGGACGCCACGTCGGAGCGCCGAGCAAAGCCCAGGGATTTGTCGTCGTCATGCGTGGTCAGGATCATCGGCGCACCGGCCGCCTCAGACACAGCGCGGCGTAATTCAGCCAACACCACACGCGTGGGCCGGTCGCTCCGCTGCGCCGGTGGGAAGGTCACGCGCCACTGGCCATGCCGCGCGATGTATTCCTCCGCCTGCGTCACCAGATCAATCATTCGCGTGTAAGCCTGTCGCGCCGTATCGCCAAAGGTGACCAGCCCATGATGCATCAGCACAATGCCGATGAGGTCATCTTTATGAGCGCACGCATCAAACCGCTCGGCGCACAGCTTGGCCAGTGTGAAGCCCGGCATGACGTAGGGCACAATCAGCACGACGTCGCCGTATAGCTCGCGCACGCGGCGTTCGCCGTCGGGAGTGTTGGTGATGGCGAGCAGCGCATCGGCGTGCGTGTGATCAACGAACTTGTAGGGCAAGATCGCGTGCAAGACGGCTTCGACGGAAGGCGCGGGCGCGCCGGGTTCGATGGCGTAGCTGCGCAACAGGCGCATCATCTCGGTATCGGCGAGCTGGGACAACGCGGCCAGCCGCGCCGTTGGCCGCAGGCGCAACGGCGTGAAGCCGGTCGCTTCGATCGTCGCCAGATCCCAGCCGCTGCCTTTAACGTAGAGGATGTCCTCTTCCTCATCGAAAACGTTGCGCGCGCGTGTCTTCACCGAGGTATTGCCGCCGCCATGCAACACCAGCGCCGGCTCGCGTCCGAGCAAACGCGATGTATAGACCCGCTGGGCCAGGTCGCCAACGAACGTTGCCGCTTCCGCATCGTTCCAGAGGTTTTGCATTGCTCAATCCAGCGCCGCGAGCGCATGGGCCAACACGGCAACAAAACGATCCACGTTCCAGCCGGCGCGCCCCACTCCCATGCCGCTCCCGTTGGGCAGGCGCGCATATCGGGCGCAATTCGTCGCGTCCACGCTGCCGCCGTAGAGGATGGGGACACGCTCACCCGCTGGGCCGAAAAGTTCACGCAGCACGCGCCGGATGTTACCGAATGCTGCGCTCACGTAGTCCGGGTCGGCCGCCACACCGCCTTCGCCGACCGACCACAGCGGTTCGTAAAGCACCTGTAAATCGCCAGGGGGGGCCAGCCCACAAAGCGCCAGCTTCAACTGCTGCGCCACATATTCTGCGCCTGCGCCGGCAGCTTTGATGATGGATGGCTCACCCACACACAACATCACGCCCAGGCCGTGCCGCGCCGCGGCCAACACCTTCTTATTCAGCATCTCATCGCTCTCACCGAACAGCGTGCGGCGCTCGGCGTGGCCGAGCATGACGAACTCGGCCCCACAGGCCTTGAGCATGAGCGGCGAAATCTCGCCGGTGAACGCACCTTCATCCGCCCAGTGCATGTTTTGCGCGCCGATGCGGATGCCGGAGCCGTGCGCGGCTTCCGCTGCCACGGCAATGGATGTGAACGGGGGAATCACCCACAAGCCTGCGCGCTCGATCTTCGGCACGCGCGCGACGCGCTCGCGCAGCATCTGCAAGAACTCCCGCGTCTGCTGCGGCGTTTGGTGCATCTTCAAGTTCACGCCGAAGAGAAACACCGCGTAGGATGCTCGGTTCGCACAAGCGCAGTCTCAACGTTCCGCCGCTTCGCCGCTGTGCGGCTGAAGCACCGGTGCAGGCCAAACGTGGCTCCACAAGATAAACGCCAGCGTCGAGATGAGCAGCAACAGGAAGCCTGGCTCCATAAGGGCCAAGGCGACGGGCTGGAACATCATCACGATGCCGAGCACCATGCCGGTGATGATGACGCTCATCACCCTACTGTAGCGTCGGTGAGGCACCTTGCCTCCCAGCCGCTTCTCGGCAATCTGGATCAGCCGGACGAACAGGCCAAGGATGATAAAGAAGCCGACGATGAAGATGAGAAATTGCAGCGTGGGATTCATGGGACGTCTTAATTGAACGACAAGCGGTGGCCGGTCTTACGGTCGAAGAAGTGCAACCGTTCGCGCACGATGCGATAGCGCACCTCGCTACCGATGCCAAAGTCGGCGATGCCACTGATGGTGCTGAGCAAGCTCTGCCGGCCCGACCGGATATGCACAATGGTCTCGACACCGAGTGGTTCGAGCAGAGCGATCTGTCCGCTCAAGTCTCCGTCGGGGGTGATCTTCACATCCTCCGGCCGGAAGCCGAGCGTGAAGGATTCCGGCAGCTCGGCGTGCGTCGGCGCCGGCAGTTGAATCGTGCTGTCGGGCACGCGAATCATCCCGTCGGCGCGCGCCGCATCATACAGGTTGATGCGCGGCACACCGACCAGCTTGGCCACGAACGTCGTGGCGGGGAAGTCATAGATCTCGCGCGGTGTGCCCACCTGCACCAACACACCTTCGCGCAACACGCCGACGCGGTCGGCCAGGGTCATCGCCTCGATCTGGTCGTGGGTGACGAACAGGGTGGTGCTGTGCGCTTCGCGCTGTAGGCGGTTCAGCTCGATGCGCAGGGCTTCGCGCAGCTTGGCGTCCAGGTTGGACAGCGGCTCGTCCATTAGGAAGATCCTGGGTCGGCGCACCAGGGCGCGACCCAGCGCCACGCGCTGCATCTCGCCGCCGGACAGGTTACGCGTGGAGCGCTGCAGTAGGTGAGGGATGCGCACGCGCTCGGCAGCCTCGTGCACGCGCTGTTTGATCTCGGCCTCGCTCAAGTTGCGGCCCGGTGCGCGCAGCGGGAAGGCCAAGTTGTCATACACCGACATGGTCGGGTAGAGCGAGTAATACTGGAAGACGAAGGCCGTGTCGCGCTCGGCCGGCGTCGCATCGTTCATCGGCTGGCCGTCGAAGAACACGTCGCCGGCGTCTTGCTTCTCCAGGCCGGCGATCACGCGCAGGGTGGTCGTCTTGCCCGCACCGGTCTGCCCGAGCAGCACGAAGAATTCGCCATCCTTCACGGTGAAGCTCACATCGTTCAATGCGATGACGGAGCCGAATTTCTTGGTGATATGGCTTAGCTCGACTGTTGCCACGGCTGATCTTTCAACGAATCATCTCAACTAATCATCACCCATCCATCATGCATGATGGATGGGTGGAACCGCCCGCTCGTTCTTCGGGTCGAAGAAGCGCACCATAGACGGATTCAGGTCGAAGCGAATGGTCTCGCCGACGGTAAAGTGCGCGTCACGGCTGACGCGCGCGTGAATCGAGTGATCGTCGCCCATCTCCAGCACCAGCATCGTATATGCGCCGTGCAAATCCACCGAATATACGGTGGCAGCCAGTTGTCCGCTTGGGTGGATGTGCACCGCCTCCGGCCGGAAGCCGACGATGACGCCGCTGCCGGACAACCCACGGTTGAGCGCCTCCGGCCAGCCGGGCGGCGGCGTATAGCGATTGCCGCCGGGCAACGTCGCGACACCATCGGCCCAATCGCCTTTCACCAAGTTCATGCCGGGGCTGCCGATGAATTGCGCCACGAACAGGTTGCTGGGCGTGTGATACACCTCGGCCGGCGTGCCGACTTGTTGCACCACGCCTTGGCTCATCACCACGATGCGGTCGGCCATCGCCATCGCCTCGATCTGATCGTGCGTGACATAGACGGTGGTTGCGTTTTGCAGAATGTGCAGGCGCTTGATCTCCGAACGCATCGTCTCGCGAAAGTCAGCGTCGAGTGCGCCGAGCGGCTCGTCCATCAAGAAGCACGATGGTCGGCGCACCAGCGCGCGCGCCAGCGCGATGCGCTGTTGGTCGCCGCTGCTGAGCGCGCCGGGGCGCGATTTGAGCAGCGGCTCGATCTGCAACAGTTCGGCCACTTCCTTCACGCGCCGCTGGATATTCTCTCGGCGCTCACCTTCGGCTTGCAGGGGGAAGGCGATGTTCTCCCAGGCCGTTAGATGCGGGTAGAGCGCGAAGAACTGGAAGACCATGGCCACGTCGCGCTGGCTCGGCTTCAGCCAAGTGACGTCCTGGCCGTTGAGGATGATCCTGCCACCGCTCACCGTCTCCAGGCCGGCGATCATGCGCAGCGTTGTGGTCTTGCCGCAGCCCGATGGGCCGAGCAGCGCCACGAATTCGCCGTTCTTGATGCAGAGATCGAGCGGCCGGACGGCATACTGCTCCCCGAATCGCTTCTCGACTTGCTGGAGTTCGATGTCTGCCATGCGCTCACTCCCTACTTCCGACTTCCCATTACCGAGCGGGCAGTCGGGAGTCGGTCATTCACTTCCTTAGCGCACCGAACGTCACGCCGCGCAGCAGATAGTCACGCAGGGCAAACGTCACGATGATCACCGGGATGAGGAAGCCGAGCGTGCCGGCGGCAATAGCCGACCACTCGATGCCACCGGTGCCAAGCACAGTCGGAATGCTGGGCGGCGCGGTGCGGGCGCGCTCGCTCGTCAGCATCAGCGCAAAGGCGTATTCGTTCCAGGCGAAGATGAGACAAAACACGAAGGTGGCAGCGATGCCGGTGATCGCCTGCGGCAACACCACCTTGCGGAAGGCTTGCAGGCGGCTGTAGCCGTCCACCAGCGCAGCTTCCTCGTATTCCCGTGGGATCTCGTCAATGAAGCCCTTGAGCAGCCACACCGCGAATGACAGGTTGAACACCGTGTAGAGCAGGATCAAACCCAGGTGCGTATCGTAGAGCCTGAGCTGCTGATACATCAAGAAGATCGGGATGGTGACGACCACCGGCGGTAGCATGCGCGTGCTGAGGATGAAGAAGAGCAAGTCACCCTTGCCGGGCACGTTGAACCGGCTGAAGGCATATGCTGCCAGCACGCCGAGCAGCACCGAGAGCACCGTCGAAGCACTGGCGACGATGACCGAGTTCAGAAGGCGCTGGCCGTACTGGCTCGGTCCGGTGATGCGCTGGCCGCGCTCGGCCATGATGCGCTCGGCAAAGTTGAGGTCGGTGCGCTGCTTGTATTCTTCGATCATGCCTGGCGGCAATAACACGCGCTTCGTCAGCAGACTGATGAAGCCCTCGATCGTCGGCTCGAAGAATACTTTCGGCGGGATGGCGACGACATCGGGGCGCGACTTGAATGCGGCAGTCACCATCCAGAACACCGGGATCAGGCTGATCACGGCGTAGAGCACGACGACGGCGATGCGCAACGCGCGCGTGAACTGATAACGCGCGCCCACCTTGTCTACGCGGGTAGCATAGGTGATCGGGACGCTAGTCGTTGAAACGGCCATAGTCTTGGGATATCGAACGACTAAATCATGAATCACGAATCATGATTCATGACTCTCCTCGGATACGGTTGAGCGAGCGGACGTAGAGGTTACTGACCGCGATGACGATGACGAGGATGATGTAAGCCAGTGCGCTGGACTCGCCGGTGGTGAAGCGCGTGAAGGCAGCGCGGTATAGGTGCACGGCGATCAGCTCGGTCGAATCGCCCGGCCCGCCGCCAGTCAGGCCCATCACCAGGTCGAATGTCTTGAACGCCTCGATCGTGCGAAATAGGATCGCGATCAGCAACAGCGGCGCCACTTGTGGCAGCGTGATGCGCCAGAACTGGAACCATGGGCTGGCGCGATCTATCGCCGCCGCTTCGTACAGGTAGTCGGGAATCGCTTTCAGCCCGGACAGGCACAAGAGCATGACGAACGGGCTCCACATCCACACATCCACAATGATGATGGCCCACAAAGCACGGCTGGCCTCGCCCAGCCAGTCCGGGCCGGAATTTGGCACGCTGTAGCCGATCAGATAGTTGAAGATGCCGAAGGCCGGGTTGTAGATCAGCTTCCAGAACAGGCCGATGACGACCGGCGACATCATAATCGGGATCAGGATGAGCGTGGTAATCAGGCCGCTGCCCTTGAAGCGTTCGCGCAGGAACAGCGCCAGGCCGAAGCCGACGATGGCCTGCAGCGCCACCGTGGTCACGACGTAGCGGCCGGTGAGCGTGAAATACTGCCAGATGCGCGGGTCGCTGAGTAGTTTGTTGTAATTTTGCAGCCCGATCCAGGCCGGCGGGACGTCGGGCTTGATCACCGAGAACTCGGTGAAGCTCAGGTACAAGCTATAGAACAGCGGAAAGATGTTCCACAGCACCAGTAGGATGATGGTCGGCGCAATAAACAGCACCTGAATCTGCACATCGGTGAGTGAGCGCCGGCTGTGGGCACGTGCGGTTTGAGTTCGAGTCAGTTGCATCTCGTGGCGAAGAAACCAGGTTTCTTTGCAGAAACCTGGTTTCTTTCATCAATCGTGCATCTCGCAGGTGCCGATCACTTCAGATAGCCGGCCTTCTTGAGGATCTCGGTGTGCTCGCGCGCGATGTTGTCCAGCGCTTCTTTGGCTGTGCCTTGGCCCTCGACGATGTACTTGCTCAGCTCGCGCTGCGAGACGACGAGCAGATCGCCGAACTCGGGGATGTTCCAGAAGTCCTTGACGAAGTTCATCGTCTCGGCGAACGCCGGGTTGTAGGGCGTGGCCTTCTTGAACGTGTCGGAGTTCAGCACCTCGATGTTGCAGGTGTAGCCGCCGAGCGCCGCCCACTTCTCCTGCACCGGCTTGCTGGCGAACCACTCGATGAAGTCCTTCGCGGCCTGCTGGCGCTCCGGGCTGATGTAAGCATTCACGCTCAGGCCTTGGCCACCGAGCGAGGCGAACTGCACGCCGCCAGGGCCGGGCGGCGTGGAGAAGAAGCCGACCTTGTCGTAATAATTCGGGTTGGTCTGCGAGTTCACCAGCGCCGGGAAGAAGGCGAAGTAGTTCGTGATCATCGCGGCCTGGCCGCTGATGAAGGCGTCGTTCATTTCCTGGAAGAAGGCGTTGCTCAAACCCGGTGGCATGAACTTGGTGTATAGCTCGCGATACAACTCGAGCGCCTTTGCAGCGTTCTCGGTGTTCAACACGCCCTCGACCTCGAACTTGTCGTTCTTCCAGTCGGCGCCGAAGTTGAAGATGAAGTTCTGCGCGCCCATCGTGATGGCGTCGTAGTCCTTCTGCGTATAGATCGCGACGCCGTACAGGTTCTTCTCCGGGCGGGTGAAGAACTCGGCGATGTCGCGCAACTGCAACAAGTCCTTCGGCACGTCGAGGTCATAGCCATACTTGGCTTTGAACGCTTCCTTCTCCGCCGGATCCTCGAACAGATCCTTGCGATAGGCCCAGCCCAGCGCGTCGCCCTCGGTCGGGAAGGCCCAATACTTGCCGTCGTAGGTGCCGTAGTAGAGCAACGTGGCCGGCGTGACCGTCTTATCCAGGCCCTTCTCCTTCATGAAGTCGGTCAGGTCAAGGTAGTGCCCCTGCGTCGCTGCTTGGCCGAGCCACTGGCTGTCGCCGACGACCATGTCGTAGCCGGTGCCCTTGGCGGCCCACTCCGCCGTGACCTTGTTGTAGTAGGTGCCCCACGGCTCTTGCACGACGTTGACTTTGATGCCTCGCTCTTTCTCGTAGTCGTTGGCCAGCTCTTGCAGATAGTTAGCCGGATCCCATTCCGCCCACCAAATCGTGAGCTCAGTGACGCCTGCCGGCGCAGCCGTTGCCTGTTCGGCAGGCGCCGCGGGCGCTGCGGGAGCCGCTGGCACTGCACAGCCAGCGACCAAAGCCGCTGTCAGTCCAAGTGTGAGTAACCCTAACTTCTTGGTCATATCTGTCTCCTTTCGGTAGCATGAAACAAGCGGTTTGTGGCCCTCGCGAGCCTAATATAAAGATGTTTTTAGCACATCTGGCGGAATTAGCAAATGCTCATCGCTCGAGCTGGGCGAAGATCGGTTTGAGCGCCGGATAGAGCTCGCGAAAATGAGCATAGGCCTCGTCGTACCGGCGCAGCACGGCCGGGTCATCGCTGGGCGACGTGCGCGAAGTCACACGGATCACAGCATCGCACGCCTCGCGGGTATCGCGCCACAGGCCGATGCCGACGCCGGCCAGCAGCGCCACGCCGAATGCGCCGCCCTCTGTCGAATTGACCAGCGTGATGTCGGCCTGAAAGATGTTGGCCAGCATTTGCCGCCAGATTGCGCTGCGCGCACCGCCGCCGGCAGCGCGCACCTCGTTCACGTGTAGCCCCAGTTCGCGCATCAACTCGATGGAGTCGCGCAGGCCAAAGCTGATGCCCTCGACCACTGCCCGCGCCAGGTGCGCCTGCGTATGGCGCAGCGTCAAGCCGACGAACGCGCCGCGCGCCAGCGAATCGCGGTGCGGCGTGCGTTCGCCGGTGAGGTAGGGCAAAAAGATCAACCCCTCCGCGCCGATGGGCACTTCGGCAGCGCTGCTCAGCAACGCCTCGTAGGACTCGATCCCATCGCGGCGTGCGACAACATCCGGGTGGCCGTTGGCGACCACATCGCGATGCCAGCGCAGGCTGCCACCCGCAGAGAGCATGACGCCCATGAAGAACCACGTCTGTGGCACGGCGTGGCAGAACACCTCGATGGCCGTATCACGGATCGGCGGGTAGTGCTCCACCGAGGCGAACACCACGCCCGACGTGCCCAATGTGACGTTGACGATGCCTTCGCGCACCGAACCCAGCCCGACGGCCGCCGCAGGCTGGTCGCCGCTGCCCCCCACGATGGGCGTGCCGGCAGCCAGGCCGGTCTCACGCGCAGCTACCTCGCTCACCTGCGCCGTCGGCTCGTGGGATTCTGCGCACAACGGCAACCACTCGCGCGGGATCTCGAGCAGGGCCAGCATCTCATCCGACCAGCGGCGATGCCGCACATCGAGTAGCGCCATGCCGGTGGCATCGCCGACCTCCGTGGCGAACTCGCCGCTCAGCTTGTAGCGGATGTAGTCTTTGGGCAGCAGCACGTGCGCCACGCGCGCATAGACATCCGGCTCGTGTTCACGCACCCAGAGGATCTTCGGCGCGGTGTAGCTGGGGCTGGGAATGTTGGCGATCAGTTCGCGCGTGCGCATCGGCCCACCGGCGCGCCGCACCAGTTCATCGCACTGCGCCGCCGTGCGTTGGTCGTTCCACAAAATCGCCGGGCGCAGCACATTGCCCGCGCGGTCGAGCAGCGTCAGCCCGTGCATCTGGCCGCTCAGGCCGATGCCGCGCACATCTCGCCCCGAGACATTCGCCTTCGCCAGCACTTGGCGAATCGCTTCCGTGGTGCCACGCCACCAATCCGCAGGGTCCTGTTCGCTCCACAGCGGTCGAGGGATGCTGAGCGGATACTCGACCGTCGCGCTGGCGAGCGTATCCCCGCTCTCGTTAATAAGCAACGCTTTGACAGCCGTCGTGCCGAGGTCAATGCCAAGCAACGTCATGGTGTGTCACTCCGTGTCATGGAAGAATGCGTCCCAGGGTATCTCAACCGGCGCGCCGTGACAAACGATGTCTATAACTGCCAGCATGAGCGGCAGCTTGCGCGCGTCGAGCTTGCCGGCGCGGATCATGGCATGCACGGTATCGCCCACCGCTTCGGCCAGCATCGCGCCCTCGACCGACTCGTTGGGCATATGCTCTGCCTTGGCCTGCGCATACGGCATACCCAACCCCAACAACCGGCCCATGCGGCTGTTGCGCCCCCCCTGACAAGTCACATACAGGTCACCGGCGCCGGGGAGGGTGTAGACCGAGCGCATATCTCCACCCAGATGGCGCACCAAATAGTCTGTCTCATACAGGCCCTGGGCGAAGATAGCAGCAGCGAGATTGTGCATCTGCGCGCCGTTGCCGGCAATGCCATCGCGCTCCAGCAGACCGATCACCAACCCAACGGCCAGCGCATACAAATTCTTCAGCGCCACACACACCTCGAGGCCGACCAGATCGGTGCTGGTCCACACGTGATAGTAAGGCGTGCGCAACGCGGCAGCCAGCGCGTTCAACTTCTGCACGTCGGAGCCGCCGAGCACCACACAGCTATGCCGGCGCGCCGCCAGTTCACCGGCGATGCACGGGCCGCCGATAGCCATCACGGCAACAGCGCTCGAGCGCGCGGGCAACTGCGACCGGAAGAAGGCCGGTAGGATGTGAAGCGACTCACCATCGCCATACAATCCTTTAGTGAGCATGATGACCGGCACGTCAGGCGGCAACACATCGGCCAGCACATTCGCCGCCCAAGCCACGCCGTGTGAGTTCACCCCTAACACAACGAGGTCCGCACCCTGAATTGCTTCGCCGAGGCCGGCGATCGGGAACGGCGTCACGGCATCGGGGACGCGCGATTTCAAGCGCGGGTGCACGCGCGTTTCGTGAATCTCCTCGATGATGTCTCCATCGAGGTGCGTGCCGACGAGGTGGACGGTGTGACCGGCGTCGGCGATGGGCATCGTGAACGCTGTGCCCATCACACCGGCGCCCAGAACGACGATCTTCATGGATGGATTCGACAGGATGAACAGGATAAATCTACTTCAAGACGGCGCAATGACGACTTTCGACGCACGCCCATGATGCACGAGTTCGAACGCCTGGTGGGCTTCGGCCATCGAGAAGGTATGGCTGATCAACTGCTCGAACGGGTAACCGTGCGCTGCGATGAATTGCATCGCACGGCGCAGGCCGCCGGGTGTGGCCGAATAGCTGGTGAGGATGTTGATCTCGCGCAGGAAGGCCGGCCAAAAGTCCAGCGCGAGTTGCGTCCCCGGCTTGCCGCCGAAGAGCATGAGTGACCCACCATCGCGCACCGCGCGCAGGGCCATCTCGAAGGTGACCTGGTCCAGCGCCGTGAGGATGACCAGGTCCACACCGCGACCCTCGGTATGCGCGCGGCAGAGCGCAGGCACCTCGTCGGAGGCGAGTGCACCAGCCAACGCACCCCACTGCCGAGCGAGTGCAATTCGCTCGGGCCGCACATCACAGACGAGCGCACGCACACCCATCTCGCTCAGCAACGGCAGGAAGAGAATGCCGATCGCGCCGACGCCGACGACCAGGCATGTGTCACCGGCCGTCAACGGCGCGCGGTCGAGGGCGCGCAAGCAACAAGCCAACGGCTCCATGAACACCGCGCGCAAGTCAGGCACATGATCCGGAATCGGCACGACGGTGTGCTGCACATGCAACGCCGAGAGGCGAATGAACTCGCTGAAGCCGCCTGGCTCGATATTAGTGCGCTTGAACTGTGGATCCATTGTCTCGCTGCCGCGGCGGGAGTAATGCGATTGGAGATCGGGGACATGATGCGCAAAGGCAATACGCTGGCCAGGGCGAAAGGAGGTCACGCCTTCGCCCACTTCGGCCACCACACCCACGCATTCATGGCCCAACTTCTGGGGCTTGGCGTAGCCGGGGTTGTAAATCTTCAGCGCGTCCGTGCCGCACACGCCGCAGGCCGTCAGGCAGGCAATGATTTCGCCGGCGCCAGGCCGAGGTCGCTCGCCTTCTAGACACGCTACCGTGTCATCCGCCGTGCACAGCAGATACTTCATGGCTGAGGCGGGGCGTTCTCCTTCTTCGGCGGAATCACGCAGATGAAGCCCAGCGGCTGATCGGGCAGCGCCTTGAACTGATGGATTTCATTCGGCTCGATGAACACCGCATCGCCGATACCGATCGAATGCCACGTGTCGCCGAGCAACACCTGGCCGCCGCCATGCACGATGACCACTCCGTGCGGATGAGCGTGGCTCTCGTAGGACGAGTGGCCACCGGGCGGGATGGTGAAGTAGCGGATGACGAAATCCTGGGCGCCTTCGTCGCGGCCGATCAGAATGCGGCGCACGGCGCCCGGCGCTGCGCCGCCCTCATACACGTGCGCCTTGACCGTGGCGTAGTCCCACGTGCCTGCAGCGTTGAGTTGATGATGGATCGTACCCATGGGCTTCACTCGTCGCGGGTCAGCTCGGTCAGCCGATCCACGTAGGGGCGGACGGCCGGGAAGAGGTGGACGTACACTTCGCGATAGAGTTTGTCATACTGTGCGAACACCTCCGGGCGCGGGTCGAAGCGCTGGCCGGTGCGGGTCATCGCTGCTGCGGCGGCGCGGATGTCGGGATACCAGCCGACGGCGGTTGCGGCGAGAATACCGGCGCCCAGGCAGGTGGCCTCGGCTGTCTCCGAGCGCACGACCGGCACGCGGGTCACGTCGGCCATGATCTGGCACCATAGCGCGCTCTTGCTGCCGCCGCCCATCGTGACGTACTCGTCGAGCTGCGCGCCGGTCGCCTTCATCACGGCGTCGCCGGCCAGCCGTTGCTCGAAGGCGATGCCTTCGAGGATGGCGCGATAGAAGTGCTCCCGGCCGTGCGCGCCCGTCCAGCCGATGGTGATGCCGGTGGCAGCCGGATCCCAATACGGGTTCATCACGTTGTTCCAATATGGCACGAGCATCAAGCCGGCGCTGCCGGGCGGCAGCTTGGCCGCCGCCGCCTCCAGGATTTCCTCCGCCACCAGCGGCAGATTGGTATGACGCAGATCATGGGCGAATTTCTCCACGAACCAACTGAGGGTGAACACGCCGCCCTTCAGCGCATGCTCCAGGAAGTAAGCGCCCGGCAACGGCGCGCTCATCGTGCGGAAGGCGAGGTCGCACACATACGTCGGGCTGAAGAAGCCGCCGATGATGCACGTGCCTAGGTTGAGATAGGCGCGTTCGGGCGTGGTAATGTTCGCGCCGAGGCCGGCCGATTGGCCATCGCCCAGGCCGGCGATTACAGGCAGCCCTTCGCGTAAGCCAATTGCGGCAGCCGCTTCGGCGGTCACGCGGCCGATTGCCTGTCCGACCGGTATCAGCTCGCTGAGCTGGTCTTCGCGCAGGCCGCTGGCGGCGATAACCTCGTGCGACCACGCGCCGCGCTGCATGTCCAGCAGGCCGGTGGGGTCGGCGCAGGCAGGGCTGGTGCGGTAATGGCCGGTCAGACGATGCACCAGGAAGGCATGCACGTCGAGGACCTTATGCGCGCGGCGCAATGCCTCCGGCTCGTGCTGCCGCAGCCACAGCATCTTGGTCATAGAAATGGTGACCGAGAGCGGTTTGCCGCTGATCTGATGCAGGCGGTCTTTGCCGATGAGGCGCTCGACGTCGGCCAGTTGCGGCCGGCTGCGCTCGTCCATCCAGGTGATCGCGTTGCGGATCGGGCAACCGTTGCGATCCACCAGCACGAAGGTCTCGCGTTGATGGGTCAGGCAGATCGCCTCGGCGCGGCTCAGGTCGAGTTGCGCGCCGAGGTCGCGCAGCGCGCGAACCAGTCCTTCCCACCAGCGCTCGGCGTCTTGCTCATACCAGCCGATCTGCGGCGAGAGGAGTTGGAACGACGCGCGACCCTCGGCCAGCGCGCGGCCTTGGCGGTCCCAGGCAATGGCCTTGCACGACGTAGTGCTGCTATCAACGCCGATGACGAAGGTGTTCGACATGGGGGGAAGGGCGCTCTCGGCTTCTCGCGCGGAGAAACCGAGAGCGCGGCTGAACGGAGACGATGGGCTAGGCGACGACGCCGTACTCGCGCATGGCTTGCAGCGCCTTCTCGGTTTTTTCCTGAATGGCCTTCAGGGTGTCCTCAATGCTCTGCTGCTTGGTGGTCATCTTGCCGTACTCGACGGCGTTCACGTCGTTGGCCAGCGCAGCCCACTGCGGCAGGTGCGGCTCGGTGCCCATGCGCGTTTCGATGGCGCGCTTGGTCACCTCGAAGTGGCGGGTGGTGCCGGGCACGACCTTGTTGTTCTCCAACACGCGCGGATCGGTGTAGTTGCTGGCGCGGATGGGCACATTGGCGCCTTGGGCGTTGGCGCGCGCGGTCAGGTCGGCGCTGGTGGCCCACTGCAAGAAGATCCAAGCTGCATCAGGGTTGGGCGCGTACTTGCTGATAGCCAGGCACGAGCCGCCCTGGTGGCTGATGCCGGGCGTCTCGTCATAGCCGCACTGTTCGCGTGGGCGTAGCTTGACCTCCTTGGGGCAGTCGGCGGGTTCCACCAGCCCGACAACCTTACTGCGCGAAGGATCGTCAAAGCCGGGGAAGAACTCGCCCCACGAGATGAAGACGCCGGCCTTGCCCTGGGTGAAGGCATCGCCCTGGCCGCCCCAGTCCCAACCGGTCACGCCGGGGTCCATGTATTTGCCCAACTCCATCATGTAGCGCATGCCCTCGACGTTTTCCTCGATGGTGTAGATCGGCTTGCCATCAGCGTCGAAGTGTGCACCGCCATGCGACCACATCCAGGCCGTGGCGTCGCACTGCAAGGCATAGTGGCCGGACTTCCACTGACCCACCGTGCCCATGATGCCTTCGCTGCTCTTGGCTTCGTGGATGGCCTTGACGACATCCATGTACTCCTGCATCGTGGTCGGCACCTTCAGCTTCAGCTCATCGAAGATGTCCTTGCGGTACATCATGATGAAGATCGGGATGTCGAACGGCACGCCGATCTTAGTGCCTTTGTAGCTGGCGATGTCACGCACCAGTTGCGGCAGGAAGTCATCGAAGTTATAGTCAGGGTAGGCCAGGTCGGTCTTGGCAAGCAATTCGTCAACGGGGATGGAGTCGTTCACGAAGCGGCCAAGCCAGGCCTGGTCCCAATAGTAGATGTCGCTCTGCCCCTTGCCGCCGGTCGCGCCCACCACCGTGTCTTGGATGGTCTTGGCCAGCACCTGATCGAGCGGCACGATCTCCCAGTCCACTTCGATGCCGGTCAACGGCGTGAACTCTTCCTTCATCAGCTTGCTGATGACGAGGCCGGGCGAGGTGTTCTCCGACACGATCTTGATGCGCGTGCCTTTGAACTTCCCACCGACCTCCTTGAGGAACTGCTGCTGTGGGGTGAGGCTGCCGGTGGCGGCATCTGCCTTGGGCGCCTCGGGCGCGACGGTTGGGGCAGTCTCGGCCGGGGCCGCCGGTCGGGCCGGCGCGCAGCCACCCAGATACCAAGCGCTGCTGAAGCCAAAGCCGGCCAACGCCGCGGCACGGATGAACTCGCGGCGGTTGATCTTGCCGGCGCGCAGCTTCTCGGCCATCTTGGCGACATACAAACGTTGCTGACGATCTCGTTCGTTCATTTCCATTTCCTCCTCAACTGAACATACAATCCTTGCTTTGGAATCACTGGGTTGAAAAGAAAAATGCGCTTCCTGGCAGGACATCACCTCCCGGTGTAGTTTCGTCAGTCACAGGACGCCGGCGCATCCCGCGACACAACGTCAGCCTTTGATGGCGCCCATCGTCAAGCCGCGCACCAGGTTACGCTGCACGATGAGCACGAAGATGAACACCGGCACCATGGCCGTGGTGCTCACGGCAGCCAGCGCGCCCCACTCGGTGCCGGCTGCCGACACGTCGAATGTAGAGCCGAACACCGGCACGGTGCGGAACTGGGTGCGCGTGACGGTGAGCGTGAGCAAGAACTCGTTCCACGACGTGATGAAGGCGAGGATGGCGGCGGCGGCCATGCCGGGCAGGGCATAGTGCCAGACCACTTTGCTGAAGGCTTGCCAGCGCGTGCACCCATCCACCATCGCGGCTTCGTCCAGGTCGGTCGGGATGTCGTCGAAGAAGCTCTTCAGCAGCAATGTGGAGAGCGGCAGGTTGATGACGACGTGGACGAGCAGCACGCCCAGCAGCGAGTCGTAGAGCACGCTCGTCCCTCGACCGAAGATCGAAGAGAACACGCGCTGGTCGGCCTGAGTGTAGAGCCAGAACAGCGGGAACATCGCCACCACCGGCGGCATCATGCGCGTGCTGAGAATCCACGCGATCAAGCTGCTGCGGCGCTTGAAGTGGAAGCGACTGAGCGCGTAGGCGGCCGGCGTAGCGATAGCGATGGCGATGATGGTGCTCAGCACGCCGATCAGGATGCTATTGACCAGCGAGGGGATGACGTAGTAGTCGCCGGCTGCGCCGTTGAAGACGATGCCGGTCTTTGCGCCGATGTTCGGATCCATGCCTAGCACCACCACCTCATACCAATCGAAGATCGGCTCAGAGAGGATGACCGGCGGCCAGGTCATCGTGTAGGGCAGCGGCTTGACCGACACCAGGAACCAATACACGATGGGCAAGAAGAAGATCAGCGCGATGAACGCGGCGATCGAGGTCTGTACGATAGTCTCGCGCCGGTGACGGGCGCGGGCGACCCGCTCGGCCTGCTTGGTCTGGGCTTGGGCCACGCCGGTTGCCGGAAGTTGTGTGACAGCCATCTCTATCCTCCTCGACAGCTCAAGACTAGAACTTCACTTTGAACGCGCGCATATACACGTTCGTGACAACGATGGCCAGGATCAGCACGACGATGCCGATCACCGACACCATGCCCCACTCGATGCTCTTGTGCATGCGGTAGGCATAGTGGCTGATCGTCTCGGAGTTGCCGCCGGGCCCGCCGCTGGTCATGATGGCGACGTAGTCGAACAGGCGCAGCAAGTCAACGATGCGGAACAGGATGACGACGGCGAGCACGCTGCGCAGCAGTGGCAACTTCACTTCCCAGAACAACTGCCAGCGATTCGCACCGTCCACGATGGCGGCTTCGAGCGGCTCGTGCGGCAGCGCTTTTAAGCCGGCCAGCACGATTAGCGCGACAAACGGCGTCCACTGCCAGATGTCGGCGATCAGGATGGCCAACAGCACATTGCGCCCGGTGCCGCCGATCAGCGGCTCGGATCGCTCGATGACGCCGAGCGCATAAAGAATGTTGGAGATGATGCCGTAGTCGGCGTTTTGGAGGAAGCGGAACATCAATCCGGCGATCACCGGCGGCACCACCATCGGCAGGATGAACAGCGACTGCCACAGCCCACGCAGCTTCACCCGGCTGCGGTCGAACGCCAGCGCAATGGCAATCCCCAGCACCAACTCGACGATCAACGCGATGGCGCCATAGGTGAGGGTGATGCGGAACGCTTTGAGAAAGTCGCTGTTGGTGAACAGGTTGATCCAGTTGTCCGGGAAGTTCCAGCGGAACGCCTTCTCCATCGGGTCGAAGCGATGGAAGCTGATGATGACGTTGAAGATGAACGGATAGACGCTGTAGATCACCAACAAGATGATGACCGGCAGCAGCCAGATCCAGGGTCCATCGCTGGACCAAAGCGGGATTTTGCGCTTGTGCGCGTGAACCTCAGTCATCCTGACCTCCTCTCTCGGTTATCAACCGCTCACAGCAGCAGGCCGGGCCGCTCCAGCCCGCGCTGCAAGTCGCTCAGAAAGCGTCCCACCTGCGCGCCGTCCACGATGCGATGATCTGCGCTCACGGTCAGCGTGGCGACCGGCGCGACGACCGGGCGATCCTGCTCGTCCACGATCATGCGCTTGCCGGCGCGCCCAACGGCCAGGATGGCCGCCTGGGGGGGATTGACGATCGCCGTGAAGCGATCCACGGCGAACATGCCCAAGTTGGACAGCGTGAACGTGCCGCCCTGCACGTCGGCCAGTTGCAACTGTCCGGCGCGCCCACGCGCCGTCAGCTCGTTCAGTCGCGCGGCGATCTCGATCAGGCTCAGTCGGTCGGCGTGATGGATCACCGGCACGATCAGCCCCTCGTCGAGCGCGACTGCGACGCCGATGTTCACATCGCCCCACTCGACGATGGACTCGTTCTCGAAGCCGGCGTTCAACGCGGGGTTGCGCTGCAACGCCCAGGCGCAGACTTTCACCAGCAGCGCCGTCAGGGTGAGCTTGGGCTGGCCTTCCGTCTGCGTCGCGCGCCAGTCCTCTACTATGGCCAGCGCGCGGGTCATGTTCACGTCGGCGCTGAGGTTGAACTGTGGCGCTTCGCGCGTGCTCTGGCTCATGCGCTGCGCAATGGTGCGGCGCATGCCGGCCAGCGGCAACACGCGGCGCACGGCGGGGCCGTGAGCTATGCGCCCTGAGCTATGAGCTGTAAGCTGCGAGCGATCGGCTAAGGGTGGTGAGTTTGGAACAGCGAGCTGCATGCCCGATTCGCCCTGGGCAGCTGCGGCGCGTTCCACGTCGGACGACTGGATGCGCCCGCCTGGGCCGCTGCCGCTCACCTGGCGCAGGTCAACGTTCAGTTCACGCGCCAACCGTCGAGCTGCGGGCACGGCAGCCGGCTTCGTTTCGCCCGCGTTACCCCGCTCGTGCTGCGCCAAAAAAGCTTCCACGTCCTGCCGCGTGATCTGTCCATCGCGTCCCGTGCCGGTGACCTGGCTGAGGTCAACCCGGTGCTCTTCGGCCAGCTTTTGTGCAATCGGCGTGGCCCGGATTTCACCCTGCGCCTTGCGCGTTGCGTTTTGCGACCGCTCTTGCACAGCCGGCATGGTAGATGCAGGCGCAGCTTCTCCTTGCGCAGCGACATAGGCAATGGGTTGGCCGATGGGCACGGTCGCGCCGGCATCGGCCAAGATTTGACTCAACACACCATCGGCCGGCGACTCGACTTCCATCGTAATCTTGTCGGTCTCCACTTCCAGCACCGCCTCGCCCTTAGCCACCGGCTCGCCGATGCGCTTCAGCCAGCGCGCGATGGTCCCGCTCTCCTGGGCCATCTCGAACTTGGGCATGATGATCGGCGTCGGCATATCACCTCACCCGCAAAAGCAACCTGCAACCTCTAACCTGTAACCTGCAACTACACCTGCAACCGCGCCAGCTTGCGCGCCGCTTCGAGGATATCCTCGACCTGTGGGGTGGCGGCGCGCTCCATCGTGCGGTTGTAGGGCATCGGCGCATCGGCGCCGCCTAGCCGGATGATGGGCGCTTCCAGATAGGCAAACGCTTCACTCTGCGCCACAGCCGCAGCAATCTCGCCGCCATAGCCGCCGATGAGCGGCGCTTCGTGTGCGATCAGCAGTCGGCCGGTCTTCTTCACCGACCGGACGATGGTGTGCAGGTCGTAAGGCTTCAGCGTGCGCAGGTCAATCACTTCGCATTCGATCCCCTCGCCGGCCAGCTTCTCGGCAGCCTCCAGCGCGCGCGGTGCAGTGATACTTGCGCCGACGACCGTGAGATGCCGACCTTCGCGGCGCACGGCTGCCTTGCCGATCGGCACGACGTAGGGCAGCTCCGGCACCGGCCCTTTTGCTTTGTAGAGCAACTTATGCTCCACGAAGATGATCGGGTTCTGATCGGCAATGGCCGCCAGCAGCAAGCCCTTCATGTCATACGGCGTGCTGGGCGCGACCACCTTGAGGCCGGGCACGTTGACGAACCACGACTCGAGGCTCTCGCTGTGCTGCGCCGCGGCGCCGGTACCGCTGCCGGCCGGCAGGCGAATCACCATCTGGCAGATCGTGCGCCCGCCGAACATGTAGCGCACCTTGGCCGCTTGCAGCACGATCTGCTCCATGGCGAGCGTGACGAAGTCTTGAAACTGGAATTCGGCGATGGGGATCAGGCCGGTCATGCCGGCGCCAAACGACACCCCGGCGATGGCGTTTTCGCTAATCGGCGTGTCGCGCACGCGATCCGGGCCGAAGCGGTCGTAGAGGCCGAGCGTGACGCCGAAGGCGCCGCCGTATTTGCCGATATCCTCGCCGATCAAGACGACGTTCGGCGCAGCCTCCATCGCCTGCGCCATCGCTTCGCGCAGGGCTTCGCTGCCGGTGAGCTCGCGCGCGCCGAGCGGCGGCTCGCTGCCGGCGTGCCGGGGGAACGTGCGCGTGAACCACGTGGGCAACGGCCGACCGTCGCACGGCGCCGGCGACTGCAACGTGATGCCGCGTAGGGCGCGGTCGGTGCGGTTGGCCGGCTCTTCGTAATACACCTCATCCAATAACGCCGCGGGGTCAGGCTCGGGCGAAGCATCGGCGAAGGCCACCGCCTCCTCGATGGCGCGCAGGGCTTCCTGGCGGACGGCATCAGCCTGCTCGCGTCCCAGCAACCCGTTCTCGATCAGCCATGCCTCGAAGCGCGCGATGGGATCGCGTTCCTGCCATTCCTTGACCTCTTGCTTCGTACGATATACCTGCTTGTCGCTGCGCGAGTGGCCCTTGTAGCGATAGGTGAGCACCTCGACGAGCGACGGCCCCTGGCCGGCGCGGGCACGATCTACAGCGCGCTTCGCCTCGGCGTAGACCGCCAGCACATCCATGCCGTCCACGCGCACGCCGGGCATGGCATACGCAGCCGCGCGGTCGGCCACGCGCACCGGAATCGCCTCGCGCGCGGGCATGCTCATGGCATACTGGTTGTTCTCGCACACGAACACCACCGGCAGCTTCCAAATCGAAGCCAGGTTGAGCGTCTCGTGGAAGTTGCCGTTGTTCGCCGCGCCGTCGCCGAAGAAACACATCACCACGCGACCGGTCTTGAGGAGATGCGTGCTGAGCGCCGCGCCCACCGCGCTGCCCATGCCGCCGGAGACGATGCCGTTGGCGCCCAAGTTGCCCAGCTCGACATCGGCCATGTGCATGCTGCCACCCAGCCCACGGCACACGCCGGTGCGCTTGGCCAGCAGTTCGGCCATCATTTCGCGCACGTCCTGACCTTTGGCAATCGCATGGCCATGGCCGCGGTGGGTGCTGGTGATCTGGTCGCGCGGCTCTAGGGCGGCGATACAGCCCACCGCCGCGGCCTCTTCGCCGATATACAGGTGCATCGTGCCATGCACCTTGCCGGCAAAATACTGCTGCTCCGCGGCCTCCTCAAAGGCGCGGATGAGGTGCATCTGCCGCAGCATGTCCAACAGTTTCTCGCGCGGCAAATGGGCTGCCCCAGCAACCGAACTTGTCGCCGAGCTTGTCGAATGCATCACAGCATCACTCACCTGGTCCATATGGAACGGATTTCAGCTAAAACGGCGCGATCAGGCCGATTCGGCCAACCGCAGCACAGCCGCTGCAGTCGCCTCGTCGGTCACCAATGCGTTCACCAAGCCGCTGCGCAGCGCGCCGAGCACGGGGCGCGTCTTCGCCTGGCCACACGCCACACCCAACCGCACGGGAATGCGCATGAGCATCGTAGCATCCACGCTCATCACGCGCTTGCTGATCGGCAGGTTGAGGATGCGCCCCTGAGCATCGAAGGGAATCGCGCACACGTCGCCCACCGCGCCGGCGTGCCGCTGCATCTCCAACGATTGGCGCGGCTTGAGGAAGCCGGCGCGCACCAGCGCCGAGTGCTCAGGATCCACCGAACCGATCCCGACCAGCGCGAGCTGCGCGCGCCGGATCTGGGCGAACACTTCGCGAATGCGCTCGTCGCGCATCAAGCCGTCACGGGTTTGTTCGTCGCTGGTGAGCAGCGGCGCCGGCAGCGTGGCATAGGTGGCGTTGAAGGCGCGCGCGATCCGGCGGGCGAGATCGGCGCCGTCCAATTCGGGCATGCGCGTGCCCAGCGAGCCGATCATCTGTACAACATGAACCCGGCTTCTGGGTTGCGGACGCAGCGCGTCCGTCACGGCCAGCAACGCACTCCCCCACGACACCCCGAGGGTCATGTCGTCTTGCACCAGGTCTACCAGCAGGCTAGCGGCCAACGCACCGACCTTGCGCAGCGATTCCGCCTCGCCGAGGCTGTAGTCCTCCATGACACGCACATGCACCAGATCGAACTGCGATTGAAGAGCGCACTCCAATGGCGTCGAGCGGCGGAGCGGATGATGAATACGAATCTCGACCACGCCCTGGTCGCGCGCTTCGGTGAGCAGCCGCGAGATCATCGAGCGCGAGTAGCTCGTCCGCGCGGCGATCTGCGCCTGGTTCAGCCCGCGAATGAAATACAGCTCGGCGATCTGGGCGAGCATTTCGAGCCGCTCGTCGGAGACATGGTTCATCGTGGCCATGGCGCTTGCTGAAGCCAAGAGGAAGATAGCGATGACCCCAGCCCTTTGTCAAGCAAATGTGAATAGGATTCACAAATGTGAATCGCGCATAGCATTGTAAACCGGATTTCTAAGGTGAGATCGGGCGAGGCGCACTCTCCACGCGGAGCGCACTTCGCACACTTGCACCACCCCTCATATACTTTGCACATGCGCATCGCAGACGTCACGGCGACCTGGTTACACTGTCCAATTCCCCCCGAGCAACAACACGTCTCCGACTTCGGGCGCATCGCCTCGTTCGACATGACGCTCGTGGCGGTCACGACCGACGACGGCCTGACCGGCTACGGCGAGGCCAAGGCCGGCGTGGGCAGCGCAGCGGTGTGCGCCTCGCTGGTCACGTGCGTTCGCGAGGAGCTACGCCCCTTGCTTATCGGCCAAGACCCACGCGAGATCACGCGGCTCTGGGAGCGCATGTATAACGGCGTGCGCGATCATTACGCGCTGGCGCGCGGGCGGGCCTTCCCCATCCTCGGTCGGCGCGGGCTGACCATCGCCGCGATAAGCGGCGTAGACCTGGCGCTGTGGGACCTGAACGGGAAGCTGCTCGGTTGTCCGGTGGTTCGTTTGCTGGGCGGCACGTGCCGCGACGCCATGCCGGCCTATGCCAGCGGCGGCTGGGCCGATGTGGACGGCATCGGTCAACAGTTGCTCGGCTACGTGAATCAGGGCTTCCGAGCGGTGAAGATGCGCGTGGGCGTGATGGACGGCGACGTGGACACAAGTGTCGCGCGGGTGCGGGCCGCGCGTCAGGCGCTCGGCCCCAAGATCAAGCTAATGGCCGACGCGCATGGCACCTATAGCGTGCCGGAAGCAAAACGCTTTTGCGACGGCGTAGCCGATTACGATTTGTTTTGGTTTGAGGAGCCGGTAAACGCCGACGACCGCGACGGCGCCGCCGAAGTGCGCGCGCATGCGCAGATGCCCATCGCTGCCGGCGAGAGCGAGTTCACCCGCTTCGACTTCCGCGATCTGATCCAGCGCCGCGCCGTGGACGTGCTGCAACCCGACCTGGCCATCTGCGGCGGCATCACCGAGGGCCGGCGCATCGCTGCGCTGGCCGAAACGCACCAACTTGCCCTCGCGCCGCACCTGTGGGGGTCGGCGCTCTCGTTCGCCGCCGGATTGCACTTGGCATTTGCCAGCCCTGGTGCGATTATTCTGGAGTACTCGCTCGGCGCGAACCCGCTTTTGCGCGAGCTGCCCGAGGAGCAGATCAAAGTGCAGGACGGCATGATCGCCGCGCCAGCGCAACCCGGTCTGGGCGTGACCCCGCGGCGGGAGTTCGTGGAGCGATATGCGGTGAAGGTGGTGTGATGATTGCAGATGCGTCTTTGCGTCTTACGTCTCACGTCTTAAGTCCTGCGTCTTGCGTCTCGGGTCTTGGGTCTTGCGTGTGCGACGAGCGTGACATGTCCCGAAACATTCGACATGCGACACTCGGCACATGGACGCGTGGCACGCGACACTCAAAATAGGAGCGATATGAAAGTCGAACAGATCCATCATGTGACGGTCATCGTGGATGACCTGGAGAAAGCTTGCGCCTTCTACGAGGACGTGCTAGGACTGGAGCCGGTCAACATGGTGCCGCTCGACTTCCCGGCACAGTTCTACAAAATCGGCGAGCGCCAGCAGTTGCATGTGACCGAATGGGACGACGTGCACTCGTTCCGCGGCCACGTGTGCCTGCAGGTGGACGAGTTCATGCCGATCTTTCGCAAGGCCAAGGCCCTGGGCATCATAGACACCGGCCCATGGGGCAAGACGCGCATGCTGCCCGATGGCGCGATGCAGATGTTCCTGCGTGACCCCGCCGGCAACCTGATCGAGATTTCGTGCAAGCCGGGCACACCGGTGGACGCCGAGGTGTTCGCCGATCCGCAGGTCGAGCCGGAGCGCGGCGTGTTCGTCAGCGGGCGCAATGACCCGCGCGGTCGCCGACGCGCCAAGACGTTCGCCGAGGCAGAAGAAGTGAATGCGAACTAGCCGGTCGCCGACCGTTGATGCACGGATATGTCCATCCTGCTCCTGGAGACGCTCCACCCCGATGCCGAGGCGCTGCTGGCACAACATGACCGGGTGATCCTGGCAGCCGACGAAGGGCACGCGTTGCAGGTTGCGCAGCAGGATGGGGTGGCAGCCATCCTCACGCGCGGCAAAGGCCGGATCACCCGCGCGCTGATGCGGGCGTGCAGCCCGAGCCTGAAAGCCGTCTCGCGCGCCGGCGCCGGCTTGGACACGGTGGACCTCGGCGCGGCGAAGGAGCTGGGCATCGCCGTGATCTTTGCGCCCGGCTTGAACGCCCAGACCACCGCCGAGCACGCGATCATGCTGATGCTGATGGCCACGCGCAAAGCAGCGTTTCTGGACGCACAAGTCAAGGCCGGCAACTGGGCAGTTCGCGACGGCTACGAAGGCATCGAGTTGAACGGCAAAACGCTGGGCGTGGTCGGGCTGGGCGGCATCGGCGCGCGCGTGGCGCACATCGGGCAGGCCTTGGGCATGCAGGTCATCTACTGGAGCCGGCAAACGCGCGATGCGTGCTTCGCCTATCGCGCCTTGGACGACTTGCTGCGCGAAGCCGACGTGATCAGCCTGCACGTCGCGCTGAACGATGAGACGAAGGGCCTGATCGGCGCGCGGGAGCTCGCGTTGATGAAGCCCGGCGCGATCCTGGTCAACACTGCGCGCGGCGCGCTGATTGACCAGCGCGCGCTGACCCAGGCGCTGTGCGAAGGTCGGCTCGGCGCGTTTGCTGCGGATGTGCTGGCGCAGCAACCGCCGTCGCCCGACGACCCGCTGCTGCGCTGTGAACGGGTCACGCTCACGCCACACGTGGCCGGATTGACCGACCGCACCTATCGCGAGGTGTGCCTATTTTGCGCGCGCAATGTGCTGGCCGTGCTGCGGGACGAACCGCCCGATCCACGCAGCCTGTATTCAGGATGAGTCATGTTGCGTATCACGTCGCCCACGACGAGAGACGCAAGACGAAAACACACATCAAATCGAACCGGAGGACACAACTATGCTCGTTTCAATGCACAACTGGATGCGGGCCGAGCCCGTGGAGACCACCATTCGCCGGCTGGCCAAGTATGGCTACGACGCTATCGAGATCAGCTACGATAGCGTCGAACTCGCGCCCGGCGCACCCGGCACGGCTGCCGTGCGCAAGATGCTGAAGGAGAACAAGATCAAGTGCTACGGCTCGATCAGCCTGATGTTCGCGGGCCGCGACTTGATCCACGCCGACCCCGCCGTGCGCGCCAGCTCGGTGGATTACCTGAAGAAATGCGTCACCATGGTGGACGAGCTGGGCGGGCGCGTCATGTCCATCGTGCCCAGCGAGGTCGGCAAGGTGAAGCCCATGGCCTCGCCGGAGGAGGAATGGCAGTGGGCGATCGAGGGCCTAAAGGAAGTGCACGCTCACGCCAAGGCGCTCGGCGTGAAAATCGCCATCGAGCCGCTCAACCGCTTCGAGACCAACTTCCTCAACCGGCACGATCAGGCGTTGCTGCTGGCCAAGGCCGTGGCCCCGGATGTGGGTGTGTGCTTGGACGTGTATCACATGAACCAGGAAGAGGCCGACATGTTCAAGGCCATCGAGAACGCCGGCAGGAAGCTATACGACCTGCACGTGGCCGATAACAACCGCATGGCCTGCGGCATGGGCATGCTGAACTGGCGTAAGCTGTTCCAGACGCTGGAGAAGATCGGCTACAAAGGCTCACTCACGGTGGAGTTCGTGCCGCCGATTGACCGCACGCCGGCCAACCCCTACAAGAACGCGCTGGCCGCTGCCGACAAGACACTCACGCCCGAGCAGCTCAAGTTCATTGAAGATCACGGCAGCGGCATCCTCAGCGAAGAGTTCTACTCTTGGCTGGTGGCCGAGTCCATCAAGACGCTGCGCAAATACATGAAATAGAGAGGCCGGTGTGCCGGCGTGAGGCTACGACGCAGGGCATACCCGCGCTTCGTTCAGAAAGCGGACGCGCTCCTGACAAGTCAACTCGCGACCGAGTAGCGCGCGTGCGCGGGCGATCAATTCGTCCGTGCGCAACAGGTGAATGCGTGCCGTGCCGTCGGCGCTCACGGTGACGGTGCGATCTATGCGTGCATCGGCGACGGCTGCCGCCGCAGCATGGCCGTACAGCGTGACCATCGCGCCGGCGCGCTGAACGACCAGCGCGCCATCCGGTAGGCGGGTGAACTGGGGCAGCCCATCGCGCGACCATGCGCCGGTGCTCAGGCCGGTGCGCGGGTCGAAGCGCGCCGCGCCATCTGCGGTCAACACACCGATCTCGCCGTTCGCCAGGAAGACGACCTGGCTAACGACTGCGCCGAGTTGAATCGGATTGGTGAGCAGCGCGCCGGAAGCCAGGTCCCATACACGCACGGTGCGATCCGCGCTGCCGGTCGCGAGCAGCGTGCCGTCGCGGGAGAAAGCCGCGTCGTTCACGACGCCGGTGTGCCCGATCAGCACGGTGATGGTGCGGCCGGTGTCCAGGTTCCATATGCGCGCCGTGCGGTCGGTGCTGGACGTGGCAATCTGACCGCCGGCAGGCGAGAACGCGGCACTCGTCACCTGCCCGAGGTGCCCGCGGAACGCCGTCACCACTTCGCCCGATGCAATGTCCCACAGGCGCGCTACACCGTCACGACTGGCGGTGAGCAGATATCGGCCGTCGGCTGAGAACTGAGCGTCGGTTACTGCTGCCGGATGGCGAAAGACGCCCTCGTCGCGGAAGGCCCGCACCATGGCCAGGCGCAACGCGTCCTCCGATTGCGTTGTGTGGGCGGCCTGCTCCGCCTCGATGGCGATCAACAGCGCAAGCTGCGGGTCGTCGGCCAGTTGGTTGAGCGCCACGGCGGCCAGCTCGCGCGAGCGCGTCGCTTTCAAATCCGCCTCGGCAGTCGCTTTGGCGGCGAACGCATCGCGCACCTGCGCGCTCGACTGCGTCGCAAGTGCGCGGATGGTCGCCTCCATCACCACGGCGTTCTGCTCGCGGTTGACGACACTCGTGGCAATGGCAACCGCGGTAGCGCGCTCGTCCAAGGCGAGCTGGCGCTCCACAGCCGACTGAGTTGCGGCAGCTTCGGCAGCGGTACGCGTGGCATCGGCGATCTGCCGTTCCTGCTCGGCACGCGTGGCCTGCGCCTCGGCTGTGCCCTGCGCGAAGCCGGCAGCGCTGGCCGTCTGCACTGCGCGCGTGGCGGCGGCCTGAGCGATGGCTTCCGCCGTGGCTGCAGCGTCGGCCTGTTGGCCGAATTGCGCACGCTGCATCAAGCCGAACGCGCCAAACGCAATCGCCAGCGCGCTAAGCGCTGCTGCAACGGCGGTCACGGTCTTCATCACGCGCAGGCGCGCCTCTTGCCGCGCAAAGTGCGACACGGCGCGTTGCTCCCCGAGCGCCTCGCGCAGCGGGCGCTGGATGGCCGGCGCTTCTTCGACGGTCGGCGCCGGCGGCCGGTCGCCCTCGCGTTCGCGCAACGGGCCGAAGTCAATGTAGTCGGCCAGCAGCAGCGTCTTCTCTGCGCCGCGCTTGACCGGAATGGCCATGAACAAGTCGCGCAGGATCGTCTGCAGCCGCAGCAGCATGTCCGGCTCGCCGTATACGTCGTTGACCAATCGCGCGACCAGCGCCGGCTCGATGGTCGCGCCCGTCTCCAGCGCCGGCAGCACGATGGCGCGCGCCAGTTCCTTCGGCTCCATCAGCGGCAGCTCGATTGCGTGCGCAGTGAACTGCTTGTGGAGTTCAGGATAGCGCGCCAGCTGATCCAGAAACTCCGAACGCATCGCCAGGATGAGGATCAACCGAGACGGTGCAGCTTTGGCGAGCTGAGTGATGAGGCCGATGAACGCGCGCCGGCCAGCCTCATCTGCCGAGGTGAAGACGTCCTCGAACTGGTCTATGACGAGCACAACACGACGCCGTGCGTCCGTCCCGAGCAGGGCCTCCACGAAGTCGCGCATGTCGCTCGGGCTGGTCAGGCCGTGTTGGCGGATGGCGTCGGCAATTGCCTTGCTGAGGCCGGCGCGCTCGATGAGGCCGGCACAGGCATCGGTCAGCCGGCGCATCGGTTCGCTGCCCGGCGTGAACGCCTGGATCGGCCAGACATCGCTATCCATGACGGCGCCGTTGCGCAGCGCGAAGATCAGGCCGGCCTGGATCAGAGAAGTTTTGCCGCTCTTCGCCGGCCCGCTGATGCAAATGAACCCATCCCCGTGCTCGACGCGATCGAGCATGGCCTCGAGTTGGTTCTCGTGGCCGAAGTACAGCCGCGCGTCGGACTCGCGGAAAGGCACCGCGCCAACGTAGGGGCAGCGCCCGTCGAACGGATGCGGTTTGCGCACCGACTGGTAGCGCGTGATCAGCGACGCGGCCTGTTCAGGCGTATAGACGATTGCGGGCATCCCTGCAGGGCGATTGTTCTTGTTTTGCGGCATACAGGCTCGGATGCGGGCTCTGGGCTATGAGCTTTGAGCTATGAGTCTTGCGTCTTGAGTCGTGAGTCGTGAGTTGGAAGCTGACGGGCCAAGCTCGCAGCTCACAGCTCACAGCTCGTAGCTCACGGCTCACGGCTCACAGCTCGATCATCACTTTGATGCCCTCTCGGCGATTGGCTACGGTGAACGCCTCGGGGGCGTTTTCAAGTTTATACCGATGCGTGATCAGCGCCTGCACGTTCACCCACCCGCGCGCAACCAGCTCGATGGCGCGCGGGTAGACGTGTTTCATTCGGCGCACCAGCTTGATCGTCAAGCCTTTGCGGCGGGCAACCGAGGCGACGAATGACGTGTGATCGTCGGACGGGATGCCGCACAAGATGACCTTGCCGCCGATGCGCACGGCGTCGAACGCGGCGTCTACGGCGGCCTGAGCACCGGCGCACTCGAAGACGACGTCCAATCCGCGCCCGCCGGTCGCAGCGAGGATGGCCTTGCTCTCTTCGTGCGTCTCGCCGCCGGCTTGCACTACGTCCGTCGCGCCAAGCTCCTGCGCGGCATCCAGCCGGTGTGGCAACACGTCGGTGGCGAACAAGCGCGCTGCGCCGGCCAGGCGCGCCACCTGCAGCGTCAGCAGTCCAATCGTGCCACAGCCAAACACGCCCACGTGCATGCCCGGCCGCATGTGCGCCAGGTCCACCGTGTGCAGCGCCACGCCAAGCGGTTCGAGCATCGCACCGCTGGCATCGTCAATCGAATCGGGCAGCGGGAACAGCGCATCCTCCGGCCAGGACATGAACTCGCGCAGCGCACCGTCATCTTTGCCGTGGCCGCTGAAGCGCGTGTGCGGGCACAAATTGGGATGCCCCTCGCGACACCACTCGCAGTGGCCGCAGGGCAAGGCCGGGTCAACGGCGACGCGCTGGCCTTTGCGCGCGCCGTCAGCGACCACGGCGGCGAACTCGTGGCCAAGCACCAGCGGACGGCGCAGCCGAGCGTCGCCGATGCCGGCCTCGTTGTACCAGTGCAGATCGGAACCGCATACGCCGACGGCCGTGACGTGGAGTAACGCTTCGCTGGCAGCCGGCACGGGCATCGGTTCATCGTGCACGCGCAGATCATGCGCAGCGTGAAGACGGACGCATTTCATCGCGTGGTGAGTCGGGAGTAGGAGCAGATGGTCACTGCTATCATGACGGTTGACCCTGCGCGAAGAGAGCACGCAATCCCTCATGAAACGGCGGGCGAACGATGCCCTTCTCGGTGATGATGGCGGTGATATAGCGATGCGGCGTCACGTCGAAAGCAGGATTGTAGATTTGCGCGCCAGCCGGGACGGTACGCCTGCCGAAGCCTTCGCTCACTTCCTCCGGCCGGCGCTCTTCGATGGGGATCAGATCGCCCGAAGCAAGCTGCATGTCTATCGAAGACGTCGGCGCAGCGACGTAGAACGGTACACCGAACTCCTTGGCGAGGATCGCAACGCCGAGCGTGCCGATCTTATTGGCGAAGTCGCCGTTGGCAGCCATGCGATCGGTGCCCACGATCACGCCGTGCACCTTGCCCTGCGCCATTACCGTCGCAGCCATATTGTCGGTGATGACGGTGACGGGCACGCCGACCTGCTGCAACTCCCAGGCTGTTAGGCGCGCGCCCTGCAGCAACGGGCGCGTCTCGTCGGCGAAGACGTGCACGCGCTTGCCGGCGGCATGCGCCATGTAGATCGGCGCGGTCGCCGTGCCCCATTGCGCCGTCGCCAAGCCGCCCGCATTGCAATGGGTCAACCACGAGTCGCCGTCGCGAATCAGCGCCTCGCCCAGCCGGCCGATGGCCTGGCACACGGCGTTATCCTCATCCACCATCGCCTTCGCCTCGGCAAGCATCCGCAGCTTCATCTCCTCAACGGGCAGTTCAGGATGATTGATGACCAATGACTGCATCCGGCGCGTGGCCCACGCCAGGTTAACGGCAGTCGGGCGGGCGCTGTTGAGGTAGGCCGCGGCACGATCTACTGCAGCGACGAATTCATCGCGACAGGTCGGCGCGCAGTCGCGCACGGCCAGCACCATGCCCATCGCCGCAGCCATGCCGATGGCCGGTGCGCCGCGCACGCGCAGCATCTTGATCGCTTCCCACATTGTCTCCACATCGCGCACGTCCAGGTAGCGCAATTCGTTCGGCAGCAGCGTCTGGTCAATCAGCCGAGCGACCCCATCCAGCCCGCCGATCCACTCAATGGTCTTGACCGGAATCATGGCCTATATTGTGCACGAGTTTGCACCTTCGCCATCGCAAAGGGTGCATTCGTGCATAGGGTCAAAACTTGCATGGTCGGGCGCAGACGCCGTTCCGCGCCTAGATAGGCCGCGAATGGGGCAGAGCGCGCCCGAGCGAATACATCTGCCCCCGTTGCGAATGCACCCGTCGCAAACAATTTGTTTTCAAACCATTGTGAGTGTGGAGGGTTACGGCTAGAATCTTTCGTTGTTTGGCAACACGAATTGCCAAAAGGAACTACAAGGAGAAGAAAGATGAACGAACTCACTCTGGCTGCAGACGCGATGCGCAGCGTTATCCGGAAGACCTGGTGGGTCCCGCTGATTCAGGGCATCGCAGCGGTGATTATCGGCGTCCTGCTGCTCACCAACCCGGCGACCACGTTGATTGCCATCGCTCTCTTCCTCGGCGCGTTCTGGTTGGTCGGCGGCATCTTCGACATCATCGGCGCGTTCACCCGGCGCGACGGCGACAGGGGATGGTTCTGGCCACTGGTAGCCGGTCTCATCAGCGTCATCGCCGGCCTGCTCCTACTCAGCCAGCCGATCGCCGGTGCGATCATCTTGCCCGTCACGCTGGCCATCTTGATCGGCGCCGGCGCCATCGTAAGCGGCATTTTCAACATCATCTGGGCCATCCGCGCCCGCAACGAGATCCAAGGGGAAGGTTGGCTCATCCTGTGGGGCGTGATCTCCATCCTGCTCGGCATCTATGTGCTCGCCAATCCGGGTGCATCTGCCGTTGCGCTGGTCCTCGTCATCGCCATCCTTGCCATGGTCGGCGGCATCGCCATGGTCATCTCTTCTTTCCGCTTGCGCGGTATAGCGCGATAGCAGCGCCCGTTCTCTCATGGGGGTCGTATCGGAGGGATTTGCTCTTTCAAGCGCGATGCAGCGCATCTGCTCCCTCGCTCGTGCTCGGGATGGCGTCGCCCGGAACGGCCCATATACCGTTTCTTCAGTTTAGGAGGTAAGACACATGACAACGTTACTCGAATCCGTTAGCCAGCAAATGACGCCTGAGGTATTGGGCAAGATCGGCAAAGCCATCGGCGTGGATGATGCGACCGTGCAGAAAGGCCTGGACGTGGTTGGACCCGTCATCCAGGATGGACTGGCCAAGAAGACGCAAACGACGACTGGCTTGGACGAGATCATGAGTATGCTCGGTGGTCTGGAGAGCAGCGGCGGTGGTGGTTTGGAGGCCATCTTGAGCATGCTCACCAAGGGTAGCCCGGCGGCTGGCGCAGCATCGGCCGGCGCGCTGGGCGGCATCTTCGGCCCGGCCGTCAGCGCCATCGGCAAGACGCTGAGCGCCAAGCTCGGCTTCGACGTCACGCCGTTGCTCTCCGCGGCCGTGCCCGTCGTGTTGGGGGCCATCGCCGGCGCGGCCAAGTCGCAAAACCTCGACTCGAAGGGCATCGCCAACATGCTCCAGACCGAACAGCGAAACTTCATGAGCAACGCCAGCCCCGAAGTGCTGGGCGTGCTGAAAGAGGTCGAGACCGTGACCGACAAGGCCAACGCCATTCAGCAAGCATTTACCGCTGACGAGTGGACGGCGATTCGCCTAGCGCCGCTGGCCACCACGTTCTACGTGATGAGTGCATCGCCTTCTGGCCTGGTCGGCTCGGTGAAGGAGTTGACCGCGGCCGGCGACGTCATGCGTGACGTGCTGAAGGACGCCGACGCGACATCGCTCGTCAACATCGCCTTCGGCAGCGCCATGCAAAAAGTGGACGGCAAGCCAGAGTTGGACGAGAACGCGCCGCGCGAGTCTATGATCGGGATGATCCGAACGGCAGCCGTGGCCGTGAAGGCCAAAATGCCGGGCGAGGCGCAGAGCTTCGCCAGCGCGCTGAACACGCTGGCTCAGAAAGTGGCCGAAGCAGCGAAGGAAGGCGGCTTCCTCGGCATCGGCGCCAAGACCATCAGCAACGAAGAGCAGCAGGCGCTGAACGAAATCCGCGCTGCGCTAGCGTAAGCCATCCGCTTCGGCACGGAATACGCAACTTGCGACCCGTGTTGCGTATTCCGTGCTGTGTTTCCCTCACTTCGCGCGCTGGAAGTTGGCAGCCATGGCGCCATCTGCCGTGCGCAACTGCAAGCGATCGCCTTCGATCCGATACGTCGCAGCCGTCTCCAACGCGGCCAAGAACTGGGCTTCTTGCTCCATCACGCCTTCGGGGGCGTTGCACAACTTGCGCGTGGCAGCCAATGGGCCGATGGTGATCTTGCCGTCGTCCTCTAGCCTGTAGGAACCGGTGAAGGCGTTGCAGCCGGCGTTGCCGCTGATTCGGCCCTCTGCATCGAACGCCACCGTCAGCTCGGTGCCGGCGATCAAGCTGACGACGGCCTGCTTGCCGTTGTTGTAGCTGAGCGCTCGCCATGACATGCCGACCAGATCAGTCTCCTGCACGACGAACGTCGCGACTGCGTTGCCCGATTCGTCCAGCAACGTCAACCGTCCATCCGCCGCTCGGAAAGATCTGGCGTTGGCGAGCGCCTGCTGAAAGTCCGCGGCCTGCTTCATGATCGGCTCAGGGCAGGCCATCAGCGTGCCTGCCAGCTGCCCGAAGGTGATGTTGAAGCCATCCAGGGTATAGCTGCCCATGAAGCGATTGCAGCCATCCGAGCCGTTCACCCTGTTCGCCTCGAAGTTGAGGGTGATGATCGTTTCTGCCAGGGGCGGCTGACCGTTCAGTGACTCCAGTACCCAGCTCGAACCGGTCAGGCCGGTCGCGCCGATGGACGAGGCCGGCCGACGCGGCGGCGCGGGTGGCAGCGCACATGCGGCCAGCGATAGCGCCGCAGCGCCGAATGAGAGCACCTTGATGATCTGTGTCTTTTGCATTCGAATCTCCTTTACATTTGTCTTCGCGAAATGGACGGCGCACGGCCACAAAGCGTTCCACTGCCTCATCCACTAGCGCTCACGAATATCGGCGATGATCGCCCGTGTCATGCGCTGCAGGTCGGCCGGCGCGATCAGCACCTGCAGGCCACGCAGGCCGGCGCTCACACAAATCCGCGCATGCGCCATCGCCGATTGATCCATGAACACGGGGAAGTCGCGCTTCGCCCCGAGCGGCGCGCACCCACCCTTCAGGTAGCCGGTCAGCCGAAACAGGTCTTCGACATCCACCAGCTCGGCGCGCTTGTCGCCCATGACTTTTGCCAGCTTGCTCAAGCTAAGCTGCGCATCGCCCGGCGTGAGCGCGAAGACCCACCCGTTGCGTTCGCCCCTAACCAGTAGCGTCTTGAACACCATGCTCAACGACAGGCCTAGCTGCTCGGCAGCTTCTTCGACGGTGAACTCGCTCGCTGCGAATTCACGCACCTCGTGAGGCACGCCGGCCTTTGCCAGAATGTCGAGTGCGCGTGTGCGTTTCATGGATAGTCACTTGGGTTTGCCACGGACCAGTCTACTGTGAACGACGGCCGGGCTGACGAGGCGAACCGTGTTGCGCTCAGCGGGCGCACTTCATCGAGCAAGCCATCCGCCTGGAGCGCGCGTTGCAGGCATAGATCGCCGTCCTCGCCCTCAGCTTCGTAGTAAGCGCGCACCGCAGACACGCGCACCCAGCTTTTGCCGAGCACCTTCAGCGCAGGGACGCGCTCAGCGCGCACCGCCTCGGCGATCGTCGGCAGCGATACGCCGGTCTCACGTGAAGCCTGGGCGAGCGAGACCAATGGGCCACATTCAGCCAGCACCTCTTCGATCAGCCGGCACGCCTTGCGCGCAATCTCGCATTCACGCTTGAGCTTGGCCTCATCCATAGTCACGCTGATCATATTTGAGTTGCTACGCCAATCGTGCGAGCGACTCAATGCATCGAGCGCTCAGCGCGCGTTGGGCACGGCGGTTACCACGCCATAGCGTAGCCGATCTCGCCGCGCGGCGAGACGCCTGCCTCGAGCGTGCCGTGCGCGTTGAGCCGGATGCCCATACATTTGCCATGCGACCAAGCGTCGCTGACGTTCACGAGGTGACCGCGTCGCCGCAACGCCTCCAGCGTCTCCGGCGCAATTCGGTTTTCGGCCTCCACGGCGCGCGGGTAGGCATCGCGCGGGTAGAACGACGACGGGAAGTGTGTGCTGTGCACGATGGGCGCATCCAGCGCCTGTTGCAGATCCATGCCGAACTCGACCACATTGAGGAAGAACTGTAACGTCCACTGGTCTTGCGCGTCGCCGCCCGGCGTGCCGAAGACCATGTAGGGCCGGCCGTCCTTCAGAACCAGCGTCGGTGTGAGCGTGGCGCGCGGTCGCTTACGCGGGGCCAGGGCGTTTGGCCGATTGGGGTTCAGGTAGAACATCTGCCCGCGCGTGCCTAGTGGAAATCCCAGCCCGGCAATCACCGGCGACGTGCCCCACCACCCGCCGCTCGGCGTGGCAGCAACCATGTTGCCCTCGCCATCAATCACGTCGAGATGGGTCGTATCGCCCAGGTGACCATGCTTGATGCGGTAGGGCCGCGCGGCGTTGGACTGCGCAAACGCGTCGGGCACCTGTAAGCCGCGACGATTATCGGCAGCGACATCGAAGGTCGTCGCGTAGTCGGGAACACCGAAGCCCAGGTCGCCTGGCTGCATCGCGTCGGATGCCGTGTCGCCGATCTGCGCGCGCCGCTGCGCGGCGTAGGACTTTGACAGCAACGAGTCCAGCGGGACGGCGTCGAAGTCAGGATCGCCGTAGTAAGCCTCGCGGTCGGCGAAGGCCAGCTTGGCGCATTCGATCAAGATGTGCAAATACTCAGGCGAGTTGTGCCCCATCGCCGCGAGATCGTAGCCCTCGAGCAGCGCGAGTTGCTGCAGGAACACCGGCCCTTGCGTCCAGGGGCCGCACTTGTACACATCCAACCCGCGATAGTGGATCGAGACCGGCGCTTCGACGCGCGCGTGCCACTCCGCTAAGTCGGCATCGCTCAGCAAGCCGGCGTGCGCCTGGCCGCTGGCATCGGCGACCGGATGCGCACGGATGAACTCGACGATGCGATGCGCGATTTCGCCCTCGTAGAACGCGTTGCGCGCCGCCTCGATGCCGGCGATGCGCCCCGTGCGCCTGGCCTCATCTTCGGCCCGACAAAGCCGGCGCAACATCGCAGCGTAGTCGGGGTTGCGCACCGGCTCGCCCAGCTCCGGGATGCGCCCGTTGGGCAGATACACCGCACCGGTGGTCGGGTAGAGTTCGGTGAACTTCTGCGCGTTCGCGATTAGGCTTTGCCGCAAGCCGGCGTAGAGCGGATAGCCGCGCTCGGCCAGCTCGATGGTAGGCGCGAGGATTTGCGAGAAGCTCAGCCGTCCCCAACGCGCCACGGCCAGCGCCCATGTGCCCACAACGGCCGGCGTGCATGCCGGCAGGTAGCCATCGCCCGGGATCAGGTCAATGCCGTGCTCACGACACCAGGCAATGGTAAAGGCCTGCGGCGACCATCCCTGGCCGCTGAGGGCATACACGCGCTGCTCGGCAGCGATATACACCAGCATCGGCACCTCGCCGCCGATGCCGTTGCTCTGTGGCTCTAGCAAGTTGAGAGCAAAGCAGGCCGCCGCGGCAGCATCAATCGCATTGCCGCCCATCTCCAACATGCGGACGCCGGCAGCGGTGGCCAGGTAGTGGCCGGATGTCACGGCATAGTTGCGCCCGCGCACGACAGGACGAGTGGTGAATGACATGGCCGGATTGTAGTTGCGAGGTGGCGTTGTAACGTTGATAAGGTTGATGGAAGCGTTGAGCCATCGGATCGCCGAACCTCATGCGTCGCAAACATCTGGTAGCCTATCAGCTCATCAACCGAATCAACTCAGCAAGCCCTATGCTATGACGCCCCATCCCTGGAAGACCCTTTCGACGCGCGAAGTGTATCGCAACCCATGGATTCGATTGCGCGAGGACATCGCCGAGCTGCCCAACGGCAAGACGACGATTTACGGTGTGTGCGAGATGAACGCCTGTGTCGGCGTGCTGCCCTTTGTGGACGACGAGCACGTCGTGATGGTGCGCCAGTATCGCTACGTCTTTGGCGAAGGGCACCGCTGGGAAATGCCGACCGGCGGATGCAAACCCGGCGAATCCCCCGAGGCCAGCGCCCAACGCGAACTGATCGAGGAGATCGGCTGCCGCGCCGGAAGCTTGCAATACATCAACACCCATTACACGTCCAAATCGGTATGCCACGAGGTCGCGCACCTGTTCATCGCGCGCGACCTCGTCCGCGTCGCCGACGGCGCGATTGTGCCGGACGACACGGAGTTCCTCGAAGTCGCCGTGCTGCCGTTCAAGGACGTGCTGGACATGGTGCTCGACAGCGAGATCCGCGATGCGATGACGGTGATCGCCGTGCTGTGGGCAGCGAGGAAGCTAGGATGAAAGCAATTCTCTTCGACACGCCCGGCGGCCCGGAAGTGCTCCGTTACGGCGACGCGCCTGACCCCCAGCCATCGGCGGGTGAGCTGCTCGTGCGCGTGCGCGCGACGGCGGTGAATCGCGCCGACACATTACAGCGCAGAGGCAACTATGCCCCACCGCCAGGCGCTTCGCCCATCCTCGGCCTGGAACTGGCCGGCGAGGTGGTGCAGCCGACCGGTCTCTGGCACGCCGGCGACCGTGTGATGGCCGTCGTCACCGGCGGCGGCTATGCCGAGCTGGCGACGGTGCCCGCCGGTATGGCCATGCGCATTCCCGACCGATTCTCGTTCGAGCAAGCCGCAGCCATCCCCGAGGCCTTTCTTACTGCGTATCTCAACCTGTTCACGCTGGGTAACTTGCAGGCGAACGAGACCGTCCTGATCCATGCCGGCGCAAGCGGCGTAGGCAGTGCCGCGATCCAACTGGCGCGCGCTGCTGGTGCTCAGGTCATCGCCACTGCCGGCACGCCCGAGAAAGTGGCGTTTTGCCGCGACCTGGGCGCAACCCACGCCATCAACTACAAGCAGGAGGACTTCGCCGAGCGCGTCCTTGCCCTCACCGAAGGGCGCGGCGCCGACGTGGTGCTTGACTTCGTCGGCGCGCCGTATTGGAACGCCAACTTGCGCGCGATGGCGATGCACGGCCGGCTGATGCTGATCGGCATGTTGGGCGGTTCGAGGGGTGAACTCGATCTGGGACTCATCATGGCCAAGCGCATCACGGTGACCGGCACGACGCTGCGCCGCACGCCGCTGCCGGAGAAGATCGCGCTCACGCAGGCATTCGCCGCGTTCGCCATGCCACGCTTCGAGCGAGGCGAACTGCGCCCGATCATTGATTCGATCTACCCACTGCGCGACGCCGCCGAAGCACATCGTCGCATGGAGGCCAACCACAACATCGGCAAGATCGTGCTGGTGATGGATTCATAACCACTCCCTACTCCCCACTCCGACTCATGATTGGGAGTGGGGAGTCACGCTCTACGTCCACACCATCACGCCAGCGCGCGATGCACGATGCGGCCGCCGACGACGGTAAGCGCCGAGCGCGTGCCGGCGATGCCGGCTTCCAGATCGGCGCGCGGCAGGTTGAACAGGTCGGTGTCCAGCACGGCCAGGTCGGCCAGCATGCCCGGCTTGATGCGACCTTTGTCGCGCTCCTGGAACTCGAAGAAAGCGCCGTCGAGCGTGTAGCCGGCGACCAGCTCCTCCAGCGTTAGGCGATGATCGGGGAAGTAACTGCGCGCATCGCTGAAGTCGAGCTTGGGTCGGGTGAGCGCGGCGCGCATGCCCTCGAACGGGTTCATGGTGACCACCGGCCAGTCGCTGCCGAACGCCATCGGCACGCCGGCGTTCAGAATCGCGCGCCACGGGAAGCCCCACGCCCAACGCTTCGGGCCGACCAACCGGCGCCACGGGTTGTCCGGATCGCTGCCGAACTCCGCATGCAGCAGTTGCACCGAGGCCAACACGCGCCTGCGCTTCATGCGCGTCAGGTCCACCGGATCGAGCACCTCGATATGCTCGAGGCGATGGCGCGAGTCGCGCGGCTGGTTCAGCTTGCGTGCCAGCTCAAACGCATCCAGCGCCGCGCGCACCGCCGCGTCGCCGATGGCGTGCACGAAGATCTGGAGCTTGAGCGCATCGGCTTTGGTAATCAGCCGCTTGAACTCGTCAGGGGCAAAGTTAGGCCGGCCGCATTCGCCGCTGCCGTCGTCATACGGCTCCAGCATCCAGGCGGTCTTCGACTCGATCACGCCATCGGCGAACAACTTGACGCAGCCGGTGCGGACGAACGGCATGGGACCGGGCTCGGCGCGCGCTTCGATCGTCGCCCGGTTGATGTCTTGCGTTTCGCGCACCCAGGCCTCGATGTCTGCCTCCGGCATGCCCGGTTCAATCGTGAGCGGCACGTAGATGCGCAGCGTCAGCTCGCCGCGCGCCTCGAAATCACGATAGATCGCCAGCGACTGCGCGTCGCCATCCATGTTGTGGACGCTGGTGATGCCGTATTCGGCGCAGGTGCGCAATGCCTGGCGGAGCAGGTCATCTTCTTCCTCGCGCGCCAATGGCGGGATCAAGTCGCGCACGAAGTCCATCGCGGCCTCGCGCAGTTCACCGGTCGCCCGTCCGTCATCGTCCATCATCACCGCGCCGAAGGCCGGCGGGTTCGCCGGGCCGTGTACGATGCCGGCGCGCTGCAGGGCAGCGGTATTCACCCACGCGCTATGGCCGTCCGACGCCACCAGGAAGACTGGCCGGTCGGCTACGACGGCGTCAAGCACGGTGCGATCCGGTCTGCCACCCCGGGCGAAGAGACTGTGCTGCCAACCGCGGCCGGTGAGCCATTCGCGCTCCGGGTGCGCATCGGCGAAGGCGCGCAGGCGCGATTGCACTTCATCCACGGTGCGGGCGTCATCCAGTTGCAGGTCACGCAGGGCGCGCGCGCCCATCAGCAAGTGAAAGTGGCTGTCAATCAGGCCGGGCAAGACCAGCCGCCGGCCAGCGTCAATCACTTGAGTATTCGGCCCGACCCAATCGGCAGCCTCCATATCTGGGCCAACCCAGGCAATGCGGTCGCCGATGATGGCCAGCGCCTCGGCCCACGGGTCGGTGCGCACCTGCGTGTAGATACGGGCGTTGCGGAGGACGAGTGAAGCGTGTGGCATGGTCAGTTGAAGAGGTATGCGTTGTAATCGCACACGGGCTTGTAGCCGATCTTGCGATAGATGCTGTTCGACGTGGAATTCGACAGATCGGTAAAGAGCATCGCGTAGCGCTTGCCGGAATCCAGGATGAGCTGGCTGAGCCGCGCCGTTACGGCCGAAGCATAGCCGCGCCCGCGTCGTTCGGGCGGGGTGTACACCGGCCCGATTGCCCGCGCATTCGGCGTCTCGCGACTGCGCGCTGCCAAGGACACGGGTCGCTCGCCATCTTCCCAAAGGAAGACGTCGCCTTCGCCAATGCGACGTTTGGCCCATTCCACCGGATCCGGATGATGATGATCTGGCAGAGCTTCGCGATGGAAAGCCTCGATCCACTCGGCGACGAGCGGCACGTCATCCGCATTCGCAGCGCGAAACTCACCCGTCGGCCAGCGCGGCTCGACCACGCGCTCGAGTTGGAAGACGCGCTCGTGCATCGTTCGCCGGACGGTCGCGCCGGTCAGCCTTTGCCAGATGCTCAGGAATTCGTCTGCAGCATCGCCGGGGCCGATCACGCCCTTCACCTGCCAGCGATGCTCGCGCAGGTCATGTGCGATGCGCGTGAAGCCGATCTGCGCATCACCGCGCTCGGCATGCACGATCAAGCTATGCGGCGGCGTCATCAGCGCAGCAGCGACCAAGCCGCCTTCATCTTCCACGACGGCGAAGTATGGCCGTTGTTCGACGACGCCGGGGTAAGCCCGCAACCGCAGCGCCACGCCTAGCATCAAGTTGCTGGCCACTTCGCGCGCCTCGAGGGTGCCCTGAGTGTGCGCCAAAAACTCATCGGCGCCGGCAGGGGTGAACAGATGCATGCGTCAAGGTTCCATCCGCCACGGCGAAGTCATACAGCCGCTTTCGTCGAAGGCCAACGGCGTCTCGCCGAGGATGGTCAGTCGCGGATGGGCTTCGATCTGCGGACGCAGGTTGGGGCTCATCCACAAGTGCTCAACGGTGAGCGTATTGCGCGCGAAGACGAACGTTGGCTCGCGGTCGGGCGGCACGCCGCAGCAGCGCACGGCCACTTCCAGCGCCCGCCGGTCATCGGCCATCGTGATCGGAATGACCGAGCGCTTTAGGCCGAAGGTCGTTGCAGTGATTGCATTCGTGTAAGTCGCGATGAAGTCTATCTTGCGCACGGCCCGCGCCGTCGTCACATTGGCCAGGCCAATGCCGGAGGCGTTGCCGTGCGTCGCTTCGGTCAAGTCGAGCAGCACCAGCGCGCCGATGTCGTTGCGGTCTTCCGGCTCCGGCTGGCGGTTGACCTCCAGCTTGCCGAGGACGTTGGTGTCCATGCCGGTGCCGCTGATGTTCTTGCCCAACTCACGGATCACCAGAACGTCTATGCTCTTGAACGGCAGGCTCATCATCAGCGACTTGGCTTTCCGCAACAGGCGCTCCTCTACTTCGGTGCCGATTTGGTCGGCGGTTAAGCCGACGATCTCGGCGGTCTCTTCGCAGGCATTCTCGATGATGGCAATCGCGCCGCGCACGTTGGTGTTGGCTTCATATACGCGGGCGGCCGGCGCCAGGAAGCGCTGAAAGCCGGCCGTGCCCCAGGCATGCATCATCTCGGCGCCGTGGCGCTTGCCCAGCCCGATCACCTCCATCTTCGCCGGGCCGCTTTCGAGCTTGCCGTGGAAGTCGGTGTGCGGTTTGATCCGGCTGATGAGGATGGTGTGATCGGCCGCTGCGCTGTAGATGTCTTGGTGCAGCGCCGGGCCGTCGGGAATGCGGCCGATCTCCTTCACCTCCATCGTGATGCGGAACTCGCAGCCGATGCTCTCCTCGGTGACGCCCATGCCGGCCAGCAGCTCGCGCTGGCCTTCCGCCGTCGCTCCGCCGTGGCTGCCCATCGCCGCGACTACGAACGGCCGCGCGCCATGTTCCTTCAGCCGGTCCACGGCAGCGCGGGCGATGATGGCGATGTTAGCGATGCCGCGGCTGCCCACACCCACGGCCACGCTGTCGCCGGTGTGAATCCGTGCGAGCAGACCGCTCTCTTCCAGTGCTTTGCGCGTCGCGCCGATCAGATCATCCACGCGCGGCCCATCGAACCTTTGACGCACTTCGAGCAACGTCGCGGGCAAGGGAGCAGGGAAGCGAAGGTGAGGAATCTGTTCGAGTAGCCGCATCGCACGCGCCTCCATGGTTGATGAGGATAGAGTGTCCGAGATTACCGGTGATTATAGGCTGCGTAGCAGATGGGGCACTTTAAAAAGGGGAAAAGGGCAGCGGGATTAACAACAGGGTGGGCCAAGGGCACTGCCCTGGGCACCCCAGCAGCACACCGCTCAGATCGCGGGCACGTTCAATCGCTTCCGGCAGGCCTGCTATCGCCATCTCAAGATGCGCCCTTTTCGATCGCCGTCGCGGCCACTTTGGATCGTCAGATAGCGGATCACTATGTATTCTTGACAAAGACTAACTTTTAGGCGTGCCCACGCGGATAGGTGTATCTCAGCGAGTTGGTTGCGCATAGCTGTGGCGATTGAGGGCTTGGGAGGTTGCCGGGATTGGGGATGATGCTGTCCGGCGAGAGGAAGCGGCAGAGTTTTCGACCAACTCAGCACAGGCTACTGGGCGACTTGGTGACATACAGGCATAGGTAGCTATGAAAGTAGAGCTGGATGGTGCTACTGCCGCTACAAAGTAGCTGATCAGTCCTTCTCGAATTGATCTAGCGTCACGTCTAGCTCGACTTGGATCAGCGGTGTCAGTCGTACATTCGTCACCTTAGCGCGTTTGAACAGACGATAAACTTTCTCAGTCACCGCTATACTGTTGAGGGGTTGCACTAGAAAGAAGTCGCTGCCATCCCACTGGCTTTCGTCAAAATACAATCCCTTATATACTCGAATAGGTCTGCCAGCAGCATTGAGCTTAGTAACAACTTGGCTACGGCCGCGGTCACGATGACACTCTGCGCCAGTCACAGCGAAGCCAAGATATTCCGCCAGTAATTGACCCTTACGGTCGAACACCTCTACTGGATAAGTAGACCAACCAGTGACTTGATTTACGATGAGCAGATCTATGACACGCGATGAAACGCAGATGATATGAGCCAGGCCAGCCCAAAGAAAATCTGCCGCTTGACTACCCATGTAAGCACCTAGTCTAAGTGGCTCGGCCAGCTTGAGTTCACCCCTGAAAAGCCTCCAGGCCTGATCCCGGCTTAGCCATTCGCTATAGTGCTCATCACTCAATCGCAATGGCCGATTGGCAAGCGGGTCAGCGAGTTCGAAGAATTTGTTGTAGTCAGGGGGTATCGAAGTGGACATCAAAACCATACTCCTTTGCTCGTTGTTGCGCGAACTGTAGGATATCTTCACGACCAGGTTTAGTTGACAGAAACCTGCGCCACTTTTCGTTATGCTCTCCGCTCCAACTACGGTGTAAAGATGAGTTTACCCAGCTGCCAAACTTGGGATCGTGGATATTAAGACCTGCTTTTGCAAAATCGCGCTCGAACTTCCGTGGTAGCACATGATGCGCATCCAGCCCCCTCACTTCATCTGCAGCCTTGCCTGTGAGACGCATTAAATTCTCTCGAAAGTTCTGGGCAGTGAAGCTCTTGAAGTTGCGTATCTCATTCGTCGGATCGCCGTCTTTGGACAACTCCTGCGCGGCCTTGCCGGCGCCTCCACTGCCCAACAGTCGCAGTAACGACCCGATCAGCCCGCCGATCCCGCTGCCTTTGCCTTCTCCCTCCCCCTCGCGCTTGGCGGCAAACAGGGGCATCTGCGTGCCGTTGTTCAGCATCACCGGCGTTGGCTGCGCCGAGAGCGCCTGGCCGGCTTGCTGCTCGTTCAACAACGGGGGTGTGCTGGGTTGGCAGAGCTGCGGCGCCCAGTCGCACAAGAAGCGCTTGAAAGGATCTTTCTCAGCGTGCCCGGACGGGTCGGTGTATCTCAGCGGGTTGTTGCGGACGTAGGCGTAGCGGTCGAGCGCCTGCGACCGCAGGGAGTCCCCGTGGGACGGGTCGTCCGGCCGCGGCACGCTGCTGTCCGGCGAGAGGAACCGCCCGAACAACGGCGAGTAATAGCGCGCGTTGCCGGAGCGCAGCGGAGGTCCCCGCAGGGGATAGTCGTAGAGGCCAACGCCGCTCTCCAGCCGCTGGCCGGCGGCCACGTCCCGCGTGAGTGTAGAGAACGGCGGGATGAAGCGCCAGTCGGTCGGCCACGTCCCGCTAACGTGGCGCACCGAACCATACCGCCCATCCCACAGGGAGGCTTCGCGCTAGCGCAACCGCGCGACTACCCCTGTCGTTCGCGCTCATTCATCGCTCGCGGTGTCATCCAGAAACGCCAGCCGCCCTAGATACAACCCCTTCAACTTATGCCGATTCGTCACCTCCACGAATCGCTCCGTAATGATGTCCTTCCATGCACGTCCACTCCGCACTTTGAAGATTAGCTTCCGTTCCACGCATTCCGCGTGGAACTTGTATTTCTTGATGAGCTTCAGCTTGTCTATGTCCTCGAACTCTACCCAACGCCAAGTCGCCCGTTCATAATCAACACAGTCTTCCACGTCCAGCACATTCACAAAGAACAATTCGTAGTCGTAGTTCACTACTTTGACCGGCAGGAATTCCACCACTTGTTCCAACAATGGCTCGAACACCTCGCGCGCACGCCGATTGAACGTCGGCCTTGAGCTAATACTCCAGAGGTCAGGCCAGCGCTTCCACCATTTCGGCTCAATCTCTACTTTGAATGGTATCCACTCGGCTTCAAGGCGCCGACCGTTTAGCGACTCCAGAAAGTTGAGGTGTGCCAGATCCTCTTCTGGCCACACTAATCGAAGGCCGCGATATTTATCACCGTCTGCAAAGTATTCATATAAACGCACGCTGTTCTCCTCACGGATTGAATGCGCCAGACTCGATTTCTTGGCGAAGCTCGCTCAGCACACGCAGAACTTCTTGCTTATTCCCTTTAACATCCTCCAATCTCTTTACAACCGCCTCCACGGCTCTTTCTGTATGCAATCCCATCGTTTGATGCCTGAACCACGGCAGCTTCACCCCATTCACCGCATCGTCTATGCCGATCCCCACGTCGCTCAGTATCCGTCGCGCTTCGGCCGCGCGTCCGTAACTGATGTTCCTGGGCACGATGTGATGCGCTGAGTCGAACAACCCAAACCGAACCCCCTCGGCTTCCATGTTCTTCCGCAGCTCGCGCGCGCTCGCCTGCAGATAAGTCACCTGTTCAGCAAGCTGCACGCTCCCTTTCGTAGCTACCAGTGTTCCATGCCCGGCCAGCGCCACCCCGCCTGCCAGCGCGGGTGCGCCGGCAACACACAACACGCCCGTCCCACACGCCGCCGCCCCGCTCCCGGCCAGCCCGGCACCTGCGCCGACCTCCACGACCCCCTTGGGCTACTGCCAGCACGTTGCCGGTCAACTGACCAAGTTGATATGCTGGATTGTAGTCACGCGACTCGCCAATCGGCTCGGTGTAACTGAGCAGCGCTCGTTGAGTGGCCTCGTCGGTGATGAGTGCGTTTGCGCTCCACAAAGCATAGTTCGCTCCGGCCAGGAAGTCGTGCAACTCAGAAGGAATATCGAAGTGTCCGCCGGGGTCAACCCGCACCAACGGCGAGTTGCGCGCATAGCTGTAGCGGTTGAGCGCCTGCGACCGCAGGGAGTCCCCGTGGGACGGATCGTCCGGCCGCGGCACGATGCTGTCCGGCGAGAGGAAGCGGGCCAACAGCGGCGAGTAGTAGCGCGCGTTGTAATCATAGAGGCCGACACTGCCTTCCAAACGCTGGCCGGCGGCCACGTCCCGCGTAAGCGTAGCGAACGGCGGGATGAACCGCCGATCCGTCGGCCACGTGCCGCTAACGTGCCGCGCCGAGCCATACGGCGTGTCCCACAGGGAGGCTTCGCACTAGCAGCTCTGCGACACCACCCCACCGCTCGCATTCGTCACCAGCGAGGCACTGCCCAGGTGATCCCCGTGCAGCCAATACACCCCGCCGCTGTTGCGCATCGCCACCCGTTGCCCGTTGAAGTAGTAGTAGTTCGTCCAGCCCGTGCTGCTGTTCCACTCCGCATGCGGGCCGATGTAGACCGTGGTCTGGCCGTTGTGCGTCTTGCGCACCCGCGTGCCGTCGGCGTCGTAGGCATAGTAAATGTCCTGCCCGTTGCCATACACCCGCGTCACCTTGTTGTCCGCGTTCCACTCCTGCGTGAACCACACCCCGTTGTCCCACCGGCTCACCATGTTCCCGTTGGCGTCGTAGCTGGCGATCGGCGCGCTGTTCAGGTGCATCACCGCCTGCGGCTTACCAAGTCTACTGGTTGCAGACTAAACGAATTCGTCTGGCAGCAAAGGTAGTAGAGCGTGTGGTCAATAACTCTGAATAATTACTACTCTCTTTTTACAAACCGCGCACTCAAACAAGAATCCCGAGCACCAGCCTGAATTGACGCAGTTCCACAACGATTGTGCATCAGTGAATTTTTGTCGGCTTGTCTCGTCTGTTAACTCCCAAAGCGTAGTAGCTTCTACAATTGGTTCAATCTCCTCGGGCAATTTGCCTAGTTCGCCAAGATATTGACAGAAATCACCACAGCACACAGGCCATTCATTGTGCTGAATCCACGGAACTGGCGGCGTCCTCGATAACTCATCTATAGCTGCGTTTAGGTATTCCTCACTAATCTTCTTGCCTGACGCTTGCAAGGATCGAATAAGAGACTGGCGCAGATAGTTTGGGATACCAACCTTCACTCTGCCGGAGAGAAGCTCACTCAAGCAAACGCCTTCATCCACATCTGGATCATCGAAGAAGATGCCCTCAATACAGGGATCATCTTCTGGACAGTCACAGTCGTCTCGCCATGGTGAAACTTTGCGCCAATATGGCGAGTATTTGAAGCTAATCTGTTGTGTATTGTGGCTCATACCAGCGTCCTCTGTCCCATTCTTCCCTCCAGTATCGTCTAACGTCGCTGCGCCATTTGACCCGATCTATTAGCGAAGGCCGGT